>DUNX01000007.1 GCA_012839115.1 Bacillota bacterium
AAAAGGCGGTTTTTGGCGATCACCCGGGTAAAGGAGAACCTCTCCGCGCAAATATGGAGAAAAACCAGGAGAAGCAGGGCGCCCCCGGTAAATACCGGATCACCGTAGAGTGTTACTAAACCGCCGAGTAACGCCCCTAAATAATTGGCGCCGGTATCGCCCAGCATCCCCCGGGCTTGAAGATCGTAGGGCATATAGGCAAAAACGCCGGCTACTGCCGGAAGCATGAAAGACAAGTAGTGCAGGTCTACCCTGCCATCTCGCAAGAAAAGTACGGGCAAGAAAATAAGGAAGAAATAAGCCTTGACCGCCCGGCCCGGGCGGAGATCAAAAAGGTTCAAGGTGTTGGCAGCCAAAGCGGCCACCAGGGCCCGGAGAGCCAGGAGGAAAACAGCGCCAACATCGCCCCCGGGCGCCGGGATGCCGGCGGCAAAAAGGATGCTGAAGGCCAGGCCGAATAGGGCCTTCATCCCTCCGGAAGTCAACCGGCCTTTCCTTAATTCGCCAAGATGGCCGCGGAGACCTTTCTGCTCATCATCTTTTAACAGATCGTCGCAAAAACCCAGAAAGCCCATGGCGGTGACGAAAAACAACAGGGAGAAAAGGTGCGGCAAGCTCAGGCCGGCAGGCCCCCCAACCGGCTTCCCGGCGGCCTCCTCCATCCGGCAGAAGGCCATGATCCCGTAAACCACCGGGAAAACCAGGGGGAAAACCAGACCGAGGGGAACGGGGACCCTCTCCCCGCGGAAGTTCGGCCGAACCAGGCCGGCTTTGGCGAGCAGGGTGGATAAACGCGGCAGGAGCGCGTGGACAAAAAGATAGGCGGCAATAAGCGCAAGCACCACCGGCGGCAACCCCCGGTCAGACCCGGCGCCCGGCAAGAGCCAGCAGGACATCCCAAAACTGTCTCGCCCGGTGCAGGCAGCTTTTGAGATCCCAACCGGTCTCCCGGTGGGCCATTTCTACCGGTACCTCTTTAATCACCATCTTTTTCCGGGCCAGGTCAATAATCATCCCCGTCTCAAGGCCAAACCCCGGGGCGAACCGGTTTTCAAGAGCAGCCAATGCCCGGGAGCTCAAAGCCCGTTGCCCGGAGAGGGGGGCGGTGACCTTCAACCCGGTCAGGAGGGTGATCCCGGCCGCGGCCAGGGTACGGACGAAACCACAACCGGCTTTTTTCCGCGGGGCGGGAAGACGGCCGATACAGAGGTCCGCCTCACCGGCCAAGACCGGCGCCAGGATCTTCTCCCCTTCCCCGGCGGTCTCCCCCAGGTCTGCGTCGAGGATGAGGAGAAACCCGCCCTGCGCCGCCCCGCCCTGTTCACTCCCTCCTTGTACCGCTTGGACCCCCATTTTCAGGGCGGCTCCCTTCCCCCGGTTGGTCCCGGTTTTGATCACCCCGGCGCCGGCGGCCGTCGCCGTTTTTGCTGTTTTATCCGTTGAACCGTCGTCGACCACGATTACCCGGTTCACTCCAGGCAGCGCCTGCGCGGCATCCACAGTCCGGGCGATCGTGGCTTCCTCATTATAGGCGGGTATGACTACGGTTACGGCGGGTT
>DUNX01000008.1 GCA_012839115.1 Bacillota bacterium
TCCGCGTCTCTTGCAGAAGGGGGTTATTATCCGCCCGGCAGAGATCTTTGGCCTGCCCCGGCATTTCCGGGTTACGGTGGGGACGGAAGAAGAAAACGCCCGGTTTCTCCAGGCGTTGCGGGAAGTCATCACCGAGGTAGGTTGAGAAACCCGTATAGGAGAGTTCTCAAAGTTCCGGTAAGGTTACATGAAGCAGCTCTGAATTGGGTGGACTGAGATCGTTCAGCCGGCGTTTGCAGCAGAGGGCCGGCGTGCCGGAACTGGGAAATAAAAAAAGGTAGTATGGTAGAAAGGATGATAAGTGATGATTATTGTCATGGCGCCTACGGCCGGCAGGCGTGAACTGGAGATGGTGAAAAGCCGGTTACAGGAGTTGGGTTTTGGGATTCATCTTTCCGAGGGAGTAGAACGGGTAATTATCGGTGCCATCGGGGAGAAGACCCCGGAGATCCAGGAGAGTATCGCAGCAATGGCCGGTGTGGAAAAAGTGGTGCCGATCCTGAAACCTTTCAAACTGGCCAGCCGGGATTTTAAGGAAGAACCCACATTGGTTCAAGCCGGACCGGTCACCTTTGGCGGCGGGAAAGTGCCGCTGATCGCCGGTCCCTGTGCAGTGGAAAACCGCGACCAACTGTTGACGGTGGCGCGGGAACTGAAGCGACTGGGCGCCCAGATGTTGCGGGGCGGCGCTTACAAACCCAGGACATCGCCGTATTCATTTCAGGGCCTGGCCCGGGAAGGTCTGGAACTACTGAAAGAAGCCAGGGAAGAGACGGGCCTCCCGGTGGTGACGGAGGTGGTCAGCCCGCAGGAAGCGGAATTGGTCGCAGAATACTCGGATGTGTTGCAGATCGGCGCCAGGAATATGCAGAATTTCAACCTCCTCTCCGCTGTCGGACAAGCGCAAAAACCGGTCATCTTGAAACGGGGTCCGGCGGCGCGGGTTGAAGAATGGCTGATGGCAGCAGAATATATTATGAAGGAAGGAAACTTCCAGGTGGTCCTCTGCGAAAGGGGGATCCGGACTTTCGAAACGGCTACCCGGAATACGTTGGATATCAGTGCTGTGCCCCTGGTCAAGGGTTTAAGTCACCTGCCGGTGATTGTTGATCCCAGCCATGCCGCGGGCCGGAGGGATCTGGTTTTTCCCCTGGCCTGTGCGGCGGTGGCCGCCGGGGCCGATGGATTAATGATAGAGGTGCATCCCTGCCCGGAAAAGGCGCTTTCCGACGGTCCCCAGTCACTGACTCCGGCGGAATTTGCCACCCTGCGCCAAGGGCTGGAACCGCTGGCCCGGGCGGTGGGGAAAGACCTATGAACTTCAAAAAAGTGAGTATCATCGGCTTGGGTCTGATCGGCGGCTCGCTGGGGATGAGTCTTTGCCGGTCCGGCGGGGCCGAAGAGGTTATGGGGTACGATCTTTCGCCGGAAACAGGCCGGGAGGCCCTGGCCCGCCGGGCTATTCATAAACAAGCGTCCGACCTGGCAACAGCGGTCTCCGGAGCGGACCTGGTAATCCTGGCGGTACCGGTGGAGAGGATCCCGGAAACAGCAGTAAAGATCGGTCCAACTTTGAAAGAAGGAGCGATCGTCACCGACGTCGCTTCCACCAAGGCCCGCCTGACGGCAACCGTTCCCCCGCTCCTGCCGCCGGATGTTTATTATGTCGGTGGTCACCCCATGGCCGGGACGGAGGCTTCCGGGATTGCCGCGGCCGATCCCTTTCTCTTTCAAAATGCAGTTTACTTGTTAACCCCGGCGGCAGGGACCCCCGCCAGGGTCCGGGAGTGCCTCGTCCGCCTGGTGCGGCTTGTCGGCGGGATACCCTATTTCCTCCAGCCGGAAGAACACGACTTGATGGTGGCGGCCGTCAGTCACCTGCCGCACTTGACCGCCGCCGCGCTGGTCAATACCGCCTGTCGTCTGGAGCAGGAGCGGCCCGGCACCCTGTCCCTGGCCGCCGGGGGCTTTCGGGACTCTACCCGGATTGCCCTGGGTTCGCCAGCTCTCTGGCGGGAGATCTTCCATTCCAACCGTGAACCGTTGTTACAAGTCTTAACGGTTTTCCTCGACGAACTCCGGGCTTTCCAGGAGGAGATCGCCGGCGACCAACTGGAGCGGCTAGAAAACCGGCTGGCGGCGGCGGCCCGGACCCGGGTGGAACTGCCGGTCAAAAGCAAGGGGTTTCTCACCCTCCTGCACGAACTGGTGGTGGTGGTTGAGGACCGGCCGGGGACCATTGCCGGTGTGGTCAATCTCTTGGCCGCCGCCGGGCTGAATATTAAGGATATTGAGATCCTGCGGATCCGCGAGGGCGAAGGCGGTACCCTCCGCCTGGCCTTTGAAGACGCCCCGGCGTTGGCGGAGGCCGTCCGGATCCTGCGGGCAAAGGGTTATCAAGTCCAGGAGAGGGGAGGAGGGCGGAAAGGATGAAAGTACTGGTCAGGCCGGCAACCCATTTGGAAGGCGTGGTTGCCGCGCCGCCTTCCAAAAATTATACCACCCGGTATCTTTGGCTCTCCGCCCTGGCGGAAGGCGAGAGCCGGGTGGTCAACCCGGCTGACAACGATGACGCCCGGGCCTTGCTTGCCGCCTGCCGGGCGTTGGGCGCCGTCATCCAGGAAGAGGCGGGGGAAGAGGGAAAGGACCGGGTTTTGGTGGTCAGGGGTTTTGGCGCAAAACCCCGCCCAGTCAAGGAACTGGACCCGGGCAACGGCGGGTTGGTTCTCCGTCTCCTTCTGGCCTTGGGGCTTTTGTTGCCGGAGGTAACCTATGTTAACTCCTACCCGGATTCCCTGGGGAAAAGGCCCCAGGACGATCTCCTCTCCGCCTTGCGAGCTTTAGGCGCGGAAGTGGCGGACCGGAACGGGCGGCTTCCCATCACCGTCAAGGGTGGCCGTCCCTTGGCCCGGCGTGAAATAACCGTCTCCGGGAAGGTGAGTTCCCAGTATGCCACCGCCCTTTTGTTCGTCGCACCCTTGCTGGGCGGGTTAATGATTCGGATCAGCGACGGCCTTTCGTCGCCCCCGCCCCTGGCCACCACTTTGCAGGTGATGGCCGAGGCGGGAGTTACGCCGCTGGCCGATTGGGAACGGCTGGTTTTTACGGTACCGGCAGGCTGGTACCGCCCCGGTCATTACCGGGTACCCGGCGACTACCCGGCGGCCGCCGCGCTTCTGGCCGCCGCCGCTGTTTTGTCCTCCCGGGTGACCCTCACCAACCTGGCAGCCAATGACCGGCAGGGGGAAAAGGCGGCATTGACCCATTTGGAGAAGATGGGAGCGGAACTCCGCCGGACTGACCGGGGGGTGGAGATCCGGGGCGGTCAACAGCTGCAGGCCGTTGATTTTTACGGGGCAGACGCAATCGATGCCGTCCTGGCCATGGCGGCCGCCGCGACGCTGGCTGAAGGAACCAGCAGGTTTTATGGTGTCGGTAACCTCCGCTGGAAAGAATCGGACCGCATCGGCGATTTTGCCCGGGAACTCAGAAAAGCCGGGGTTGACGTAAAGGAGGGGCAGGATGAGTTCTGGATCATCGGAAACCCCGGCGGCTACCGGGGGGGCGTGGAGATCGACGCCCACCAGGACCACCGGCTGGTGATGGCCTTTTCCATCCTGGCCCTCTGCACCAAGGAAGGGCTGGTAATTAACGGTGCGGAGCACGTGAAGAAATCCTACCCCGCCTTCTTTACTGATTTGACTTCCCTCGGCGCGGTGGTGGAAGAACTGGATTAAGGTGGCAGCAAGAAATGGACTGTTTTGATCTACATACGCATTCCCGGCACTCCGACGGCTGTTTGACCCCTGAAGAACTGGGGGAAAAATGTAAAGAAGCAGGCCTGGCCGGAGCGGCTTTGACCGATCATGACTCTGTTGACGGGCTGGAGGCTTTCCTGGCGGCCGATGGGCTTATTACCATTTCCGGGGTGGAACTCACCAGCCAATATAAGGGGCGGGAACTCCATATCCTGGGGTATTGCATAGATTGGCGTCATCCGGCACTCCGGAGGGTACTGGCGAAGCTGGTTACCTCCAGGAACGAACGGGCCCGGGAGATTGTCGAGCGGTTGCAAAAAGCCGGGATTGCTCTGGCATGGGAGGAAGTGGCCAAAGGCGGCGGGACGTTTGTCGGGCGTGTTCATATTTACCGTGCCTTGCGAAGAAAAGGGATTATTGGGGAAGACCCGGAGAGGGCGGCCTTTAACTATTACTTAGGACCGGAAGGCTTGGCCTATGTCCCACACCGGGAATTTCCCACCCTGGAAATGATTGATCTGGTGAAACAGGCGGGCGGCCATCCGGTTTTGGCCCATCCGGGGCGGATGCCCCCGCCCCGGATACACCCGGAACGGGTGCACCCAAAGTGGGTGGATGGATTTCAGGGGTTGGTGGGGGAGTTGTGCGCCGCCGGGCTGGAGGGGATCGAGGTCTTTTACCCGGCCCATACCCCGGCGATGGTCGCCGCCCTCAGTGATCTGGCACGCGAGTATAAACTCTTTATGACCGGCGGCTCCGACTACCACGGCTGGGAAAATGAGCCCGGCCCCGGAACCGCCGCTGTTGAACGGCGGTACATTGAAAAACTTCTGGCGGATTCCCTGTCTGCACGGAAAAACGGACAAAAGAAAAACGCAGGCAGAAAAAAATAGACAGTTGCGATAAGGGAGATAAATTGTGAATGCGAAGAACAGGGCTGGGCAAAAAGGGGAGAAAACCGCCTGCAGCGTGGGGCAAAACCGGCAAGAGGTAAGGGAGGGGATCCGCCGCGGCCTCCCGGTGCTGATCGGCTATTTTTCCGCTTCAATCCCCTTTGGCCTCTTGGCCAAGGCCGGCGGGATCTCCCTCCTTGAGACCTTCCTCTTTTCCGCCCTGGTCTTTGCCGGCGCCAGCCAGTTTATGGCCTTAAATCTCTTGCAGGCCGGGGTGGTGGCCGGCGAGATCATTCTCGCCACTTTCCTGGTGAACAGCCGTCATTTGGTGATGAGTACCGTCTTGGCCGCCCGGTTGCGGGAGAACAGCCTGGAAAAGGTCGAGGAAGAAGCGGAAAAGACCAGGGAAGTTGTCCGGTCCGGAAGGCCGGGGCCGGAAGGACCGGAGCCGGGAAGGCTAGAACCGGGCAGACCGGAAACAGGAAGACTTAAGCCAGAAAGGCCGGGGCCGGGAACAGGGTCAGGTAAACTGCTGACGTTCTTGGCGGCTTTTGGTGTGACTGATGAGAGCTTTGCTCTGGCGGTGACCAGAAAAAAACGTCTGACCCCGCTTTTCCTTCTCGCTCTGGAGGTTACGGCCTACAGCGGCTGGTTGACCGGGACAATCACCGGTTTCCTCCTGGGCGCCGCCCTGCCGGCAGAAGCCCGCGCCAGCATGGGGATAGCCCTTTATGCCATGTTTGCCGCGATTCTGATCCCGGAGTTGAAAAAGAGCCGGCCCGCTCTCTTTTTGGCTGTTGGGGCCGGGGTTTTCCACACACTCCTTGAACGGCTGCAACTTTTTTCAGCCGGGTGGAACCTGATTCTGGCCATCGTCTTGACGGCAATTGCCGGCAGTTATTTTTACGGGAGGAAAAAGGAGGAATAATCCATGCCGGACTTACTTTTGATCGCTGGAATGGCGGCTGTTACATATATACCGCGCCTTCTGCCCTTCCTGTTGCTTTCCGGCCGCACGCTGCCACCGGCCTTCAAGAGGTTTCTCGCTTTTATCCCTTACACGGCATTGGGCGCCCTGATTATTCCTGGTGTGATCGAAGCCGTCCCCGGCCGTCCCTGGGTGTCCCTGGCCGGACTGGCGACAGCTGCGGTAATCGCCTGGTACCGGCAGGGTTTGATTCTGCCGGTGGTCGCCGCCGCGGGAATGGTCTTTCTTCTCCTCGTCTGGCTGGGGGGGTAAGGGAATGGGATGTATAAAATAAAAACCAGGCATGATATTATACTAAAAGGCCCGCGACAAATCATCAAGACGAGGGGAGAAAGAGCCATGCAAAGAGAATTGAAGCCGAGTTTACGCCGGATATATACCTGGTTGCAGCAGAAGGTCATCACACCGGAAGAGGCGGTTTACCTCTTGGCCGGCCGGCGGATCCGGGCTTTACCGGCCATCCTCCGCCGGTGCCGGTTTTTCTCTCCGGCCTGCTGTGGTCCGGCCGGAAAGGTACAGGAAGAATAATGAAGCAAAAGATTCTATCCCTGGCGGAAATCAAGAGGCTTGTTGAAGACCGGAACTGGTCCCTATTACGACGGGAACTGGCTGTCATGAGGCCGCCGGAAATTGCCGATCTCCTGTTGGAGTTGGAGAAAGCCGACCGGATCCTGGTCTTCCGGCTGCTGCCGCGGGAACTTTCTTCGGAAGCCTTTTCCTATCTGGACGGGGATCATCAAGATGCGCTGGCCGGGGAGCTCACCAGTGAGGAAATGCGCCGGTTGCTGGCGGATATGAAGCCTGACGACCGCACACAGTTTTTGGCTGAACTGCCGGGGCAGGTCACCCAGAGACTCCTGAATTATTTGTCTCCGGCCGATCTGATTGAAGCCCGGCATTTGTTGGGGTACCCCGAAGAGAGTGTCGGCCGGCTGATGACTCCCGATTATGTGGCCGTGCGGCCGGAGTGGACCGTTGCCCAAGCCATAGAGCACATTCGCCATAAGGGAAAAGACAGCGAGACGATTAATGTTGTCTATGTCACAGATTCCTCCTGGAAGCTGTTGGACGCGTTGGAACTGCGCCGTTTTATCCTGGCCAAACCCACCGACAGGGTGGAACAGTTGATGAACCATTTTTATGTCACAATTTCGGCCATGGAAGACCGGGAAGAAGCCGTCCGGATGATGCACCGCCACGCCCTCAGCGTATTGCCGGTGGTGGATTCAGCCGGTGTTTTGTTGGGGATTGTTACCGTTGACGACGTGCTGGATGTGGCGGAAGAAGAAATTACAGAAGACTTTCACAAGGCGGCAGCGGTGAGACCGTTAAAGAGCGGCTACCGGGAGGCCGGGGTCTGGCCTTTGTACCGGAAACGCATTGGCTGGCTGGTGATTCTCATCCTGATTAATCTCGTTTCATCCACCGTCATCTCCATCTATGAGGACGTGTTGGCCTCCGCCATGGTCCTGACTTTTTTCATCCCGCTCCTCATTGCCAGCGGCGGTAATGTGGGCTCCCAGTCCGCCACTTTGATGATCAGGGCACTGGCTACAGGCGACGTCAAACTCACGCAATGGTTCCGGGTTTTGTCCAAGGAGTTACTGGTCGGGCTGGCCATTGGGGCAACCATGGGGCTGGCCGGCGGTTTGCTCGGCCTTTTCCAGGGAGGGTACCAGATCGGGGTGGTGGTCGGCCTGGCGATGGTCGCTGTTGTTCTGGTCTCCAATATAATGGGGGTGGCGCTTCCTTTTGTCCTGCTCAGGGTTGGTCTGGATCCGGCCGTGGCCAGCAGCCCTTTGATCACTTCCATTGCCGATGCCACCGGGCTTGCCATCTATTTTGCCATAGCCGTCTGGTTCCTGGGCGGGTAAAGGAAAGAAAACAGTACATAATTGCGTGCACTATTACTCGTGAAGCGGAACGGGACGCCCTCCTTGAAAGACACATAATTCCGCGCCCGCGTATATACTCAATAGCCTGGTAAATGCCCTGCTGAAAAGAGCAGGGGCAAGTTTCCCGGTTTCACCTCATATATATGAAAGGAGTTTACACCCCGGATCCGAATAAAAACAAGGAGGAGTGGTTGGTGAAGGTTATCCTGATCAATAGACTCCTCCTTTACTTCACCTTAATAATGGTGGGGATTGGGTTTTTTTTCTTGCTTTTGGCCGGGGACGGCCGGGCGTGGCCAGCCGGCAAAGACCGGTACTTCTTGTTGCAGAGGACCGGGATTCGGGAGATAAGAACCGGGGAAAAACTCCTTGCCCTTACCTTTAACGGCGGGCCGGGTCCCACCTCCACCGGGCTGATCCTTGATTTGCTGAAACAGTATAATGTAAGGGCCACCTTTTTTGTGAACGGTAGGCGAGCGGAGCTTTACCCGGAAATTATTTTGCGTCAGGTCCGGGAAGGGCATGAACTGGGGAACCATACCTATACCCACCGGCCAGTTGACCGGCTCTCCGAAGAAGAACTCCGCCTGGATTTGTACCGTGCGCACCGGGTAATCTACGGGCTCACCGGGGTGAACATGCGGCTTTTCCGCCCTGCCGGCGAATTTGGCGCGCGGGGACGTACGGGCAAAACCCTTCTCCGCGTAGCCAAGGCCCTGGGTTATGAAGTGATCCTCCGGAGCGGCGAAGAGGAGGACTATGACTGGCCGTTGGCCAGCGGGGAAGAGATTGCCCGGAAGGTCCTGGGCAATGTTAAGCCGGGGGTTATTATTTCCTTCTCCGACCAGGGAGACGGCTGCGGCAACACCCTGCAGGCCTTGCGTATTATTCTGCCTGTTCTTGAGGAAAGGGGCTACCGCTTTGTGACCGTTTCTGAGTTGTTGCGCGTCGTCCGCCGCATGCCGGCAGCGGACAGCCATCCCCTGACAGTTGCACACAGCGGATATTGATATAGTGAAGGGAAGATCATGAAGGAGTATGACAAAATCGCCGCTTGGTTCGCTGCCAACCGCAGCAGGCATATTGGCGTTCCCGAGGTCCGGGCGGTTACCCGCGGGCTGCCAAAGGGGGCGAAAGTCCTGGACCTGGGCTGCGGAACCGGCATTCCGCTTTCTGAGGCCCTGTGCCGGAGTGGTTTTGCCGTCTTTGGGATCGACAGTTCGCAGGAGATGGTTAAAAGATTCCGGAGCAACTGCCCCCAGGCTGATGTTGAGTGCGAAACCATTCAGAATTCGGATTTTTTTAACCTGTCGTTTGCTGCGGTAGTGGCCTGGGGGGTGCTCTTCCATTTGCCGGCGGCCGCTCAGAAACGGGCGATAGCAAAAATCTCGCAACACCTCAATCCCGGTGGTTTCTTTCTTTTTACGGCAGGGAAAGAAAAGGGGACGGTAAAGGAGACGATGAACGGCGTGTTGTTTCGCTACACTTCGCTTGGGTCGGACTCCTACCGGAAACTACTGAAAAAAAACGGGTTTGAAGTGCTGGATGAGTATGATGATGACTGGAAGAACCATGTCTTTGTCGCCAAAAAAACGGGCTGATGGCGGGGACGGTCTTTTGGCCGGCCTTATAAAAAGGACAAGCTTGTGGCTTTTTTGGGTTGCGCGTTCGCGCACGTGACTTTTTATAGCTTTATTCCGCGCGCGCGCGCGCGATACTGCTCAAAAAAAAACGCCATAGAACACAGGGATCGCACGCGCGGTCCAGGAATTTACCAGGCCCGTTTAGTCCAGTCCTGCGACATTCGGGGGGATGAAATATGATGAGAGTTTTGGTGGTCAGCGACTCCCATGGCGATTTTTCCACGCTCCGCCGGATCTATGAGCGGGAAAGAAAAGGCGGACAGGCCGGTGAAGAACCGTTGGCTCTCCTGATCCATTTGGGCGACGGCGTATTTGACGCCATGCTGCTGCAGAGGATGACCGGGATCCGGGTGGAAGCGGTCAACGGGAACAGCGACCCGCGCGGGGCTTTTCCGGATGAACTTTGTATCCAATTAGAGGGGGTCAGGGTTTACATGAACCACGGCCATAACCTCGGCGTCCGCAGTGGTTTGCAACTCCTGACCCGCGCCGCCCGGAAAGAAAAAGCCGGGCTTGCCCTATTTGGCCACCTTCACCGGGACGTGCTGGTGGAAAAGAGGGGATTGACGCTTTTCAACCCCGGCGCCGCCAGCCATTGGGGAGGTTCCTCCTACGCCTTGTTGGCGATTGAGGGCAGGAGGTACAAAATTACCCATTACCGGCTTTGAGCAGTCCGCGGCCACTCAAGGAAACCCCCGGGATAAAGGCTACTCCCAAGACGGCTTGGGCGGCTTATGTGAGAGACCGCCGCACCGGCGGACGCCGGTAATTACTTCTCCCGGATTTGCAATGGAACGGATTTGCTGTAGCCCCGGAGCTGCGTTGCGGTAATCCTGACCTCCAGTTCGTACTCGCCCGCAGCCAGGGGTGCGGTTATTTCCGGGGCGAGCAACAGGACTTCAAAGATAAATTCTTGCGGGGCCAGTCTTTCTTCTTGGATGGCCTGGGTGAAAAACTTATCCGCCGACCATCTCCAGACTGCTTGTCCATTCTGTGAAAGTACCAAATCAAAGACCTGCCCGGTATTGAAGGTCAGTCCTGCTTCTGCAGTGGAGGAGGTATTGAGCAGCAGGAAAGAGACGGCCACCGGTTCGCCGGCTGTATAGACCCGGCGGTCCGTTTTTATCTCCAGGTGCAAATTCTCCGGTTTGGAGAAGCGAATCCCCTCCGCCCCCTTGCCTTTCCGCGGTAGCAGGCAGGCGTTGGCCCCCATTGCCAGTAACAGTATGGCAAGGATAAAGCCGAGAAAAACCCGGGTTTTTCGCATTTGTACATTCTCCTTTCGGGAGGGTACAGTGTTAAGCAATAAACACTATACCCTCTTCCTACTTATTCTTTACGTTTGATCACCCCGCAGGCCAACCGGCGGCCGGCCGCTCCGTCCGGTTGCGTCCGGTAATCGTCGGGATTCTCATGGATGATTACAGACCGCCCCACGATCTCGGCCACTTTGAACCTGTTGGTGAAGAAGGTCATGGTCGCCAGGCCGCAGTTGGAGAAAAGCACCGGGAAATCGCCGGCATGGTTCCCGTGGGGCTGGTGATCCGGATTCCAGTGGGCCCCGGCGGCGGTAAACGGATTTGCCTGGTCGCCGACGGTGCAATCGCCTTTTTCGTGGATGTGAAACCCGTGCGGACCTACGGGCGGCCGGCCCTCCCGGGCGGGTTGGTAAGGGGGAAGACCTTCCACGTGGAGAAAAACTTCCACCCCGCCCGGAACGTCCTTAAAACGAACCATACCGTTGATTCCCGGGGCCAGCGGTCCGCCGATCAACACGGCCGTGGCTTCTTGATCACCCGCGCGATCCCGGTAATTCCCGCCGTCCTCAGTAGCCGCAAGAAACCCCCGCTCTTGACAACCCATGGTTTTCGCCCCTTCCGAATATATTCCTTTAGGGCATTTTATTAAGCACAAGGCGATTTTGTTCCCTGGCAAGGGCGGGCGCCGCGCGCTTGCCGGGTGTCCGTTCACCCGGAAGCCTAAAGCTCTTTCTCATATTTCAGCCTCCATTAAGAAAACATACCGTGTCAATTTTTCAACTATTTGACTATAATTATATGGTATTTAGTGTTTTCTGACAATTACTTGTTACAGGAAACCTCTTTTCTTGTTCCTAGCGCTTTTATCCGTTTTTTCCTTTATAAAA
>DUNX01000092.1 GCA_012839115.1 Bacillota bacterium
TAGCCAATTTGCCGGAAGGCGTAGAGATGGTAATGCCCGGGGATAACGTCCGGATAACGGTGAAGTTGATCACCCCCATCGCCATGGAAGAAGGACTCCGGTTTGCCATCCGTGAAGGCGGCCGGACCGTCGGCGCCGGTGTGGTCACCAAGATCCTGGGTTAATCACAGGATTACAGGGCGCAGGGGCCTTTGCCCCTGCGCACCCTCATTTTGTTGTGAGCGAACGCGCTTACGGTACGCCGCAGGTTCGTAGCAGGCGGCGTTTGTAGCGCAGGCACACAATAGCCGTAGGCACACCCACGAACTAGCCGCGGACTCGCCATAGGCGTGCGGAATTAAGGAGGGACGGAGAATGGCCAATCAGAAGATCCGTATTCGTTTAAAGGCCTTCGACCATAGGCTGTTGGATCAATCGGCGGAGAAGATTGTTGAGACCGCAAAGCGGACGGGGGCAGTGGTCTCAGGACCGGTTCCCCTGCCGACGGAAAAGAGCATTTTTACAGTCTTGCGTTCTGTTCATAAGGATAAAGATTCGCGGGAACAGTTTGAAATGAGAACCCATAAGCGGTTGATAGATATTTTGGAACCCAGTTCGAAGACGGTCGATGCTTTGATGCGTCTTGATCTCCCGGCTGGAGTAGATATTGAGATTAAGCTGTGAACCGGCGCGTGGGGCGCGCATGTTTCGCAGGTGGAGGTGTCTGGTTTTGCCTAAAGGAATTCTTGGCAAAAAGGTTGGTATGGCCCAAGTTTTTAATTCTGCCGGCCGTTTGGTTCCGGTTACGGTTGTCGAAGCCGGACCATGCGTGGTAGTGCAAATAAAGACTGAGGAAAAAGACGGTTATAACGCAGTCCAACTCGGGCTGGAAGAGACGAAGAAGAAGACAGCGGTGAACAAGCCCCTGCAGGGACACTTTACCCGGGCCGGGCTCAATCCCCAGCGGTATTTGCGGGAAATCCGGATTGACGCGGGGGAACAAGATAAATACCAGGTTGGGCAGGTCTTAAAGGCCGATCTTTTCCAGGAAGGAGAAAAGGTCGATGTTTCCGGCAAATCCAAAGGCAAAGGCTTTGCCGGGGTGATCAAGCGGTATGGTTTTCACCGTGGTCCAATGTCCCACGGGTCCATGTACCACCGGCGTTCCGGTTCGCTCGGGGCCACGGATCCGGCGCGGGTTTTTAAAGGACGGAAACTGCCGGGCCGGATGGGTGGAGAGCGGGTTACCATTCAAGGACTTGAGGTGGTTCAGGTCGATCCGGAAAAAAACCTCCTCTTGCTTAAAGGAGCAGTTCCGGGGAGAAAGGGCAGCCTGCTCATAATTAAAGAGACGGTCAAAGCAGCTAAAGGATGAATCCGCATGAGAGGAGGATCAAGATGCCGACATTACCAGTTTATAATATGAATGGAGAACAAACCGGCGAAATTACCCTGGCGGATTCGGTATTTGGGACCAAAGTGAACCAGGCCCTTCTCCACCTGGCCTTAGTAAGGCAGATGGCAGCCGAACGCCGGGGTACCGCCAAAGCTAAAACCAGGGCAGAGGTACGCGGGGGAGGAAGGAAGCCCTGGCGTCAAAAGGGTACCGGCCGGGCCCGGCACGGGAGCCGGCGTTCACCGATCTGGACCGGCGGGGGTGTGGTTTTCCCTCCTGTCCCCAGGGATTACAGTTTAAAGATGTCCAAAAAAGCACGGCGTCAGGCCTTAAAGTCCGCCCTCTCCGCCAAAGTGCAGGCAGGAGAGGCCATTGTCCTTGCGGAGTTGGCGTTTGCTGAACCCAAAACCAAGGCCATGCTCAAAGTGCTTGCCAATTTAAAGATTGACAAGGAAAAGGCGTTAATTGTTACAGCCGAAAAAGATGAAAATGTGGTAAAATCAGCCCGGAACATCCCTGGAGTTATGGCTGTGATTCCGGAAAGCCTTAATGTTTATAATTTATTGACCCATCACCGGCTGGTTCTGACGAAGGACGCTGTGACTAAGCTTGAGGAGGCGTTGGCGTAATGGAGGCCAGAGATGTAATAAAAAAGCCGGTGGTTACAGAGAAAACCACCAGGTTGATGGCGGAGAACAAATACTGCTTTATTGTTGACCACCGTGCGAACAAGACCCAGATCCGCCAGGCGGTGGAAGAGATCTTCGGGGTACGGGTGATGGCTGTCAACACCATGAACATGGTGGGAAAACTTAAAAGACTAGGCAGGTTTGAAGGCCGGCGGCCCAGTGAGAAAAAGGTCCTGGTTACCTTGGCGCCGGGAAGCCGTATTGAATTTTTCGAGGGAGTCTAGTCCCTCTCCACTAAGGAGGTCCAGCAATGGCAGTGAAGAATTTTAAGCCGACCACGCCCGGACGCCGGTTCATGACGGTATCCCGTTTTGACGAGATCACCAAGAGCAAGCCGGAAAAGTCGCTGCTTGCTCCCTTGAAGAAATTCGGGGGCAGGAACAGCACGGGAAGGAAAACCGTCCGGCACCGGGGTGGCGGTCATAAGAGAAGATACCGGATAATCGATTTTAAACGGGACAAATTCGGGGTTCCGGCCAAGGTGGCGGCGATTGAATACGATCCCAACCGCAGCGCACGGATTGCCCTCTTGCACTATGTGGACGGGGAAAAACGTTATATTATTGCCCCGGATGGTTTAGGTGTGGGCGATACGGTGGTTTCGGGACCGGATGCCGATATCAAGCCCGGAAACGCCTTGCCGCTTGCCAATATCCCGGTGGGAACGATGATCCATAATATTGAGTTGCGTAAGAACGGCGGCGGCCAACTGGTGCGCAGTGCCGGAACGGCCGCGCAATTAATGGCGAAAGAGGGCAAATATGCCCACATACGCCTACCCTCCGGTGAGGTGCGCCTGCTCCACCAGGATTGCATGGCCACCATCGGCCAGACCGGTAATGTGGAGCATGAAAATATTACCATCGGAAAGGCCGGACGGATCCGCTGGCTACGGCGGCGGCCTTCTGTGCGGGGAGTAGCGATGAACCCTGTTGATCACCCGCACGGCGGTGGTGAAGGAAGATCGCCGATCGGGCGCGCACCGGTTACTCCTTGGGGGAAACCGGCGCTCGGGCGGCGGACCAGAAGGAAAAAACCCTCCGATCGCCTGATTATCAGGCGCCGTAAATAGAGATGGAAAGGGAGGAGAGGTATGTCACGTTCATTAAAAAAAGGCCCGTATATTGATGCCAATCTCCGTAAGAAGATTGAGGAGATGAATAAACGCGGTGAAAAAAGGGTCATCAAGACCTGGGCCCGGAGCTCAACGATTTTCCCGGAGATGGTGGGCCACACCATAGCTGTCCATGACGGGCGGAAACACGTGCCAATATATATTACCGAGGATATGGTCGGGCATAAGTTGGGAGAGTTTGCCCCAACGCGGCTCTTCCGGGGGCACAGCGGCCACACGGAACGTTCGACCGCCTTAAAGTAGAAAAATGAAAGCCTATTCAGAGAGTATTCCTTAAGGGGGAGGGAGATAAGATGGAAGCCAGAGCTGTTGCGCGTTATGTCCGGATCGCACCGCGCAAAGCCCGGCAGGTGCTGGATGAAATCCGGGGAAAAAGCGTAGACGAGGCAGCGGCCATTCTCCGCCATACCCCAAGGGCGGCGGCGGCGGTCTTGTTGAAGGTGCTGAATTCCGCCGTGGCCAATGCGGAGAATAACCATGAGCTAAACCGGGATAACTTGGTTGTCAGCAAGGCCTTTGTCGATCAGGGAACGACACTGAAGAGAATCCGCCCCCGTGCGCAGGGACGGGCGTTCTTGATTCGGAAGAGGACCAGCCATATTACGATTATCGTCGGGGAAAAGGAGGTTTGAGGAGATGGGGCAAAAGGTACATCCGGTAGGCCTTCGCCTGGGGATTATCCGCGACTGGGACGGCCGGTGGTTTGCGGAGAAAGATTACGCCACCTTTTTGCATGAGGATATAAAAATTCGCCGTCTTATTAAGAAAAAACTTTATAATTCCGGGATTGCGCGGGTAGAGATTGAACGGGCGGCGAACAGAATTAAAGTTACAATTCATACAGCTCGCCCGGGAATGGTGATCGGCCGGGGTGGAACAGAAGTGGAGAAGCTCCGGAAAGAATTGGAGGAGTTAACTGCGAAGCAAATTTCCCTGAATATTGCCGAGGTAAAGAACCCGGAACTCAATGCACAGCTGGTGGCAGAGAATATTGCGACGCAATTGGAAAAGAGGGTATCCTTCCGCCGGGCGATGAAACAGGCGATTAACAGAACCATGCGTTTTGGCGCCTTAGGGATGAAGGTAGCCTGCAGCGGGAGGTTGATGGGTGCGGAGATTGCCCGGACTGAAGGATATAGTGAAGGCAAAGTCCCCCTGCATACCTTGCGGGCGGATATTGATTACGGGTTCAGCGAGGCAAATACAACCTACGGCAAGATTGGCGTTAAGGTTTGGATCAATAAAGGAGAGGTGCTCCAAGCCAAGAAGGAGACGAAGGCTGAAGGAGGCGAGTAAAGATGCTGGCGCCAAGGAGAGTAAAACGCCGTAAAGTCCAGCGAGGACGGATGAAAGGTACAGCCTACCGCGGGTCCCAATTAGTCTTTGGCGATTACGGGCTAAAGGCGGTAGAACCGGGCTGGATTACCAGTGTGCAGATTGAAGCGGCCCGTATTGCCTTGACAAGGCATATCAAGAGAGGCGGGCGGATCTGGATTAAAATTTTCCCCGATAAACCGGTGACGGCGAAACCCGCAGAAACCCGGATGGGAAGCGGTAAGGGCTCACCGGAATATTGGGTGGCAGTAGTAAAACCCGGCCGGATTATTTTTGAGGTTACCGGAGTAGGGCAGAGCCTGGCGGAAGAGGCCTTAAGATTGGCCGGTCATAAATTGCCGATCAAAACAAAAATTATCCGGCGGGAAGAAACGGGTGGTGAGACCCATGAAAGCTAATGAACTACGGGAATTGACAACAGAGGAATTACAGAAGAAAGCTGCTGATCTCAAGGCGGAACTTTTTAACCTCCGTTTTCAGCTGGCCACCGGGCAACTGGATAATTACCGGCGGATACGGGTGGTCCGGAAAGATCTGGCCAGGGTAAAAACGGTCCTCTGGGAACGGGAGGCAAAGATCGAAACCCAACAGCAGGAAGGAAGGAGGTTGAAAACCCGCAATGCTTGAACGGGCGCAGCGCAAGACCCGGGTGGGAATGGTTGTCAGCGATAAAATGAATAAAACTGTGGTCGTAGCAGTGGAAAGGCTGGTCAGGCACCCGCTATTGGGGAAGACCATTCGTCGTACCACTAAATTGAAAGCCCACGATGAAATGGATGAGTGCCGGATCGGCGATAAGGTGAAAGTCATGGAGACCAGGCCGTTAAGTAAGGAAAAACGCTGGCGGGTTGTTTCCATCCTGGAAAAAGCAAAATA
>DUNX01000093.1 GCA_012839115.1 Bacillota bacterium
TTCCACCGGTATAAAGTGCCAAGTAATGGTCATGTTGGCTTCCTTAATTTCGTAAGCCCCCGTTTCGTACAATAGAGGGGTTAAGGTAACCTTCTCCACTTTGCTTCCGGCTAAAGTCTTCCCCACTGACGGGAGAGGCTGATCAACAATACTGATCGTCTCAAGTCCAAAGTTATCCCATGATTCCACGGGTTCGCCATCATCATAGAGGACCGTTTCTATTTCCGGAACGATAAATCCATACAGCACAATGGTATAGGTCCCCGCCTCCTCGTTAATTTCTAGATAGTCGGAGTTGTCAGGAACAACCGTGAGATGGCCCTGCCATTTCACTTCGCAATAATCTCCCCCATCTGAAGGCTTTTTCGACAGCTCGTGAATCGAGCCCGAGACCTCAACCGGGGATTGAGGAAAGCGCCGCCACCAATAATAACCTCCGCTCTCTGCCAAGCGGTACTCCCGTTTTATATCATCATTATACTGGTGCTGATAAACTGTGCCGCTCTCACCGGTGCTGCTCCATGAGGCGTTAACTTGACAAGTAATATAGCCCTGCCAAGCTTTAATATCGTAAAAATCTTCCACACCCACCGCTCCAAGAACATGAACCTTGGCTTTTGCCGTTTTCGATGGGTCCGCCTTACTAGTGGCAATAACTTCAAAGGTTCCGGCCTGGGTTGCCAGGTAGAGACCATCTTCGAAAATCACTCCCCCAGTGGCCGACCAGGTCACACGTTGATCGGGAAGACCGGTAACCACAGCTGTAAACTGTTGTTTATCCCCCGGAAGCAAGGTCACATCCTGGGGCGAGATGCTGATTGTAACCTGTTTACTTTGCCCATTCCCGCTCGCATAACCGATCACTAATACTATACTCAGGAATAAAACCAAGACAAGGCCAATTCGCCTCAAGGGAATTCTTTTTTCCACTTTCCGACCGGACAAACTAATCCCCCCATCCTCTTAGGTTTTCACGCTACCCCACAATTTCTAAAAAAGCACCTGCTTCAATAATACACACCGGCTCTCAACAAAAACTAAACATACAGTTAAGTTGGGTAAATATCCGCGGTTGTTTTCGCAAGCGAAGGCGTTTCCCGGCAAAAAAAAGACGGCCGTGGAAACAAAGACACAGCCATCTACCAGAAATGCCCGTAACCACCTGAGCTATTTTCCTCCGAAAAACAGTTATTGACAAGAACATATAATTTTCAAGAAAAAAACTATATTTTGTCCGGTTGAGAATGGTTCGGTTTTTTAATTAAATTATTATATAACTGTAAAGTATTTATAACATACTTGCCCCTGCCATGATTGGCAAAATGTTTTCCCACGGAACCAGCGGGTTCCGTAAAATCCATAAAAAATAAAAAAAAGGAGTGACGGTTTTGAAACGGAAAGGTCTTTTGCTGCTGTTACTGATATTAACGGTAACAGCCACCAGCGCCCTGGTTTCGGCGCAAAAAACGCAGACGTTCACTGTGTTTTTGAGTGAACCCCTACCCGATTACCCCGGTTCCACAATTGTCGGGGATATTATCGAGAAAGAAACCGGGGTTAAACTGCAAAGAGAGTACTTAGTGGGTGACCTCGAAACCAAAGTGGGCTTGATGATTGCCAGCGGAGAACTGCCTGACATGTTAACCGCGGCGCACTTTACCAGCCTCTTTAAGGACGCCGGGATGTTAATCCCCCTTAATGATCTGGTGGAGAAGCATGCGCCCAACATCAAGCGGCTCTATGCGAAGCACTGGGAACAGTTAAAACAGGAAGACGGCAATGTTTATTGGCTGCCGATCCAGGCCATTCCTTACGGCACTGATAATTCCCGCTATCCGGAACTGGGCTTCTTCATTAACAAGAAGGTCCTGAAAGAAGCAGGATGGCCGGTAATTAAAAGCTTGGATCAATACTTCGAATTGATCGAGAACTATGTGAAAAAGCATCCGAGAATTAACGGTGAAAGAACCATCGGTTACGTTACCCTCTTTGATAGCTGGAGAAGTTTTGCGACCACCAACGTTCCCCAGCATTTATTGGGATACCCCAACGAAGGGGAATTCGTCCCGGTCCTGGAAAAAGGCAAATTCGTCGTCCGGCAATACCATACGTCCAATGCGGCAAAAGTCTATTACCAGAAATTGAACGAGATGTATAACAAGGGTATTGTCGACAAAGAAACCTTTGTTTTGAACTATGACCAGTATATTGAGAAGTTAAGCTCCGGGCGGGTACTGGGCACATTTAACCAGTACTGGCAGGTCCAGGAAGCCCAGCAGATTCTCCTCCGCGACGATCCGGAGAACATCTTTATCCCCTTCCCGGTTGTGCTTGACGAATCAATCGAGGAATACCAGCGCGATGTCCCCTATATCCAGGCGACCCAGGGGTTGTCGATTACTACCGCTTGTAAAGACCCGGTCGGCGCCATCAAATTCCTGGATTATCTAATCCGGGAAGAGACCCAGCACTTGGTCCAGTGGGGAGTCAAAGGGCAGCATTATGAAGTGGACAATAAAGGCCATTTCTACCGGACAGAAGCACAGCTTAAGTTGTTCAGAGACCCCGACTGGGTGCGGGACGTTTTCGGCGGGCCCTACTTCTATAATTCCTTCCCCAACCTGCGGGGTATTGACCAGAACGGAAACAGCTTCATGCCTGATCGGCAACCGCACTTGATTTACGCCGACAGTCATGAAAGTGAGAAAGAGGTCATGGACGCTTACGGGGTCAAAGCCTTCACCGAATTCTATAATGCGCCCAGACCCAGGAAGTACTATCCGCTCTGGACCATCACCGTACCTGCCGGTTCACCGGCCCATATCGAACAGACCCGGATGAAGGATATTTTGAACGCCTATGTACCCAGGATGGTGATGAGTAAAACCAAGGACTTTGAGAAGGTCTGGAATAACTACGTTAAAGAGATTTCCGGATTAATGCAAGAGCAGATCAAAGTCTATCAAGAGCAGATCGACTGGCGGATGGAAAACTGGTAAATCCTCCTTCTATGCAGAGGGCGCTGTTCCGGCGGCGCCCTCTGTCAATTGATCCGACCATGATTAAGGAGAGTTGAAGACGGTGAAGACAACGCCGGTAACGTATGAACTATTAACTGAGAATATAACAATCCAGAAGAAGCCTTTCTGGCAGACCCTGAAGAAGCAAAAAGTGCTTCTTTTCATGTCAGTTCCTTTTGTTGTTCATGTGATCATATTTAAATACATCCCGATTTGGGGCTGGGTTTTGGCCTTCCAAAACTACTGGCCACAGAAGGGTATTTTTGATCAGGTCTGGGTCGGGTTTGATAATTTCAAATGGCTCTTTCGCGACCCGGTTTTTTACCAGGTTTTGCGGAACACTTTAGCCATGAGCATAATCCAACTGGTCTTTGGGATGGTCTCCTCGATCCTCCTGGCCTTGATTATTAACGAGGTCCGCTTGTTGTTTTTCAAGAAAACCGCCCAAACCATCTCTTATTTACCCCACTTTATCTCTTGGGTGGTAGCGGCCAACCTGGTCCGCGATGCCTTGTCCACTGACGGCGGTATTGTCAACGAGGTATTAATGAGACTACACATCATCAAAGAACCCATCATGTTTTTGGGCATCCCCCAGCTTTTCTGGTGGATTATTGGGGCCTCTCATGTTTGGAAAGAAGTGGGATGGGGCGCCATCATTTATCTGGCTGCCATTGCCTCCGTGGACCCCAATCTCTACGAGGCAGCAACCATTGACGGAGCCGGAAGATTACGACGGATTTGGCACGTCACCCTTCCGTCCATTCAACCGATTATCATTATTCTCCTGGTCATGAATATGGGTTACCTGTTAAGCAGCGGTTTTGAGCAGCAATACCTGCTGCAAAATGGACGGGTCATCGATTACGCGCGGGTTTTCACCATTTACGAACTGGATTACGGGATTAAAATGATGCGTTATTCCTTTGCAACCGCGGTTGGGATCTTCCGGAGCGTCGTGAGTCTGGTCTTGGTCTTTGGCGCCAACTACCTAGCCAAATTGCTGGGGCAGGAAAGATTACTGTAGGGGTGATTTGATGAAAAGAAGAAAATACCGCTCGACAAAGGAAGATATAATCATTGATTTTGTGGTCTATTTCTCCCTGATTTTTCTGGTGATTATCACCCTCTATCCGTTCTTAAATACACTGGCGGTTTCCTTTAATGACGCCCTGGATAGTTCCAAGGGAGGAATCTATTTATGGCCCCGGAAATTTACCCTTTATAATTATCGCTCTTTATTAAACCGTAACCAAATCTTTCAGGCCTCTCTCATTTCGGTGCTCCGGACGGTGCTCTCTACGCTCTTTTGTACCTTTTCCACGGCAATGGTTGCCTATACGCTCAGCCGGAAAGAATTTATCTTCCGTAAACTTTTTTCTTTCATCTACGTCCTGACCATGTATATTGACGGGGGACTGATTCCTAATTATTTCCTAATCCGGAATTTGGGGTTAACCAATAATTTCTGGGTTTACGTGCTGCCAGGCCTGGTTACGGCGTTTAATCTGATCGTAATCCGCACTTATATCAGCGGATTACCGGAAAGCCTGATCGAGTCGGCCCGGGTGGACGGGGCCGGGGAATTTAGGATTTTTACCCGGATTGTCCTCCCCCTCTGCAAACCGGTGCTGGCCACCATCGCCCTGTTTGTTGCTGTCGCCAACTGGAATGCCTGGTTTGATACGTTTTTATATAACTCTTCCAACCCGAATTTAAGTACTCTCCAGTATGAATTAATGAAGGTCTTGCAAAGCGCCAATACGATGACTGGATCCCTGGAGCAAGCCTTGGCCCAAGCCGCCACCAAGTCGATGAACACCATCACACCGCGGTCAATCCGGGCAACCATGACCGTGATTGTGACAGTCCCCATCGCAGTGGTCTATCCCTTCCTGCAAAGATATTTTGTCCATGGCTTAACTTTGGGCGGACTTAAAGAATAAACCAAAGGATACCCTGAATTTCCGTGAAGGAGGTTGTTGCAGAATAGAGAATCATATGATATAAAGAGGGTAGCGAATAATATAGATTTTAACCGATAGGGCATTCAACGCATGAAAAGGGGTTAAAGATGCTTATTCTGGATGACCTTAAATTAAAGTATAAGCTCTTTTTCGTCTACCTTTTCTGTGTTTTTTGCCCTATTTTAGTTATTAATCTTATCTTCTACCACCATATGGTGGGCAATGTTAAGACCATCCAGCAAAACTACTATCGCCAAGCCGCCCACCGGATCATCAGCCGGCTTGAGAGCGATCTGGGGACGGTGACTACCTTATGCAACCGGATTTCCCTGGATCGAACCCTTTACGAAACGTTGGACCGGGAGTTCCCCAGCGACATCGCGTATGTGGAGACCTACTACAATTATTTAATGGACTATATTTTTATCAACGGCGAATCTTACCCGCAGATTAATAAAGCCGTCCTTTATACCGACAATAATACCATCCTCAATTCCGGTTCGGTCTACCGCATTGACGAACGGCTGAGAAGCGAAGACTGGTTTCAACAGGTGGTTAAAAACCCGGAAAAAAACCACCTTCTTTATGGCGTAACCCAGCAAAAGCCCAATAACACCATGGTTACCCCTTTGTTCGCTGTCAGAGTCCTTAACCTCTATAAGCGGCAGGACCGTTATTTAAAATTTGTCCACTTTACGTTAAATACCGAACGGCTTATGAATATTATTATCACCGAAAAACTTAAAGGGAAAATTTTTATCTTTGACCGGCAGGGAAAGATCTTATTTGCCGATCATGTGCCGGCCCCCGACTGGCAACTGGAAGATTATTTACAGAAGCACCAGGGACAAGTGGTGATCGAAGAAGCCCCTGCTCTGGAGTGGACCCTGGTCAGCCTCATCGACCAGCAGGAGATTAGCAGGGCCCTTCGGGAACCCCAGAATAACATCATTATGCAGACCGCCATCAGCTTACTGGTGGCTTCCGTCCTTATTCTTTGGATCTCCCGTTCCTTCTACGACCGGTTGAATTCCCTTTCCGCCCATGTCAATACCCTGGTTCAGGAGGGCTTTAACCGGCAATATACCGGGCATCAGGGCAACGATGAAATTGGCATGCTGATTAAGGCCTTTAACCAAATGGTGGTTAAGATCCGCAGCCTCATCCACGATGTTTATGAGGCCAAACTGGAACAATCCCGGATAAAACTGGAGAAAAAAGAGGCCGAATTGAACGCCTTACAAAGCCAGATGAACCCCCATTTTTTATATAACACACTGGAGTCTATCCGTATGCGGTCGGTGGAAAAAGGGGAGAAGGAGACAGCGGAGATGATTAAACGGCTAACCCGTTCTTTCCAAAGAATGAGCCGTTTCCGGCAAGAATGGGTGAACGTGGCGGAAGAGGTTCGTTTTATCAAGGACTTTTTGTCCATCCAGCAATACCGCTTTGGCCCGGAGTTCCAGTATACGATGGAGGTCCATCCGGCGATTTTAGAATGGAAAATACCCAAACTGGTGATTCAGCCTTTTGTGGAAAATGCGTGCCTGCACGGGATTGAAGGCGCCGATCATGTGGGGAAGGTGGAGATTATCCTCCGGCCAACTGGCAAAAAGCTCTATTGTATGGTCAAGGATAATGGGATCGGGATGGCGGCGGATAAATTACACCGCCTGTGGACTGATATCAAAGCCGAGGAACCGCAAGAGACGAATATTGCCATCCGCAATATCTATCAGCGCTTAAGGCTCTACTACGGAGAGGATTTCCGCCTCCGGATCGATAGTGCGGAAGGGCAAGGAACAACCATTACTCTGGTTATTCCGGTGGGGGGGTAAGAATGTATAAAGTTATGATCGTCGACGACGAACCCAGTATCAGAACGGGGTTACCGAAGCTCATCGACTGGGAAGCCTACGACTTCTCTATTTCGGCGGTAGCACGCAACGGTAAGGATGCCGTACAAAAGCTGAAACTGGATTACCCGGATTTAATCATTACCGATATCAAAATGCCCATCATGGATGGTTTCGGCCTCATTCACTACATCCGGAATACTCTGAACGACCACAAAATGCCCTTTATTATTTTAAGCGGGTATGATGAGTTCGAATATGCGAAAAGGGCCTTGCAGTACAATGTTAAAAGCTACCTGATTAAGCCGGTGGACGAGGAAGAATTGATCGCCCTGTTGTGCGGGATCCGGAAGGAGTTGTCCCAGGATGATTCCTTTGCCGGCTTTTACCGGCAAAGAGTGAAGAGTTTCAACCATAATTACCAGGAGATCGAGGAATTTCAACTCTTGACCGAGGCGATCGAGAACAACCAGGCCGACGAAGTTAAAAGGCTCATCGACCTGATCTTCCACCGGTTTGCCGAAGAAAAGCTCCACCCCAATCTGGTCCAAATCCATTTGGGCAATTTCCTCATGAAAGTCCTTACCCTCATTAAAGAACTGGGCGGGACCGCCGAGGCCATTGAGAGTAAGGAAAAGCTGCTGGCGGTTCATGTCAGCAATTTGAATGCCGCCCGGTTGAAAAACATCTTCACTGAAGTAGCCCTCGCCGCCGCCGGTTACCTTGAGAAGTTGAAAAAGTCCTGCCGGATCATTAACCGGGTAAAGCAATATGTGGAGAAATACTATTACAAAAACCTCAAACTCAAAGACATGGCGGAGCTTTTCTATATAAACCCCGCCTACCTTGGACAATTATTCAAAAGAGAAACCGGCATGCTTTTCAGCCATTATGTCAATGAACAGCGTTTAGAAAACGCCAAGAAGTTGCTGGCCAGAACAGATCTGCCCATTTACCAGATTGCGGAACGGGTGGGCTACAAAAATGTCGATTATTTCATCTACAAGTTCAAAGAGAAAGAAAAATGCACCCCTATGGAGTACAAAAACAAGCAAACAAAGGCCTAGAAGACCGGTTTGTTCTAGGTTGGCCATCTATTTCCTTCCTGGTTGATTCTCAAGCCGGCGACCTGGCAAGCCGGCCGGTCCCCTATCCCCTACTCTAGAATATTCTCCTTTACTTCTGAACCTGCAAAGGTCCGATTATCAAACCCAAACCGATCGCGAGAATTATTACCTCCAAA
>DUNX01000094.1 GCA_012839115.1 Bacillota bacterium
GGGGAGAAGGAGTTGCCGTGTTTTAGGCGAAATCATACCGAAAACCCCTGCACACGCAGTCAGGAGGAGTTAAGATGAAAAGACTCTTTTTTTTGCTGGTGTTTTTGTTATTCATTTCCAGTCTAGGAGGGTGTTCCGCCGCGCGTGACAGTTTTACCGAAGAATACCAACTGAAAGAGGCGTCCAGCCTTAAAATTGTTACCAAAAACGGTTCGGTGAAGGTCACCGGTTGGCAGGAAAATTACCTGCGCCTGCGGGCGACCTGGATGGTACAAGGCGAGACCGAGAGCGGGCTTTTGGAATACGGCAGGGATATTGAGGTTGTCCCCAATTGGGAAGGAGAAGTTCTCGAACTGACCGTTTCCTACCCGTCCCAACCCCCATATATCCATTCGGTCAGCGTCAGTCTGGAGTTGGAGGTGCCGCGGGAGAAAATAGAAGAGATTACGGTGGAGACCAGCAACGGGTCGCTGGGTTTCTATAATCTCCGGTCGGCCCTTGACGCCATAAGCACCAACGGCCGGATTACAGTGGAGGATTGCGAGGGTGAGATAAACCTTGAAACCACCAACGGGCAGATTATCCTGAACCACCTGCGGTTCCTCGGGGAAAACGGGCGGGTGGTGACGACCAACGGCCGGATCGAAGCGGACGTAATGTTCCCGCCTGCTGGATATTTTCTTTTGCGTACCACCAACGGCCCTGTTGACCTCAAACTGCCATCCTGGACGCAAGGGACGCTCCGCATGGAAACTTCCAACGGCAATATTCTTATCGACCACATGCCCGCCGCCCACCTCCTTAGATCCGGGAAGAATTTTATGGAGCTCCAATTGCACGGGGGCGGCATGTATCTGGAGGTTGAAACTTCGAACGGAAATATCAATTTGGGAGAGAGTGATCTTCTTTATCCTTCTGCGGCAGCCATCTAATTGTTTTTTTTGGTTGCCGGAGGCAGCCTTTTTCCTCGTAGTAAAACGAATAATCTGTATCTCCCGGAAAAAAATAAACAAAAGAGAAATTAGGAAAGAGGCAAGAAGATGGAAAAAACCGTGGCGGAGTTCATCGCCGATCAACTAGCGGCCTGGGGTGTGCAGGCGGTTTACGGGGTCCCGGGGGATGCAATTTTGCCCTTTATTGATGCGGTGGAGAACCACCCGCAGTTACGTTTTTATGGCGTCAAGCACGAAACCGCGGCGGCTTTCATGGCCTCCGCCGGCGCGAAACTCACGGGCAAGATCGGGGTTTGCACTGCCACCAGCGGGCCGGGGGTTGCCAATCTCGTTAACGGCCTGGCTGATGCCAAGAGCGACCGGGCGCCGGTATTAGCCATAACAGGACAGGTGGAGACTTATAATTTCTCCACCAATCACAAGCAATACATTGACCAGGGGATGTTGCTGGGACCGGTCACCGGTTATTCGGGGCTGGTGGTCCATAAGGAAGCCGCCAATGAGGTGATAATCAACGCCTTAAGAAGTGCCATCACCGGAAGAACCCCTGCCCATATTAGTGTGGCGGCGGATGTATGGTCCCAAAAGATTAAAGGAGAAGGGGCGGTCCGCTCCTTTGAACCCTTTTTGAAAACACCGGCGCAGTCTTCCCCGGAAACGATCGCCGCAGTAATCGACCTGCTTAATACGGCCGAACGCCCGGCGATCCTTGCCGGCCGGGGGGTCGGGAATAACGGGGATCTCCTTTTTGGGCTGGCGGAAAAATGGCAAAGCGGTATTGCCCTGACGATGCCGGCTAAAGGGAGGTTACCCGGGGAACACCCGTTGGTCATGGGCGGGCTGGGTGAAGGCGGGAGCGAAGCCTCCACCGTTATGCTGAACGAGGCGGACATCATTTTTATGATCGGCGCCACCTGGTGGCCTGAACCGTACCTTCCTTTTCCCGGACGCATTGTCCAACTGGATATCCTCCCGGAGAATATCGGCCGCAATACACCGGTAACTTTCGGCTTGGTTGGCCGGGTCGAAGAGGTATTGCCGGTGATCAGCGAAGGGATTAGGCCCCGGGAGAGATTCGCCTGGCGCGGGCGGTTGACGCAGTTGAAAAGTGACTGGTCGGAACGGATTGCCGGGGAAAAGACCGCACCGGGAAGACCGGTGCCACCGGCCCGGCTGATCAGCACTTTGGAGAGAATAATGGCCAATGATGCGGTGGTCGCTTTGGATGTCGGGGATCATACCGTCTGGTTCAACCGGGTCTTTTCCGGGACCAACCAGACGGTTTTAGTCTCGGGGAATTGGCGCTCCACCGGTTTCGGTCTTCCGGCGGCGATCGGGGCCAAGGTGGCCGCGCCCGGCCGCCAGGTAATCGCCTTGGTGGGGGACGGGGGGATGGCCCAGAGCCTGGCAGAGTTTTCCACCGCCGTCCGTTACCGGTTACCCGTAACCGTTGTGGTGGTCAACAACGGTTACCTGGCGATGGAGAAAGACCGGATGCAGATGGCGGATATGGCGTATGAAGTTACTTCCCTGACCAACCCCGATTTCGCGAAGTTTGCTGAGATCTGTGGGGGTGTCGGCTACCGGGTGGAAGATAGCGACGAATTGGACCGGGTTTTGGAGGAGGCAGTGCAGTGCGGCGAGCCGGTGGTGGTGGATGTCCTTACCGCCGCTCCGGTTTTCCCCGGGTTGCTTGATCAGGAGCAAAAAAAGGAAAAAATCCTCCAAAAACTCTAGTCCTTGCCGGTCTCATAGCGCGCGAACGCGCGCGGTAAAGGCCAACGCTGCGAATGAGATCAAGGGGATCAGTGTGTCTCATAGCGCGCGAACGCGCGCGGTAAAGGCCAACGCTGCGAATAAGATCAAGGGGCTCAGTGTGTCTCATAGCGCGCGAACGCGCGCGGTAAAGGGTAACGCTGCGAATGAGATCAAGGGGCTCAGTGTAACAAGGAAAACGGGAGATTATTGTCTATTGCGGTGTCGGCGGTTACGCCAGTTCGTGGTGGTTTGTCCTGAGCCGGGTGTTGGGGTATGATAAGGTCCGGTTGTATGACGGCTCAGCGGAAGAGTGGACAAAAAACAATGACATGGTCAAATACACCTGGACAAAATAGGCCGTATACATATGGTTCTCCTTTTCGTGCACGGACGCGCAGAAAAGAGCTCCCAGCCTTCAGGTTGGGAGCTCTTTTCGTTGTGGGCCGCCAAAACATGTGGTATTTACTAAGGTATTTTGGTAAAATAGGATAGATAATGGTTATTTTTCCGCGGGCGGAAGGAGGATGGGCGTGACAACCGGCAGAGATAATTCGCGCCCTTCAGGGGCACGGGACGAACCGGAACAGGCCATCGGTATCTTCGATTCCGGAGTGGGAGGGCTTTCTGTTGCCAAAGAGATCAGAGCGCTCCTGCCCGGGGAGGATCTTTTTTATTTTGCCGACTCCCGGTATTGCCAATACGGGGAGAAGCCCCCGGATTTCATCAGGGAACGGGCCTTCGCCATCACCCGTTTTCTCCTTGACCGCGGCTGCAAAATGATTGTCGTCGCCTGCAATACTGCTTCCGAGGCGGCCTTGGGCGCACTGCGGGATGGTTTTCCGGCGGTCCCGTTTGTCGGGGTGGAACCCGCGGTAAAACAGGCTGCCTCATACACAAAAAAACAGCGGGTCGGTGTCTTGGCCACCGCCTTAACCCTCGCCGGGAACCGGTTCTCCGCCCTGGTAGAGAGGTTTGCCAGCGGTTTGACTGTTATTACCCAGCCTTCTCCCGGGCTGGTGGAGGCGGTGGAAGCGGGGAAGCTAGAGACAGAGGAGACTGAGAAGCTGCTCAAGGCGTATCTTCAGCCTTTGCTTGAACATGATGTGGACGTTATTGTCTTGGGATGCACTCATTACCCTTTCCTCCGTCCCCTGGTGGAGAAGATGACCGGCCCGGAAATCAAGATCCTGGATACGGGAAAACCGGTAGCCCGGCAAGTAATGAGGGTCCTGGGAATACGCGGGCTTCTTTCACCACGGCAGGAAGGAGGGAAGGAGCAATTTTTTACCAGCGGTGTTCCGGAAAGGGTGGCCCCGGTGCTTAGGCGTCTATGGCCAAGGCCGGTGCCGGAGGTGATACCGGTAGAATAAGAGTATGGAGCCGGCTTGAAACTTTCTTAGTTTTTTATGCAAAGGAGGATTCATAGTAGTGAACAACAGCCCCGCAAAAATACTTGATGGTAAGGCCTTGGCCGCCCGGGTCAGGGAAGGGTTGAAAAAAGAAGTGGCGCAGTTAACGGCGGAAGGGTTTACTCCCGGCCTGGCCGTTATTCTGGTCGGCGACGATCCGGCTTCACAGGTTTATGTCCGGAACAAGGAACGGGCCTGTGCTGAATTGGGGATTAAATCCTGGAAGCACCATCTGCCTGCGGATACCTCCCAGAAAGACCTGGTGCAACTGGTGGAAAGGATTAACGCCGATCCGGAAGTCAACGGGATACTGGTACAACTGCCGCTGCCCGCCCATATTCAGACCGAGGCGGTACTGGATGTAATCGACCCGGCAAAGGATGTGGACGGTTTCCACCCGGTTAACCTCGGCTTGTTAACAGCCGGGCGGCCGGGAATAATCCCCTGCACGCCGGCGGGCGTTATGGAACTGGTTAAAGAGAGCGGTGTCGATGTTACCGGGAAAGAATGTGTCATTGTGGGCAGGAGCAATATTGTTGGCAAACCCCTGGCCTTTCTTTTCTTGCAGGAGCACGGGACAGTAACGATTTGCCACTCGCGCACCCGGGACCTGGCGGAGGTCTGCCGGCGGGCTGATATTCTGGTGGTCGCCACCGGCCGGCCCGGATTGGTTAACGGCGGGATGGTTAAACCGGGAGCGGTTGTTATTGATGTTGGCATCAACCGGACAGCAGAGGGGAAATTAACCGGTGATGTGGATTTTGCCTCCGCGGTACAGCAAGCCGGGGCGATAACCCCTGTTCCCGGCGGGGTAGGGCCGATGACCATCGCCATGCTGATGAAGAATACGGTGGCGGCGGCCCGCCGTGCAGTGCAAACATTGGATTAGCAAATTGTTATCAATAGGCTAAAATTTCATAAACGGCAGGAGAATAGGGGAAAATACAGAATAAAATTTAAATGTATCCAACAGGTGCGGAAAAATGCGGGTTTTACCTGCCGGTGAAGATTTGCCCTGTTATATGCAGATATGCGTATTAACGACGCGTGCGAGCGCGCGAGCAAACCAATAGGCAAAAGAAGAGGAGGACGGCTGATGTCAAAGAAACTAGTGTACTTTTTTGGCGCTGGAAAAGCAGACGGTACCGCGGAAATGAAAAATCTGTTGGGAGGTAAAGGCGCTAACCTGGCTGAGATGACCAATCTCGGCATACCGGTTCCGGCCGGGTTTACGATTACGACAGAGGTCTGCACGGCTTACTATGAAAATAATGAGCAGTGGCCGGCAGGACTGGAAGACGAGATTAAAGAGAACATCCGTAAAGTGGAAGAGGCTATGGGGGCCAAGTTTGGCGATGCAGAAAACCCCTTACTCCTTTCCGTCCGTTCGGGCGCGAGGGTTTCCATGCCGGGAATGATGGATACCGTTTTGAATCTGGGCCTCAATGACGAGACGGTACAGGGTTTGATTAAAAAATCCGGGAATGAGTGGTTTGCCTATGACAGTTACCGCCGGTTCATTCAGATGTACGGTAATGTGGTTTACGGGATCGATCACGACAAGTTCGAAGCGATACTCGATGCCAGGAAAGAAGAAAAAGGATATAAGCTTGATACGGATATGGCGGCGGAAGACTGGAAGGATATGGTGGTCCAGTTTAAGCAGTTGTTCAAGGAAGAAATGAAGATGGAGTTCCCGTCCGATCCGTGGGAACAGCTGAAGGGGTCCATAAACGCCGTTTTTTCATCTTGGATGAACCCGCGGGCAATTACTTACCGGCGCTTGAATAAGATCCCGGAACACTGGGGAACCGCTGTAAACGTCCAGACCATGGTCTTTGGCAATATGGGCGAGAGTTCCGCCACCGGGGTGGCCTTCACCAGGGACCCTGCCACCGGTGAGAATAAGTTTTACGGTGAGTTTCTCATCAACGCCCAGGGTGAAGACGTGGTGGCCGGGATCCGGACGCCGCAGCAGATCAGCCTGGAGGCCTCGAGAGAGTGGGCGAAGAACAACGGGATCGCCGAAGAAGACCGGAAGAAGAATTTCCCGTCTTTGGAAGAGTACATGCCCGGGATTTACCAGCAGTTGCTGGGGATCAGGGATAAATTAGAGAAACACTACCGCGAGATGCAGGATGTTGAGTTCACAATCCAGGAAAACAAGTTGTATATGTTGCAGACCCGCGCCGGGAAGCGGACCGGAGCGGCCGCGGTACGTATCGCCGTAGAGATGCAGCAGGAAGGGTTGATTGACGAAAAAACCGCCGTCCTCCGGGTCCAGCCGGAACAGTTGGACCAGTTGCTCCACCCGATGATTGACCCCAAAGCCAAGGTTACACCGGTAGCAAAAGGCCTGCCGGCCTCCCCCGGCGCCGCCGTTGGCCGGGTGGTCTTTACCGCCGCTGACGCTGAGGAATGGGCGGCCCGTGGGGAAAAGGTGATTTTGACCCGTCAGGAGACCAGCCCCGATGATATTGGCGGGATGCACGCGGCTGTCGGGATCTTGACCTCCCGTGGCGGCATGACCTCCCACGCGGCGGTGGTCGCGCGCGGAATGGGCAAGTGCTGTGTTGCCGGGTGCGGTGACGCTGTTATCAACAACAACGAAAAAACCTTGACCCTTAATGGAAATGTCCTGCGGGAAGGCGACTGGCTGACTCTGAACGGTTCAACCGGCGAAGTAATCCTGGGCCAAACCGACCTGGTGGAACCGGAGATTACCGGGAATTTCGGAATTTTGATGTCCTGGGCGGACAAGTACCGTGACCTCCGGGTACGTACGAACGCCGATACCCCGCATGACGCGAAAGTAGCCCTGGAGTTCGGCGCCGAGGGTATCGGGCTCTGCCGGACGGAGCACATGTTCTTTGGTCCGGAAAAAGAGCGGATCCAATACATGCAGGAGATGATTTTGGCTGATAACACAGGGGACCGTGAAGCGGCTTTGGTCAAACTTCTCCCGTACCAGAAGTCTGACTTTATCGGGATTTTCGAGGCGATGGACGGCCTGCCCGTAACCATCCGGCTTTTGGACCCGCCGTTACATGAATTTTTACCGCATGATGCCAAGGCGCAGGCGGAGATTGCCGGAAAGATCGGCTTAGAGCCGGCTGTTTTAGCGGTCAAAGTGGAAGCCCTGGCAGAATTCAACCCCATGTTGGGTTTCCGTGGTTGCCGGTTGGGCGTGGTTTATCCGGAGATCTATAAAATGCAGGTCCGGGCGATTTTTGAAGCAGCCTGCGAGTTAGCGAAGAAAGGGAAGAACGTCATGCCGGAGGTCATGATCCCGTTGATCGGGACCACCGGTGAGATGAAGACGATCAAGGAGTATGCCATCGAAGTAGCGGAAACGGTAATAAAAGAATACGGCGTAGAAGTCGAGTATATGATCGGCACCATGATCGAGATCCCGCGGGCGGCCTTGCTCGCCGGTGAGATTGCCCAGGACGCGGAGTTCTTCTCCTTCGGCACCAATGACCTTACCCAATTGGCCTTTGGTTACAGCCGGGATGACGCCGGGAGATTCCTCCCGCTCTATGTAGAGAAGAAGATTCTGCCCTTTGACGTCTTCCAGTCTCTAGATAAAGAGGGCGTAGGCGAGCTGGTGAAGATCGGGGTCGAAAGAGGGCGCGCTGCCAGGACGGACCTGAAGATCGGGATCTGCGGAGAGCACGGTGGCGATCCGGACTCGGTGAAGTTCTGCCACGAAGTGGGCATGAATTATGTTTCTTGTTCACCCTTCCGGGTGCCTTTGGCCCGCTTGGCCGCAGCACAAGCCCAGTTGACAAAGCCGCGGAACTAAAAAAGGCAAATATAAAAAAAGAGGGAGAAACGCAAGTGCTCCCTCTTTTTTTGCCCCCGGATTGGCCCAGTTCCTTCATGCTTTTTATAACCGCTTGGCTCCGGCGCCTTTCATGCTTTCCACCACTCCCGGGTAAACTGTACGGGAGAGGCTTTTCCCGCAACAAAAGGAGTACCGGTGGGCGCCTCCGGCTGCGCGGCGTGCCGGACAACCCGGGCAGTTTCGCCAAAGCCAAGGGACTATTGGGCACGCGAAAGCTGTTGGTCTAGGATTGTTTGGAATTTTTTCTTGGTAAAGGGATTACTGCGCATGCAAAGACCGTTGGCGTGGTGAGATGCTCCAGGTAGAATACCCATTGGAGTGGTGGGATGTTTCAGGTAGAATATGGAGTAGTCCTCCGGGTCACCCGGGACCTGCCCGGCCTGCAAGAGGCCGTGGTACAGGTGGGGGAGGAAACCGCTCCTGCCCTTAATTATCCGGCGTTGACAGGCCGGGTCAAAAAGGGCGACCGGGTTACGCTTAATACCACAGCCGTCCGTTTGCAACTGGGAACAGGCGGCTACCATTTTGTCATGGGAGTTGAAGGGGCCGTTGGGGGCGCCGTGGCGAAAGGGGTGGCCGCGGGCGGCCACATTATGAAACTCCGGTATACCCCCTGGCAGGTTAAGGTGCGAGCGGCTGAAGAAGAAGAATCCCCGCATCACCAGGAGATAAAAGGCTTTTCTTCCCTGGATGGCATCCCGGTGCTTGTCGGCGGTTTGCACAGTATGATCGCACCGGCGCTCCTGGCCTACCGGGCGTTGCAGGCCGCCCCGGTCCGGGTGGCCTATATTATGACGGACGGTGCGGCCCTGCCGCTCCCCTTCAGCAGGCTGGTGCGGAAGTTGAAAGAATGCGGGCTGTTGCAAACGACAATTACCTGCGGTCATGCCTTCGGGGGCGATCTGGAGACGGTGAATTTCTATTCGGCGCTGGCGGCGGCAAAGGCGGCGGCCGGCGCCGGGTTGATCCTGGCGGCGATGGGCCCGGGGATTGTGGGGACCGGAACCAGGTACGGTTTTTCCGGGATTGAACAGGCATATATGCTTGAGGCCGTAGAAAGGTTGGGTGGAAAACCGGTGGCCATCCCCAGGGTTAGTTTTGCCGATCCCCGCCCCCGCCACCACGGGCTCAGTCACCACAGCAGAACCGTTCTGTCGCAACTCACTTATGCCAAGGCGTTTATTGGCTTTCCCCGCTGGCGGGATGAGCGCGGGCAACTCTTGGCCGGGCAGATCCGCGAGGAACGGCTGGTCGAGAAACACCGGGTATTTTTTGTTGATCCCCCGCCGCTGGCCGGGCTTTTTGCCGGGTATGACCTGGAGGTAAAGACCATGGGCCGTTCCTGGCAGGAAGACCCGTCTTTTTTTGAGACCGCCGCCGTCTCCGGGGTGGTGGCCGCCGCTTTGGCCGCAGGCAAAGAGGATGATCTGGAAGGAATTCAAAACTGAGGAAAGCCAGAACTGACCGGAGTACCAAAATCGGATAAAGTCAAAATCGAGGTAAAGTTAAAACTGGAGTAAGTCAGAACTGACCGGAGTAAAATCAAAACGGACCGGAGTCAGGAAGGAGAGGAGGAAGAGGCGATGGAAAAGCCGGATTTAACTGAAAAGAAGATCCGGGGAAGCCTGGTTTATGACGGGAATTTGCTCAAACTCCACCGGGACGAAGTGCTTCTCCCCGGAGGAAAAAAAACAGCACGCGAGTGGATTGATCATCCGGGGGCGGCAGCGGTTATCCCGGTGCTCCCCGGGAACCGGGTGGTACTGGTCCGGCAGTTCCGGTACCCTGTAGGCCGGGAGACCCTGGAAATACCCGCCGGGAAGCTGGATCCGGGAGAATCCCCTGAAGAATGCGCCAAACGGGAGACGGCGGAAGAAACCGGTTTTCATATCAACTCCCTGCAGAGTATCGGCGCTTTCTTGACTACTGCCGGTTTTACCGATGAGATCATCCATCTCTTTTACACCGCCGATCTGCAACCCTGCCGCCCCGGGCGGGAAGGGCCGGCCAATGCCGATGAGGACGAACATCTTTCTGTGGTTATTCACCCGCTCACAGAGGTTTTGCAGATGATTGACGAAGGATTAATTATGGACGCAAAGACCATCATCGCCTTTTTGCGGGCGCAAAGAAAAGGCCTGTTATAATTTTATTAACTTACCGGCATATCATCCCTTGTCCTTTCATAATTATGTAACCAGGACAGGGGGTGGGGATTTGCTCTCCGAATACCGGCGGGAGGCTGTAATCAGATACATAGAAGATCGTATTTTCATCTTTCTTCTGGTCACATTGATTTTTATCACCGGCATTATTGGCGGCGCAGTTGCCGTCAACGGGCTGCGGGAAGGGCAGAAACTGGAGTTAGCCCAATATCTCCATCTATTTTTTCAAGGGTTTAAGCAGGAGAGCCGGCCGGCAGTGGATTTTGTCCCGGCCGGGAGGATCGTTCTCTCGCATTTGAAAACCCTTTTTCTCCTTTTTCTCTTCGGCTTTAGTGTCATTGGCGCGCCAGTAATCCTCTTTATTGTTTTTACCAAAGGCTTTATTCTCGGGTTTACAGCCGGTTTTATCCTGGAACAATGGGCGGGGCGGGGCTTTCTCTTTGTCATCGCCTCTCTTATTCCCCACCATATCCTGATTGTACCGGCGGTTTTGATCGCCGCCGTTGCCAATATTGATTTTGCCGGCGCGCTTTTGAAAGGTCGTTGGGGAAAGAAGGTCCCGTATCCGTTAACCGGGGAATTACTCCGCTGTCTGGGACTGAACGGTGCTTCTTTTCTTCTCTTGCTCATTGCAGGGTTGGTGGAAGGAGTGCTTTCCCCGTATTTGATTTACTGGGTGGCGCAGCTTTTTTAAGTGGAAAACTTTCTCTTGAATTTAAAAAAGGAATTCCCAATTAATATGTCGAAACTGAGAGAAGAGAATAGAGGCGCGCGGGCAACAGATACGTACGCGCCGATTAATGTCTTGTGCGCCGTATCTGCCATGAGTGAGAACGAGGAGATAATCCGAGGAAAAGGAGTTGGCTGTCTTGTATCCGTATTTAGAAGAATTTATTGACTACCTGGCAGTAGAGCGGGGATTGGCTGCCAATACCCTGGAGTCATACGGTAGGGATCTTCGCCAGTACCTAACCTATCTGACGGAAAAGAAGAAAATGTCACTGGCGGAGACAACTCCAGCCACTGTTGTCGGGTTTCTACTCCATCTCCAAGCTAAAGGGCGCGCTACATCCACAATTTCCCGGATGTTGGCTTCGATTAAGTGCTATTATCATTTTTTAGCAGGAGAAGAAATTATCCCCAGGGACCCCACGATCAATCTGGACGCCCCTAAACAAGAGAAAAAATTGCCGCGGGTCTTGTCCGTGGAAAATGTCTTAAGACTCCTGCAGCAGCCGGATTTGAAAACACCGTCGGGGATTAGGGACCGGACAATGCTGGAGGTTCTCTATGCCACCGGGCTCCGTGTTTCCGAACTGGTTTCGTTGAAAATTTCCGATGTCAATTTGGAGGAAGGATACCTTCGTTGCCTGGGTAAGGGGGCAAAAGAAAGGATTATCCCGCTGGGGACGGAAGCGGTTAGATACTTAAAGTCCTATCTCAACCACGCCAGGAAGTTTTTGGCCTCGAATCCGGCGGAAGACGCCCTTTTCTTGAATCATCATGGACACAGCCTTACCCGGCAAGGCTTTTGGAAGATCATCAAAAAGTATGCGGAAAAACTGAATATCGCCGGTTCCATAACCCCTCACACCCTCCGGCATTCCTTTGCCACCCATTTACTGGAGAACGGGGCCGACCTCCGGTCTGTCCAAGAAATGCTGGGACATGCCGACATCTCGACAACGCAGATTTATACGCAACTAACAAAGAACAGGCTTAAGGAGGTCTATGACAAAGCCCATCCCCGGGCATAAAAATGACAATTCAGGTACATGCCATAAGGATGATGCTATAAGCCTGATGTCATAAGGATCTTTCACGTGCTCAATTAGTCCGCTTTAAGCGTGCACGCATAAAAAAGCGTGATGCATAAGGCGTACACGCCAAAAAGCACCGTGCTCAAAAGCGTCGCGCTTTTAGTGCCGCGCTTTTAAGCGTAAGCGCAACCTTTAAACGCGTGACGCCTGTAGCGCGTGTTTTTTTATTTTTGTTTTATCTTTGCTTTCGGGGTTTTATTTGTCCATCTTGCGCCGGGGTTATTATTTATGCATTAGGTAGCGGAGGAAGAAGAGTCCCCCAATAAGAGTGGTCAGATAGTAACTGAGGAAACGCCAGATCACCACGGAAACGGCTAAGAGGTGCTTGGGGAGGTAGATTGAGAAGAGGGAATAGAGTCCCATTTCTGTAAAACCGCTACCGCCGGGGATCGGGATCAAGGAAACCAGGAATAGGATGACGAATTCCAGAAGAAACAGGCGGAAGAGGCGGTGGCCAATATTTACACCGAAGCCTTTCAAAACAGCGGGGGCGATGGAGAGGTTAATAAGCCAATAAAGAACGGTCAGGGAAATAACCCCGACCACTGGTAAGAAACGGTGACGGAGAATCGTGACCAAACAGCTTTGAAACTCTTGCACTTCGCAAAGGAACCGTTCACAGATGGCTTCAGCCCGGGCGCCGAGGATCTTCCGGACCAGCCCGAGGGAGAAGACCTTTTTCACCAGGGCTCTTCCATAATGAGGCCGCCAGATAACGACCAGCAGGAAAACGAAGGAGAGAACCAGAAGGAATAGAAGCATGCTGTTGATGACGACTGACAAGTGTTGAATTCCCAGTTCCTCCAGGAGCCTGCGGCGGAATAAATAGAGGGCGGCAGGCCCGCCGATCATGAAGAAAAGGGAAGTAAAGACCATCCGGGTCGTAACAATGGCGGTAGCTTTGCCCAGGGAGACCCCTAGACGGTGGAAGAGGTAAACCTGGGCGGGGACACTCCCGGAAGTAAAAGGGGTTATATTTCCGGTAAAGAGTCCGACCATATTAATCCGGAGGATATTACTAAACCCTACTTTTTCGCCAAGGGTACCGGCGATCAGCTTTACCCTTAACGCTTCAACAAGCCAGGAAGCAATCACCAAAATCAAGAGCAAAAAGATGGTTTCCGGGTTAAAATAAAAAATGCTGCGCCAGGTATCAGGGGTGGCGGAATGGAAAAAAAGGAAGGTCAGGGTTGCCAAACTAAAAAGCAGGGTCAGGGTAAGTCCTTTTTTTAAAAAAGAAGCCGACAGTTTTCCTGTTTCCATGAGGAGCCTCCTGAAAAATTAATGAGGGAAAACCCCCTGCGTGGCCCAGACCATATCCGGCGCCAATAGATAGCCTTCCCGGCCGCTAATAGCTAGTCTTTGCATATGAAGGTTTCGTACGAAGGTTTTATTCCAACAAATATATTTTATTCTCCAAAAAAGGCCGGTTTCCTGCTGGTGTTTTTTGTTCCTTGTTTTGCAGGAAGAAATCTATGCGCATTCTCTTGCCTGCTCCAGCGAAAAAAGGGAAAGCAGGAACCGGAAAAGGAGAAAGTAGGAATCTAATGGATAGAATAGAAAAAAAGATATATCTTAAAGAAGAACTGGAGGAGGGAAAAGATGACCAGGAGCCTACGGGTGGATTGTTATGATGAAACGGTGGAAGCTGCAGCAGAGATGGGACGCAAGGAGAACGCGGGTTTTATCCTAAGGATTCAGGAGAAAAAAGAGCTTCTCTTCAACCTGAATAACGGGGAAACGGAGGAGATTGCCACCACTTCTTTACGGGGAATGGGGATCCAGGTATGTACCTCTGAAGGGTACACCGGATTTGCTTCTTCCGACCGGATTGCCCCTTCGACTGTAAAGGAGCTTTTCCGGCAAGCCTTGGCGCTGGCCAAGAGGGTCGAAGCAATGAAAGGCGAGGTCAATACGGCGCTTTTTAACGTACCGCCCAATAACCGGCGGGTGGTTATGTCTTTGAAACACCCGTATGGCTCCTGTTCATTGGGGGAAATTGAGGAACGGTTGGTTAAGTTAAATAAAAGCCTGGCCATGGATCCCCGGCTTTCAGTCCGTACCGTTCACCGGCTGGTGGATGAAGAATGGCGGGTGGCGCGGCACGACGGGACGGATACCGTTTTTATGACACCCCGCTCCTTTATTTATAATACCTTCACTGCCCGTGAAAACGGGAGGACGGCCACTACTTACAGTAATCTGCCAGGGACCGACCTCTCGATTCTCCTGGAACCGGCGGAAACCGCCAAGTTGTATAAAAAGTCGGTTCCCGCGGCGAAGATGGCTTTAGCTCTCTTGAACACCGGGACGGTAAAAAGCGGCTCGTATAAGCTGGTAATCGATTACGCCTTGGCCAAAGTGCTGGCTCATGAGGCCTTCGGGCACGCGGCGGAGACCGACGGGATGGAAAGCTCCATCCTGGGGGAGAACGGCCGCTTGCGCCGGGGGATGGAGGTGGCTTCCCCCATTGTTTCGATAATCGACGGCCCGGTGGAAGGGGATTATGCCTACCAGCCGGTCAGTGCCAACGGCATTGACCGGCAGACCGTCTATATCGTCCGGGACGGGATCCTCGAGGCTGGCCTGGCCGACCTGTTTTCCGCAGAGGCGGCGGGGGTTCCCGTTACCGGGGCGGGAAGAGCCGAGGCCTTTTACCACCTGCCTCTGGCGCGAATGTCGAATATCCGGATCCAGGTGAAGGACCCCTGGCCTATTGAGGAAGAGTTTGAGGAGATAACCCCGGAAAAACTCTATAAGTACATGCTCCAGGCCGGCCTTATGGAAGAGGACGAGGAGGTCTATTACCTCTCCGGTTTCAAGGGCGGCCAGGTTAATACCGCCGAGGGAAATTTCGTTTTTAACTGTTCCGGCATCTACCGGCTGGGGCCGGTACCCCGTCTTTACCGGCCGGCCATCTATTCCGGGAGGGTCCTAACGGCGCTCCAGGCGGTCCGGGCGGGTCTTGGGCCTTTAAAGATCGATGCGATGGGGACTTGCGGGAAAATGTTTCAAGGAGTGCCGTCCAGCGGCGGTTCCCATTATTTTTTGGTTTTGGAGAAAAACCCCGGGATTATGCTTGGAGGTGAAGGCGGGTGAGCGTATTTGGTGAACAACTGCAGGAACGCTTGAATATGCTCCTGGGAAAGAGGCTTTCTTCCGGATTAACCCTGACCGGCTGGAGGTTTGACCTGCACGAAGAGGAGCATTTGGAAGCTGGGCTGAAAAACAATAAAATTGGCGGGCCTTATACCGCCCCGGGTTTAAAACAGGAGAGCAGCGGCGAGATCTGCCTGCTTTGGGCGGAGGAGAAATATACCATTGCCCGGATTGAACGGCGGGTATTGGAGGAGTTCGAGGCCAACCTGGAGCTTTGGGAGAAGACGGCCTACAAGGATCCCTACAGACCGGGGCTGGTAAAACCCTATGAACCTCCGGCCGTGCCTTTGGCTCACGAAGGCGCCGTAGCGATCCTGGATGGAGAGTTTACACCGGCCTTTACTTATTTGGCGGAGGGATTAGAGACAATAACCGGTTATGGCATAAGCAAGGTCGACGGGTGGGTGAGAGTCTCCCGCGACCGCCGGCTTGTCGCCAATTCGGATGGCTTGTGGATCAGTTATGAGCAGACGCCGGTCGAGATCTACCTACAAGGAGAGGACCTTTTTGGCGAGGTTTTTGCGGAAAAACGCCTGCCCGCCCCGGAGGAATTTAGTGGATTGGCTGTTCATACCGGCCGGACGGTTAAGGAACTGAAGAAGAAGACGGTTTTGCCCCGGGAGGGCGAGATGCCTATTATCTTCACGCCCAGGGTGTTTGAGGCCTTTCTCGAGCATTATTTGCTCAGTAATTTAAGCGGCCGGTTGGTGGCCAACAGGCAGAGCGCCTTTGCGGCCCAGGATTTTCACGAGGCTAAAAAGGTCTTCCGGGAGGATTTGACGATCAGTGTGGATGGTACCCGTCCCTACCGTTATAGTTCGTACCGGTGTACCGGGGAGGGGGTACCGACCGGCCGTGCCGATCTGATCCGGGGAGGGCGGCTCGTGACGCCGGTCCTGAACCTTAAGTACGCCAAGAAGCTGGGGATGGAGCCGACGCCGGTGCCGGTGGCCGGCGGTCATGGTTTAGTGATTGACCTCCCGCACCGGCGAGGCTTTGAAGAGTTCCTTGGGGAACTGGAAGACTGTCTCATCGTTTATTCGGTATTGGGTCTGCATACCCAGGATTATTCGGCGGGTAAGTTCTCACTCGCCGCCGACCAGAGTCTTTTGGTGCAAAAGGGCCGGATCCAGGGGAAGGTGGAGACTGTACTCGCCGGGGATTTCTGGCAGATCCTGGCCAGGGAAGACACGGTTTTCCTGGATTATCCGCGGGAGGAGGCTCCGGCCGTCTGTTTTACGGCCCATGTGGCCCAGTAGAAAGAGAACCTGTTCACGCCGGCTTATGCTGGCAGGGCACGAGTGGAGTGTGGCGAGACTGGGGGCTGACCCGCCGGCAATCCGGCAAGGGCGCCCCCAGGCGCGCTGGGGTTGAGCGCCGGGCCCGGGTCTGGTTTTAGGCGTTTAACTTCAGCGGCATGCTTGAGCACGAGCAACGAGTTACGAGCAACGAGCGACGAGCAACGAGAGACGAGTCTGCGACGAGCACTGAGAAGGATCTTCTTTATCAGCGGCGAAATGAAGTAAGAAGGAAATTCAAGGCAAGGTTGTGGTTTTTTTAATGACGTATACCGGTAAAAAAGTGGCGGTTATTGGTTTGGCCGTGAATAATACACCTTTAATAAGGTTTCTGGTTGAACAGGGAGCAGAAGTAACTGTCTTGGATAGAAAAACCCGTGATGAACTGCGAGAATATCTGGACCGGCTGACGGGGCTGCCGGTCACTTACCGTTTAGGCCCGGATTACCTTGAATATTTGCCTGGGCACGAGGTGGTTTTTCTCTCCCCCGGCGTCCCGAGGGGGCTTCCTGCCTTACAAGAAGCGGCGACGAGCGGCGCGGTTTTCAGCAGTGAACTGCGGGTTTTTTTGGCCGAGAACCGGCGACGGAGCCGTTCGCCGGTTCTCGGGGTTACGGGGAGCAGCGGGAAGACCACCACCACCACTCTACTCGGGATGATGCTGGAAAAGGAGAAACCGGTGAAGGTGGGGGGGAATATTGGCCGGCCGCCGCTGTCTTTTTTACCGGAACTGACCCCGGAGACCTGGGTTATCCTTGAACTCAGCAGTTTTCAGTTGCAGGACTTGGGTTACAGTCCCCGGATCGCCGTTTTACTTAACATCACCCCCAATCACCTTGATGTGCACAGTTCCTTTGCCGAATATGTCCAGGCTAAAGAGGAGATCATCAAAAACCAGTCCAGTGACGATATTGCCATCTTTAATTGGGATAACCCGGTCACCCGCCGGTTGGCCGCGACAGCTAGAGGAAAGGTCTATTTCTTTTCCAGGTGCACCTCCAGGTGCACCCAGCCGGAGACCGGCGCTTTCCTCAAAAACGGCGATATCATCTTGAAACTGGACGGGAAGAGGGAAGAGTATATCTGCCCGGCGGCAGAAAGGCGGCTTCCGGGGGAACACAACTTGGAGAATATCCTTGCCGCCGCCCTCGCCGCCCGCCTGGCCGGCGCTTCCCCGGCGGCGATCGCCGGTGCTATCCGGGAATTCAAAGGGGTCGAGCACCGTTTGGAGTTCCTCCGGGAGTTGGACGGGGTCGCTTATTACAACGATTCGAAGGCTACCACCCCCGAAGAGACCATCGCCGGGCTGCGCGCTCTTTCCGCCCCGGTGGTCTTGATTGCCGGCGGGTATGATAAGAAACTTCCTTTCACGGAATTGGCCAAAGTGGCGGCGGAAAGGTGCCGGGTGGTGATCCTGATGGGGGCGACCGCAGAGAAAATCCGGGAAGCCCTTGAAAAGGAGGAGGGGAGGGACCGGTTGCTTTCCGGGATCTACCAGGCGGCCACTTTGGAGGAGGCGGTGGCAATTGCCAGGAGCAAAGCCGGATCCGGTGAAACGGTATTGCTTTCACCGGCCTGTGCCAGTTATGATATGTTCCGTAATTTTGAAGAACGGGGACGGCGCTTTAAAGAGCTGGTCTTCAGTATGCAACCGCTAGAAAAGAGAGAATAGGAGGGTCGTCAGTTGTGGACGGTTCTATATATTGCGCCCAGCCGGTCGGTGGCTTTGCGAATTCGGGATTTTATGGAAGCCGAAGGGATCCTGGTCCGCTTACGCCCTCTTGGCCTGCGGACGGACGATCATACTACTGATTATGAGATTCTAGTAACCGAGGTAGAGTTGGAGGAGGCGCAGGAAGTTTTGCACCAAGCCCTCCAAGTCCGTCAATTCAGGGAATTAAGAACGAAGTAACATATTACAGAAGGAATTAGCAGAGACTTGCCGAATTCTTTTACTTTATTGTTTTTTAAGATTATTGTTTTTAAGATTATTTTCAAGGTGATGGCAGGACGGTGAGGTGTTGCAACAGATGTTAAAAGACCTTTTCAAGCCGAAACCCAAATATGTAACGATTAAGCGGCCGGAGGAGAGGGGGATCCAGCCCGGGCAACCGGAAAAGAAGGAACTCCCTGACGGGCTGTGGGTTAAATGTAATAATTGCCGGCAGATTATTTACCATAAAGATTTGGAAAGCAACTTAAAGGTCTGCCCGAAATGCAACTATCATTTCCGGCTGCGGGCCGGAGAACGCATTGCCTATCTTTTTGACGCCGACAGCATTCAGGAGTACGATTCCGGTCTCATCTCAAAGAACCCATTGGAGTTTCCTGATTATGAAGAAAAAATTGAAAAAGCCCGGAAAAGAACAGGATTGAATGAGGGTGTGGTTACCGGCGTCGCAACGGTCCAGAATATACCTTGCGTTTTTTCTGTGATGGATTTCGGCTTTATGGGTGGTTCCATGGGTTCGGTAGTAGGGGAGAAAATTAGCAGGGCTTTTGAATATGCGGTTGAACACAACCTGCCGGTAATAAGCGTCACCGCCGGCGGCGGGGGCGCGCGCATGCAGGAAGGTATTATTTCCCTGATGCAGATGGCCAAGACGTGCCAGGCCTTAAACCGCCTGCATGAGAAGAAGATCTTTTATCTGTCCATCCTGACCGACCCGACGATGGGCGGGGTATTTGCCAGTTTTGCCTCTCTCGGTGATGTTGTTATTGCCGAACCCGGGGCCTTGATTGGCTTTGCCGGTCCCCGGGTCATCGAGCAGACGATCAGGCAAACGCTGCCGGCGGGGTTCCAGAGATCCGAGTTTCTCCTGGAACACGGGATCATCGATCTGATTGTTGAGCGGAAAAACCTCCGGGAAACCGTAGCCCGCCTCTTACGTTTCCACCAAACAGAAGAGGTGAGAGAGGTGAGTGAGGTGAGCAAGGATGAGTAATGGCAACAGCTATAACATGGAATTTGAAAAACCGCTGCGGGAATTGGAGAGGCAGATAAAGGAGATCGAGCTTTTCGCCAAAGAAAAAGAGATTGACATGAGCGAAGAGATCGCGCGCCTGCAAGATAAAGAAGAAGCTTTAAAGAAAAAGATCTACAGTGAACTGACCCGCTGGCAGAAGGTGCAGATTGCCCGTCATCCCAAACGCCCTACCTTCCTGGAGTTTGTTGAGATGATCTTCAGCGGTTTTCTGGAATTACACGGCGACCGGTTGTTCCGGGACGACCCGGCGATGATCGGCGGTATTGCCTATTTAAATGATATCCCCATTACCGTGGTGGGGCAGCAGAAAGGGCGCGATACCAAGGAAAACATCTACAGGAATTTTGGGATGCCCCATCCGGAGGGCTACCGGAAAGCCCTGCGCCTAATGAAACAGGCGGCTAAATTTAAGCGGCCGGTAATCACCCTTATCGATGTGGTAGGGGCTTATCCGGGGATCGAAGCGGAAGAAAGAGGACAGGGAGAAGCAGTGGCCCGTTCGATCATGGAGATGGCGGCCCTGGAGACCCCGATTATTGCCGTTATTACCGGCGAAGGCGGGAGCGGCGGCGCTTTGGGGATCGGGGTGGGCGACCGCATTCTCATGTTGGAGCATGCTTATTATTCCGTGATTTCTCCCGAGGGTTGCGCTTCGATTCTCTGGAAAAATGCGGCGGAGGCGCCACAGGCTGTGGAGGCCCTGCGGGTAACAGCGAAAGACCTATTGCAACTACAGGTGATTGATGAGATAATTCCGGAGCCGTTGGGCGGTGCGCACCACGATCCGGAAAAAACCGCCAAGACCATTAGAGAAGCTCTGATCCGTCATTTAGCGCCGTTATTGGAATACCCGGCCGGACAGCTGCTGGCGGAGCGGTATGAGAAGTACCGGAAGATTGGAGTTTTTGAGGAAATAGAGCAGACAGAAGAGTAGCACGCGTGTGTCAAGTTTCAAAGAGGCTAAGGGGGAAGCAGATGAAAAGGATTGCTGTTATTACCAGCGGTGGGGATGCACCGGGAATGAACGCAGCCATCAGGGCGGTGACCTTAAAAGGGCTGAATGCGGGCTGCCAGGTTTTTGGGGTGAAAAAAGGCTATCAAGGGCTGATCACCGGCGAAATTGTGGAACTGAATTCATATGCCGTTTCCCAGATTTTGCACAGGGGCGGGACGATCCTCTTTTCCACTAGATGTCCGGAGTTTAAAGAAGAACAAGGGATGAAAAAAGCGAAGGAGCATTTGGAACGGTTAGGTATTGAAGGTCTGATCGTGATCGGCGGCGACGGTTCTTTCCGGGGCGCCATGGACCTGAGCAAAATGGGGTTTGCGGTGATCGGTATCCCGGCAACCATCGATAATGACATAGGCGGAACAGAACTCTCTTTAGGTTTTGATACCGCAGTCAATACGGCATTGGATGCCATTAACAAGATTAGGGATACCGCCATCTCCCACGAACGGGTCTATGTGGTCGAAGTTATGGGACGCAACGCCGGGTTCATTGCCCTCTACGCCGGTCTTGCCGGGGCGGCGGACGCCATCCTCATCCCTGAGGTAGAACCGGACCTGGACGAGGTGGTCTTCAGGGTGAAAAACGCCACGGCCAAAGGACGGGGCCATTCTATTGTCGTGGTTGCCGAGGGGCTTTTCGGCAACCCCATGAGCGGGCGGACCACTGCGGAAAGCAGCGCTTTTAAAGTCGGCAACTATGTCATGGAAAAGACGGGGAAAGACACAAGAATCACCATTCTCGGCCACTTGCAGCGGGGCGGCTCGCCGTCGGCGACCGACCGGATTTTAGGGACCAGGTTCGGAGCCAAAGCCATGGAACAGCTCTTGAGCGGCGCCACCGAGCAGATGTTGGGGTGGAATAAGAATGAGGTTACGATCGGGCCGCTGCGTGACGGGATTACCAAACGAAACCAGTTGGATCTTACGCTCTTGTCCTTAGCCGACCTTTTGGCTGTAACCTAAAGGCAGAAGCCATTTGGAGGATTGGCCGTTTGGAGGATTAATAAAGAGGCGGTTGTATATGAAAAGAACGAAAATTGTTTGTACCTTGGGCCCGGTTTCGACCAAGCCCAAGACGATAAGAGAGATGATCCAGGCAGGGATGGATGTGGCTCGGATCAACCTGTCCCACGGCACCCATGAAGAGCATAAAGAACGGATTAGGCTTGTCCGGAGTATTGCCGGGGAAATGCAGAAGGAGATCGGGATCCTCGCCGATTTGCAGGGGCCAAAGATCCGTACGGGTAAATTACCGGAACCCATGGATTTAAAAGAAGGAATGAGGCTCTGCCTGCGCTGGGCGGGGGTGGGGGCGCCGCCACCGGCAGGGGTTCCGGTGATCACTGTGGATTATCCCCACCTGGCCGCTGATCTAGAGACGGGAAGCATGATTTACCTGCGCGACGGTCTGCTTCACCTCCGGGTGGAGAAAATCCTGGCGGAAGATGTTTACTGCCGTGTGATTAAAGGCGGTGAGCTTTGCTCCAGGCAAGGGGTGGCGCTTCCCGGTGTTTCGCTGAGCCTGCCGGCGGTAACTGAGAAAGACCTGGTTGACCTAGACTTCTTGATGAAAGAAGGGGTGGATTTTATCGCCCTCTCTTTTGTCCGGCGCGCGGAACACATTGACGAGGTGCGCCGGATTATTGCCGGTATAAAAGAGGAAAACCCGGAGGCCTGTACCGGCGGCCCTTGCCTGATTGCCAAGATCGAGAATGAAGAGGGTTTTAAGAAACGGGGCGAGATTCTGGCGGCCGCCGACGGTATCATGGTGGCCCGGGGCGATTTGGGGGTGGAAGTTCCCCCGGAAGAGGTTCCCCTCCTGCAAGAATCCTTGATTGAGCTGGCAAACCGGCTTGGAAAACCGGTCATCACCGCCACCGAGATGCTGGAATCGATGGTGAGCAACCCCCGTCCCACCAGGGCGGAGGTTACCGATATCGCCCATGCCATCATCAGCGGGACCGACGCGGTGATGCTCTCCGCAGAGACAGCGGTCGGCCGTTATCCGGTTCAAGCCGTGGAGATGATGGCCAGGGTTGCCCGGCGGATTGAAAGCTCCCTCAACTACGCGGAGGATCTTGAACGGCGGCAAAAGAACCGGGGGAAGAAACGCCTGGGGGTGGCGGAAGCAATCAGCCACGCCACTTGCCAGATCGCTCTTGACCTGGGGGCACAGGCAATTATTACCGCAACGCAGTCGGGTGGTACGGCCCGGATGGTCTCGATGTACCGGCCCCGGGCGCCGATCCTTGCCGCCACGCCCAACCTGGATGTGGCCAGGGTCCTCTCGCTTTCCTGGGGAGTAACCGCCATCTTGGTTCCTGTGACCACCACCACCGAAACCACCCTGGATGTGAGTGTGCGAGCGGCTGTTGCGCGCCGGTTCGTGAAAAAGGGTGATCTGGTGGTGATTACCGGCGGCTTGCGGACAGGGATCCCCGGTACCACCAACCTTCTCCAAGTGCACGAGATTGAGGCGGACGCCTGCGATGCCGTGCCGATGGAAGAACCGGCAGGGGAGTAATTCTCCGGATAACATTGCACGAAGGCGTTACACAAATGCACTATATGAATGGATTACGCGAAGGCCCATGCGCACCGGGGGGCCTGCGAAAACGTGCCCGCGCAAGGCGTGCGAAGGATCCGGAAGGTGAAAAATGCGGAAGATAAAACCCTTATTAATCGGGCTTTATGACTATAACCACCTGGGACTCAGGTACCTCTCTTCCCGCCTGAAAAGCGGCGGGTATGAGCCGGTATTGTTTTTTGTCAAGGGTTTTGCCAGTCACAAGACAAGGGAACCCTCGCCCGGTGAATACCGGCTCCTGGCCGCGAAAGCGCGGGAGTTGGCCCCGGATTTTATCGGTCTCAGTGTCATGTCCTCCTTATATCTCCAGGTAGCCATTGACCTCACACGGATCTTGCGGGAGGCCACCGGCGTGCCGGTGCTTTGGGGGGGTGTCCACCCCACTCTTTTTCCTGAAGAGAGCCTGAAACATGCGGATTTTGTCCTCAGGGGCGAAGGCGAAGACGCGCTTTTAGAGTTCTGCGCTCACCTTCCCACCGGCCGGGACTGGGGGCAGGTGCGAAACCTCTGTTACTGGGAGGAAGGAACGGGCGAAACACGGATTAATCCTCTCCGCCCGTTGCGTCAGGACCTGGACGGGCTTCCCTTTCCGGATCTGGGACCGGGGAACAAGTATTACCTGGCCGGCAACCAACTGCCGGCCGGGGAACCGTTGGCCGGGAGGTACTGTTATGAACTGATCGGCTCCCGCGGTTGCCCTTACCAATGTTCTTTCTGTTGCAACGCCAGCCTTCGCGACCTTTACCGGGGAAAAGGAAGATACCTTCGCTTGCGCAGTGTCGAAAATGTAATCGCCGAGATTAAATGGGCCCGGGAAAACCTGCCCCGGTTGCGTTTCCTCCGTTTCTGGGACGAGATTTTCCCGGCAAAGAAAGAATGGGTGGAGGAGTTTGCCTGCAGATACCGGGAAGAAGTGGGGTTGCCTTTCGAGATCTGGGGCCACCCCAACCATCTCCGGGCGGAGAATATAAAAGAACTGGTGGCGGCGGGTTTGGAAAAGATCGTCATCGGGATTCAAAGCGGCTCCCCGCGGGTACGGCGGGAAATCTATAACCGCCGGGAGACTCAGGAACAGATTCTGGCCGGCGGGGAGGTCCTGGCTGCTGCCGGGGTACCGGTGGTGGTCTACGACCTTATCCTTGACCACCCCTTTGAAACCGCCGGCGATCTCCAGGAGACCTTGGAACTCTGCTTAAAGATACCCAAACCCTTCCGCCTGCAACTCCACGGCTTAAGCCTGCTGCCGGGAACCGCCGTCCGGCGGCTGGCAGAGGAAAAGGGGGCCAAGACCTGTGCGGAGATTGAGGCGGAATTCCGGCGTCCCTTGACCGAGCAATACCGGAGTATCCATTGGTGGCGCCGGGGAAGGGGAACCCGTGCCCAACCTTGGAAAACCTACTGGTATTCTTTGATTTATCTTTCCCAGTTCCGGTTGGGAGAGAGAATTATCAGGTGGGCGCGGAAAGGAGAAGAAAAACCCCGGAAAAAGCTCAGGGTTCTTTTGGGGTTGCAACGCCTCTTCAATTGTTATCTCCTCTGGAAACTGGGGACCGAAAGGCTGAAGCTGATCGCCGGCGGGAAAAACCCGCGGGTACAAACTCAGCTTAATACCTCCCAAATCCCCGGGTCTTCGTAACCAAGACGCCAGACCGCCACACCGCGCAGGTTGTACTTATCGACCAGCCGCATTTTTGCGGCGGTGCTGTGCCGGTTTTCATACCAGACTTCATGCTTCGTCCCTCCGTCCGTATAGGTGAAAAAGGGTGTCTGGTAGCGGTCATGCCACTTGGGGGTGATCTGGTAGCGTTGGATCAATCCTTCGATCCCTGCGTAGTTAAGGGCCCGTCCGGAACGGTTGTTCCAGGAATAACCATAGGCGGGTACTCCCATAAGGAGACGGTCGGGGGAAAAGTGCTGGAGAGAGTAGGCGATGGTCCTCTCCACCCACTCAAAAGAAGCGACCGGCCCGGGAGAGCTGTTGGCCTGGTGCTGGTCATAAGTCATAATTACCGCCCAATCCAGGTAGGGGGCAAGCGCGGAAAAATCGAACGCCCCCGCCCAGGAGGAATTCTCGGTTGCCGCTGTTTTGGCGGGCAGAGCGGCGGTAACCAGGAAATTATGAGGGCGCAGGGCGGTTGCCAGTTCCCGGAAGAAGGCCGTAAGATAGAGGCGGTCCCGGGCAGGCACCCCTTCGAAGTCGATATTGACGCCGCTGTAACCATTCGTCTTGAGCAGGTTTAAAATACCGGTGATCGCCTTTTGCCGGGCGCTTTTACTTCTCAGCATGCCACTGATCACATCCCGGCTGAAGTTCGTCCCCTGAATGTTGGTGACCACAGCCAGGGCTTTCAGGCCGTTGGCTTGTGCCGTCTTGAGAAGGTCTGCACCGGTCTGGCCGTGGATATTCCCTTCCCGGTCAATCCGGTAAGAAAAGGGAGCGACGGTGGTAATGACCCCGAGATTGCCGGTAAGCGACCGCATGGCCCGGGGATCACCGCGATAACTTTCGGCGTAGTAACCCATGACTTCACGGCTGTTATTCCCTTGACCGTCAGGCTGCAGCGCCCATTTCCTCACCCAGCCGGTTTGCCCGTCACCGGTAACCTGGTACCAGCCGTCTTTTTCTTGACGGATGGTAAGGGAGTTTCCTTCGGAGAGAACAGCCAGAACCGCTGCGTCCACCGAAGGTTCTTCCCTCAGGCTTGTCTCTTTGGCCGTGACCACCGCCCGGCGGGGAAAAGCCTGTTGCCGGTTTTCCGTCGCCGGCGACGCCTGCGGGAATCCGGGTTGAACAGCCTGCTCGCCGCCGCCAAAAAGTGCAGTGGAGAGATAGACAATTAACGCCAAAATGGTGGCGATGGCGCCTTCTCCCATGTTGTCGCCCCTTTATTTAGAACTTGTGCCCTTGTGTTCTTGTCCTTGCAAATAGTTGACCAGTCGCCTTGAAACGGTCGACCAGTCGCCTTGGCTTTGGATTTCTACAGGTGGCGGTCTTATCCTTTATGTACATATCTCCAGCTTAGAATAGTTTTGCTAGTTTTGCGCAGAATTTTTGCCAATAGTAAAAAAAAAGACGGGAGAAAAGAAGAACAGAAGAGGAATTTCCCTACCTGTCGCGAATTATCTCTATTTCGGGGAAAATAGTAGGGCAAGGGTGGTAAAACCAGTATTTAGAGAACAAGCAAACAGGGTGTGACAGAATATGTATCATCGCCAGATTCTTCCCAACGGCCTGCGGGTCGTCTGCGAGCAAGTCCCTCATGTCCGCTCGGTGGCCATTGGTTTTTGGGTGCTTTGCGGTTCCAGAAATGAAACCCGGCGGGAGCAAGGGATTACTCATCTCCTTGAGCATATGGCCTTTAAAGGGACGCGCAACCGCTCGGCCCGGGAGATCGCCGGGGTCATCGATTCCGTCGGCGGGCATCTCAACGCTTATACAACCAAAGAGTATACCTGTTTTTACGTGAAGGTTTTGGACCGCCACTTCCAGTTGGGCATGGAACTCCTTTCCGATCTGATCCTCAATGCCCTGCTGGCGCCGGAGGAGTTGGAGAAGGAACGGAATGTCGTTCTTGAAGAGATAAAAGCCTATGAAGATTCCCCGGACGAACAGGTTTTTGACCTTCTTACCCAGACCATCCTGAACGGCCACCCCCTGGGCCATTCCATCCTGGGGACGCCGGAGACCATCCGCAGCCTGACCCGGGAGGATCTGCTGGCCTATAAAGAACGGTTCTACACCCCCGGTAATTCCTGTCTGGCCGTGGCCGGAAACATCGAACCGGAACAGGTAGTTGCCACGACCGGCAAGTACTGGGGCGAATTTCATGGGAAGGCCGCCGGGGAAAAGAAGTCCCTGGTAAAGATAAAAGGAGAAAATATTCTGAAAAGTAAAAAAACAGAACAGGTCCACCTTTGTGTAGGGACACCGGGGTTTCCCAGGGATCATGAGGACCGGTATATCCTGATGGTCCTCGATAATATCCTGGGCGGCAGTGTCTCTTCCCGGCTTTTCCAGGGGCTGCGGGAGGAAAGGGGCCTGGTTTATGCCACCGGCTCTCATTATGCGGCCTTTATGGATACCGGTCTCTTTACGGTTTATGCCGGGACCAGCCTGGAGAATTTCTCCGAGGTGTTGAAGGTAATCCGGGGGGAATTTGCAGATCTGAAAAGCGGACTCCTTTCCGCTGAAGAAGTGCAACGGGCGAAGGAACAGATTAAGGGAAACTTCTGGCTCAGCATGGAGAATTCGGCCAACCGCATGAGCCGGCTGGCCAAGGCGGAGCTGTTTTATAAAAAAATCATTACCCCGGAGGAAGTAGCGGCCAGGATTGACCAGGTAACCGCCGATGAGGTTCTGCGTGTGGCCCGGACCCTGTTTCAGGATGATCTCCTGACTCTGACAGCGATTGGCCCCTTCCCCCCGGATTATGTAGTCGAAAGGTGGTAGACGATGGAAAAAGTTAAGATCCCCCTCCGCCGGTTGCCGCATGCCGCCGGGCTACCGTTACCGCAGTATATGACCGCCGGCGCGGTAGGGATGGACCTGCTGGCAGCGGTGGAAGGAGAGGTGACCATTCCGCCCGGGAGCTTCCTTCCCATCCCTACCGGCCTGCAGATGGCTTTGCCTGAAGGCTTTGAGGGGCAAATCAGGCCCAGGAGCGGCCTGGCCGCCCGTTTTGGTGTGACTGTACTTAATGCCCCGGGGACCATAGACAGTGATTACCGTGGCGAGGTCCAGGTTCTCTTGATCAACCATGGGCCTGCGGATTTTTTGGTCCGCCGCGGCGACCGGATTGCCCAGTTGGTCGTGGCCGGGGTGGTCCAGGGAGAATGGCAGGAGGGTACCGGGGATTTGGCAGAGACCACCCGCGGGGAAGGCGGTTTTGGCCATACCGGTGTTTAGGATGAAACCCGGCCGGAGCAACGTGGAAAGGGCGGGGGCGGCTGACGCCGTGACTAACGCCGCGGAGATCCTCCGCGTTCTCCCGGGCAGCCCGGCGGAGAAGGTAAAGCTGCGGCCAGGGGAGAGGATTTTAGAGATCAATCAAGTCCGCCCGGCGGACCTCATTGACTACCTGAGAGCGGAGGCCGCGGACCGTCTCCACCTTTTAATGGCGGGACCGGAGGGAAACAGGCGGGAGATCCGGCTGGAAAAAGCAGCGGAGGAGCCTTTGGGGGTAGTTTTTACCTCCGCCGTCTTTGACCGGGTCAAGACCTGTTGCAACCGGTGCCTCTTCTGTTTTGTCGACCAGATGCCGCCCGGGCTGAGAAAAACCTTATATGTAAAGGACGACGATTACCGTCTCTCTTTCTTGCAGGGCAGTTATATAACCCTCACCAATCTTGAGCCCGCCGATTGGGAACGGATAGAAAGGCTTCATCTGAGTCCCCTTTATATCTCCATCCACGCCACCGGGCCGGAGATCCGGCGGAAGCTTTTCCGGTCCCCGGCGGCGGCGGAGATCATGCCGTCCTTGAGAAGACTGGCTGATTGGGGCATCAGTTTCCATGGCCAACTGGTCCTCTGCCCGGGGGTCAACGACGGGGAAGCGCTCTTCCGTACCCTTACCGACCTTGGCGGGTTGTGGCCGGCACTGGGGAGCCTGGCGGTGGTACCGGTGGGCTTGACCGCTTACCGGCAGGGATTGCCGGAACTCCGGGGCTTTACACCGGAAGAGGCCAGGGAAGTATTGGCGATGGTCGTTTCGTTTCAGGAGAAATTCCTGGCCGCCCACGGCAGCCGGCTGGTTTTTGCCGCTGATGAACTTTACTTGTTGGCGGGGAAGGAATTTCCACCCCTCGCCGAGTATGAGGATCTTTGGCAACTGACCAACGGGGTGGGCTTGTGGCCCCTATTTAAAGCCGAATTCCTGCACAACCTCACGGAGTTTTTCACCGGCTGCCAGGAGCGGGGGTATTCCCCCACGGGCAAACGGGTGGTCTTGACCGGCTTTGCCGCGGCTAAACTCTGGGAGGAATTAGCCGGGGAGGTGCGGAAGTATTTTCCCAGGATTGTTATGGAAGTCAGACCGGTTCCCAGTGTTTTTGGCCCGGAGGTAACCGTCGCCGGCCTGGTGACCGGGGCTGATATCATCAGCCATCTCCTGGAGAAGGAACCCGACCCCGGAGCAACCATCCTTCTTCCCGCGGTAATGCTTCGCCGGGAGGAAGAGGATTTCCTGGACGGGTACTCGCTCCGCCAGGTCGAAGAGGCGGTGGGCCGGCGCCTGCAGGTGGTGGAGACAACAGGAGAGGCGGCGGTCCGGGCGCTTCTGGAAGGGGAGGGGGACCAAAGATGAAAAAGGCGGTTGTGGCCATTGTCGGCCGGCCGAATGTGGGAAAATCCACCCTCTTTAACCGGTTGACCGGCCGGCGGGTGGCGATCGTTGAAAGCATTCCCGGGGTAACCCGTGACCGCTTATACGCGGAAGGGGAATGGGCAGGCCGGCGTTTTTTTCTCGTCGACACCGGCGGGATCGCCCCCGTGCAGCCGGATGACCCAATACAGCAGCAGGTTTACGAACAAGCCGTATTGGCCGTGGACGAGGCGGATCTCATCCTCTTTGTCGTGGACGGGCCGGCCGGCCTTCAGGCACTGGACCGGGAGGTTGCGGATATTCTCCGCCGGGCAGCCAAACCCGTGGTTTTGGTCGTCAATAAAGTCGACTCGTTCCAACCTGGGTGGGGAGCGGATTTTTATGCCCTGGGTTTTGGCGAACCGGTCCTGGTCTCAGCGGAACACGCTTTAAACCTGGACGAACTTTTCGAAGCCATTGTTTCGCACTTGCCGCCCGCCGTGGCCGAGGATGAGACCGCTGCGGTCAAGGTGGCGATTATTGGCCGGCCGAATGTGGGCAAGTCATCGCTGGTCAATGCCTTACTCGGTGAGGAACGGGTTATTGTCAGTTCCGTTCCCGGGACTACCCGGGATGCGGTGGATACGCCCTTACGTTTTCAAGAGCAGGATTTTCTTCTTATTGATACCGCCGGGATTCGTGCGCGCGTGCGCGCGCGCTCGCGCGGGCACGCGTCCCAGGGTGCGGTGGAGTATTACAGTGTGCTCCGGGCTTTACAGGCGGTGGAGAGATCCGATGTCACCCTGGTGCTGCTGGATGCCGCGGAGTTCCTGCTGGAACAGGATAAAAAGGTGGCTGCCATCCCGCACGAAGCCGGCAGGGGCACAATTCTGGTGGTGAACAAATGGGACCTGGCGGAGAAGACCTCCCGGACAGCCCAGGAATATGAACGGCGGCTCCGGATGGAGATGCCTTTTATCCGGTATGCGCCCGCCCTTTTTCTTTCAGCCCGGACCGGTCTGCGGGTGGGACGGGTTTTCCCGGAAGTCATCCGGGTGGCCGCAGAGTACAGCCGGCGGGTGCCGACAGGCCGGCTTAACCAGGCGCTCCGTGAAGCGGTGGACAGGCGCCACCCCCCCTCCCGGAAGGGGAAAACACTGAAAATCTATTATGCCAGCCAGATCCAGGTCAAACCGCCGACGATCCAATTTTGGGTCAATAATCCGGAACTGGTCCACTTCTCTTACCGGCGGTTTTTAGAGAACAGGATCAGGGAGGAATTCGGTTTTACCGGTACTCCCCTCCGGCTTTTTTTCAGAAAAAGAGGGAGAAAAGCAGCGGAATACTAGGATTCCGGGTAGGAATATCGATTTTTGGAGGAGATTTTCATGCACGGCCTTATTGCGGTGATCATCAGTTATTTTATCGGCGGTTTTCTGACAGCGGGAGTAATCGCATCCTTAAAACGAGTGGATCTCAGTAAAAAAGGCAGCGGAAACCTCGGGGCCACCAATGCCTTCCGGGTCTTCGGTCCTTTTCTTGCCACCCTGGTCCTTCTGGGCGATATCGCCAAGGGAGTGCTGGGAGTCTGGGTCGGTCTCCGGTTGGGAAGCGGTACGGAGGTGGCCGCTCTTTGTGGATTGGCGGTAATAGTCGGCCACAATTGGCCTCTCTTCTTTGGCTTCCAAGGGGGCAAAGGGATCGCGACAACGCTGGGGGCGATGATTCTCCTGGTCCCCCAGACGATTATGGTGGTGATCCCCTTATGGGCATTGGTGGTTTTGCTCACCCGTTATGTTTCCCTGGCCTCGTTAGTGGCAGCCGTGGCTTTGCCGGTGACTACTTACTTCTTCTACCCCGGACAGAAATTGGTGCTGTTGTTTGCTGCCGGCAGCGCCCTTTTAGCGCTTTACCGGCATCAAGAGAATATCCGGCGGCTCCTGGCCGGAAAAGAGCATAAAATCCAGCTTCTACGCAGGAGCGGGAGGGAAGATAAATGAGAATTGGAGTTATCGGCGCCGGAGGCTGGGGCACTGCGCTGGCCCGGCTTTTAGCAGAAAACGGGCACCAGGTGAAGATCTGGGCCCATGAGAAAGAGACGGTCGAACAAATTAACGGGTTTCATTATAATCCCCGGTTTTTGCCAGGGGTGGAGCTTCCCTCGACCCTGAAGGCTGGCAATGATCCGGATGAAGTCGGAGCAGACCAGGAAATGTTGGTTTTTGCGGTCCCTTCCCAATGGCTGCGAAGCATTGCTTCGTTGTTCACACCTTATGCTTCCCCCGGTACCCTGGTGGTAAATGCCGGTAAAGGGATTGAGGTGGAGACCTTAAAAGCCCTCTCCACAGTACTTGAGGAGGAATTGGCAGTCCCCTCCGGGCAAATTGTCGCCCTTTCCGGCCCCAACCACAGCGAAGAAGTGGGGAAGGGGTATCCTTCAGCCACTGTTGTGGCCTCCCCGGACCTGACAGCCGCTGAAGCCGTTCAGGATGTGTTTATCTCCTCCTATTTCCGGGTCTACACAAACCCGGACCGCCGCGGGGTTGAACTGGGCGGCGCTTTGAAAAACGTCTTTGCCCTCGCCGCCGGGATCTGCGAGGGACTCGGTTATGAAGACAACACCAAAGCCGCTTTAATCACCAGGGGATTGGCGGAAATGCGCCGTCTTGGCGAGAAGATGGGGGCGTTGCCCTTGACTTTTGCCGGTCTTTCCGGGCTGGGGGATCTTTTTGCCACCGCTTCCGGTCGCCACAGCCGGAACGCCTGGGCCGGACGGGAGATCGGGCGGGGGCGGAAAGTCCATGAGGTCTTGGCCTCCACGCCATTTGTCGTTGAGGGGGTCCCTACCACCAAGGCCGCTTACCGCCTGGGTGAGAAGTTTGGCATTGAATTGCCGATTATTGCCAATATGTACCGGGTGCTTTTTGAAGGCTTCCCCCCGCAAAAAGCGGTGGAGGTTTTAATGAGCAGGGACCGCCGTCACGAACTGGAAAGACTGGATTGAGCCGCCTGTCCCTGCCCAACAAAAAAAAAGAGGCAAGCAACCAAAGAAACAGGCAACCTCTTCATGGGGTTGTTTTTTTTGTCCTATTTTTCCCAAGGCGCTCATATAATGTTGACTAAAGAAATGGCACCATTGGGGTTCTCCGGGGAGGTGGAGACAGCGTAAGACCAGTAGATGCCATAAGGAAATCATGGGAAAAGGGGGGAGATGGATGGAAGGTTTTGCAATCTTCAAGGATATTGCCGAGCGTACGGGGGGAGATATTTATATCGGAGTTGTCGGCCCTGTGCGGACAGGAAAATCCACTTTTATCAAGCGTTTTATGGAATTGATGGTCTTGCCGGAGATCAACGACCCGTATGACCTGGAACGGACAGAAGATGAATTGCCGCAAAGCGGGGCGGGTAAGACCATTATGACCACGGAACCCAAATTTGTCCCGGATGAGGCTGTCCCTTTGAAAATGGAGAACGTAGAATTCCGCGTCCGTCTGGTCGATTGCGTCGGTTATACCGTAAACGGCGCTGTGGGATATATGGATGAACATGGGCCCCGGATGGTGATTACACCATGGAGTCCGGAACCGGTGACTTTTCAGGCTGCGGCAGAGATGGGGACGAGAAAGGTCATCAGGGATCATTCCACCATCGGACTGGTGGTTACCACCGACGGGAGTATCACCGAGATCCCGCGGGAGAATTACCTGGCTGCTGAGGAAAGGGTCGTTAATGAACTGACCCTCCTGGGAAAGCCCTTTATTATCCTTTTAAACTCTGTAAATCCCGGCGCAGAAAGCACCATTGCCCTGGGCAGGGAATTGGCGGAGAAGTACCAAGTGCCCGTGTTGCCCATTGATTGCTTGAAGATGGAGACAAAGGAGATCAACCGGATTGTTCAGGAGATCCTCCGGATGTTCCCGGTGCAGGAGATCCAGTTTGATTTCCCGCTTTGGGTGGAGGAACTGGCCGGTGATTTCTGGCTGCGCCGGCAGTACGAGGAGGCAATATATTCGGCGGTGGAAGAGATAGAAAAGGTTAGGGATGTGGAAAGGGCTTTGGCTCTCCTTTCCGCCGCCGAACATGTGGAGACGGCTGCTCTTCCCTCTGTTAGCCTGGGCCAGGGAAAAGTAACCATCACCATTGAACCGCCGGCCGGCCTGTTTTACCAGGTTTTGCAGGAGATCACCGGCTTGGGCCTGGCCAATGAGGGCGACCTCCTGCGCAATCTTAAGGAACTTGCGGTGGTCAAGAAGGAATACAGCAGGGTGGCAGGGGCATTGCAACAGTTGAAAGAGCTTGGTTACGGGCTGGTTACCCCGGAAATGGATGAGATCGAATTTGCAGAACCGGAATTAATCCGCCAGGGCAGCCGTTGCGGGATCCGGATCCGGGCTTCCGCCCCGTCCTACCATATGATCCGGGCGGTAATTACTACCGAAGTGATTCCGGTGGTGGGAACGGAAAAACAAGGCGAAGAGTTCATTCGCTTCCTTACGGAAGAGTTCGAAAAAAACCCCGACCAGATTTGGAAGACAGAATTCTTCGGGAAAACCCTTCATGATTTGGTGAAAGAGGGGATCCAGGCCAAATTGAACAGGTTGCCTGCATATGCCCAGGAAAAACTGCAGGAGACCTTAAGCAAGATCATTAATGAGGGTAGCGGCGGATTGGTTTGCATAATAATCTAGTTACACGTGTAATTACTCGCGTGCTCGCAGGCGTATTCATACGCACGCGTGTTTGTACGCACACGTACTTGCGCGAAAATCGGATCGCCGCAGGGGTGGGGCGAAATGGAGCACACTCGCACGTGTGCGAACTCGCGTGGACGCGAACTCGCATAACGTGCGAATTCGCGTCCACGAGCGCGAGAATAATTTAACCCCTGCAACAAAAAGGGAGCTCACCGCTCCTTTTTTGTTGTCGCCGCGCGTGCCCACCCACGCAACACAAACCCGGCAAGAGCTGCGGAAATTTTGTGAACTTCGATGACTACTGGAAAATATAAAAAAAATCGGATAGGAGAGAAGGAAAAAGGGGAATTATCTAGAATAGATAAAAGACGTTTTTTATCCCAGTGTTTTCCTCTAACATTCAAAGACTGGAAGGAGGTGAGCTAATGACCAAGGCAGAATTAATTGAAAAAGTAGCAGATAAGAGCAATCTGACCAAAAAGGACTCCGGAAAGGCAGTGGACGCCGTTTTGGCAACCATGACAGAGGCTTTAGCCCGGGGGGAAAAGATACAACTGGTTGGTTTTGGAAGCTTTGAGGTGAGAAAAAGAGGAGCCCGTACCGGACGGAATCCTCAGACCGGAGCGGCAATTAAGATTGCTGCCAGAAAGGTGCCGGTTTTCAAGCCGGGCAAGGCTCTAAAGGATGCAGTGGACAAGTAGACTTCCTTTCGGTTCAATACTTAAAGCGGGGTAAATCCCGCTTTTTTTATATTTTTTTTCGGCCGCTCTCTGCTTAACTTTCGGGAGCGCTTATGGTATAATCTAATAGTTGCCGTAAACGCGGCAAGCGCACGATATCCGCGAGACCATGGAGGCGATGGTTGTGGATGGGAAAAGGGTTTTCCGGGAGATCCTTGAAGTAGTTATTCCGGCTTTAATTCTCTTCTTGATAATCAGGGCTTTTCTCTTTGAGGCCAGGTATGTACCGAGCCCGTCAATGCATCCCACGATCATGGTTTGGGACCGTTTTCTTGTGGAGAAGGTTACTTACCGTTTTCGCAAGCCCGAACGCGGTGAAATTGTGGTTTTTCGCCCGCCTGAACAGGTGCTCAAAATGATGAAAGAGGCGCCTGTGCCGAACACGCCCTTGCAAACCCAGGATTTTATCAAACGCATCATCGGCCTGCCCGGGGAGACGGTCTGGATCCGGGAAGGAACGGTTTATATTGACGGCCGGCCGTTAGCTGAAGACTACATCTCGCCGGAACGGGAACCTTTATATGAATTCGGGCCGGTGCGGATCCCGGCGGATCATTATCTGATGTTGGGAGATAACAGGAATCAAAGCTGGGATGGGCACAATTGGGGTTTTGTCCCGCGGAAAAACATTATCGGCCGGGCGTTTTGGCGGTTCTGGCCCTTGAACCGGATGGGTCCTATCCGGTGAGGAATGGTCATCCGCTGACGGATGGGGCGCCAATGATGGGCAGATTTTCCGTGACGAATGGGCATCCGCTGATGGGTTCCACCCGTTGCTGGACGGGCAGCTGTTCACAGGTGTTCCGGTCCATCCGTAAACGGATATCCGGACGGGAACGGTTTTTTTCTCTTTTTCGTTCTTTAAGAAAGAAGAAGGAGAGGTCCGATGCGGTTAGAAGCTTTTGTTTTAGGGGAGATAGCGGTCAATTCCTATCTACTCTGGGATGAAGGGACAAAAGAGGCTGTTTGTATCGACCCGGGCCGGCCTGCTGCCGAAGTTGTCAAGGCTGTTAAAGCAAAAGGGTTGCGTTTGACGAGGATCCTTCTTACCCACGGACATGCCGACCATATCGGCGGGGTGGCAGAAGTGAAGAACGCAACCGGCGCTTCAGTCGCAGCCCATTCTGCCACCGCGCCCGTGTTGGCTAACCCCGCGCTCAACCTCTCACAGCTCTTTGGGGAAGAAATTGTGGTCTACCCCGACACTTTGCTGGCCGATGGCGATATTATCCCTATTGGCAGTGTTCTTTTGAAAGTCCGGCATACCCCGGGGCATTCCCCGGGCGGTATTTGCGTATTTGGACCGGGGTTGGTCTTTACCGGGGATCTGATTTTTGCCGGGAGTGTCGGCCGGACGGATTTACCCGGCGGCAACCTGGCAACACTGATGCAAAGCGTAACAGAACTGATGCAACTGCCCGATGAGACCAGGCTTTTTCCCGGACACGGGCCCCCGACCATGGTCGGCCGGGAACGGTTGACCAATCCGTTCGTAAAAGAATTGGGTGGTAAAGACGGCCGGCCGTCGCATCCTGATTGACAAGATAGGGGCCTTTGGGTAAAATATTGAAAGAATTCCCGCCGGTTTTTCCTCGCCGCGATGGACTTGCGCGCCCGCGCGCAATCGGCCATGGAAAGCAGCGAGTTTTTTTATAGACGCCCCCACAAAGGGTTATCAATTTTGACTTTAAGGAGGAGTTTATCGTGATTGTGAAAATCCGCCAGTTATCGCAGGTCTTGTTGGCTCCGATTGTCGTTCTTATTGTCGCCGGTCTTTTGGTTACTATTTTTATCGGTATGCCACGCAGGGACCAGAGCCCTTACATTTATAAAGGGCCCTCCGTGAAGATAAACGGGGTCAAGGTAAAAGATGATGATTTTAACAAGGTTTATATGGAATTGGTGCGGTTATACGGCCATCGGCAGACTCAGGAGAGCCTCATGAATCAAGCACTGGAGATCCTAATCAACGAGGAACTGATCAAGCAGATCCTGAAGGAACGCAAGATTGAAGCCGACCGCGAGGAGATTAAGGCCTTTATCACAAGGGTACAGCAGGTTTATCCAACTGAAGAAGAGTTGGAGATGTACCTTTACCAGGTAGGGGTACAAGACCTGAAAGCATTGGAGGACTTTTACCGCGAGATTTTGCTGCGGCAAACCCTTTATCTGCAGGTGGCGGAGGAAAGAGGTATTGAAGTACCCGAAGACAAAATCCGCGCGGCGGAAGACCAACTCCGCCAGGTGTACGAAACCATCGAGTTTTCTCACATCTTGATCGCCACCGATCCGGAGTTGACGGGAATATCCCGTTCCGACCGGGAGGCTTTGCAAAAGGCCGAGGATATTTATGAACGGATTATGGCCGGAGAGGACTTTGCCAAGCTGGCGGCGGAGCATTCGGATGACGAGAGCACCGCGGAGTTGGGCGGACGGATAGAAGAGAGAACTATTGCCTATTTCCGGCAGACCCTGGAGCAGAACTTTATCGAAACCGCCTTGCAACTGGCGGCCGGGGAGGTCAGCAGGCCGGTTAAAACCCGGTATGGTTACCACATTATCAGGGTTGAGAACGTGAAATCTGCCAAAGGCGAAGAATGGGAAAAAGAAAAGGAGACTCTCCGCAAGGGATTATTGCTGGACGAGTTGGATGAGAGCGGGGAGATGAACAACTGGGTGACGGCAGAGCGGGAGAAGGCGGATATCAAGGTCCTGGATCCGGCACTCCGGGGATACCGTTTCAAGCAAGAGGAGAAATGGGGGGAGGCGGCTCTGGCTTATGCCAAAGCCCTGAAGGATAAGAGATACCGCCGGAATCTGGAGGTACACCTTTCCGCGGTTGAGGCTTACCGGCAGATCGGGGATTATGAGACGGCCCTGGATGTCCTGGCGAAGACCCCGGAAAAGATCCGGAGAGAACCGGATTATGCCTTGGCCAAAGCCCGTGTCTTGCATGCCCGGGGAACGGTGGACGAGGCGAAAACAACCTTGGCTGCTGCCGTGGAAAAAGCAGGAGAGGACATCAGCGGCCTCAACTATATCCTTATGGTCGCGGAGGAACTGGAACTGACGGAAGAGGCGGAGGCTTTAAAAGCAAAGCTCGACAAGATCGAGGAGGAAAGAGAAGCGGAACGGCAGGAACTGGAACGGTTGTTCATGGAAGAACAGAAGAAATTGGAGGAAGCTGCCGGGGAAAAATAGGAATCCCCATGAGTTGCCGGCAGCGGAGTGAGGTTGAGAACGAATGAAGATTACCGCGCCCCGGGGGACCTTCGATATCCTGCCGGGGGATGCATTACGTTGGCACTGGCTGGAAGCGGCGGTCCGTCGGGTCTTTGGTTACTATGGGTATCAGGAGATCCGGACACCCGTTTTTGAACACACCGAACTTTTCCAGCGCGGGATTGGGGAAACCACCGATATCGTGGAAAAAGAGATGTATACCTTCACAGATAAAGGGGAAAGAAGCCTGACCTTGCGCCCGGAAGGGACCGCGCCGGTCGTCCGTTCCTATGTCGAACACAAGCTTTACAGTAAGGGCGGGATAACCAAGCTTTTCTATATGGGTCCAATGTTTCGCCAGGAACGGCCGCAGGCCGGCAGGTTTCGTCAATTTCACCAGTTCGGGGTGGAGCTTTTTGGGACGGAAAGCCCGTTGGCTGATGCCGAAGTAATAACCGTCGCGGTGGAGCTCTATAAGGAACTGGGGTTGACCGGTCTGGAAGTTTTGCTTAATTCCATCGGCTGCCCGGCCTGTCGCGGGGAATACCAGAAGGCGCTTCTTTCCCGGTTGACCCCGCTCAAGGAAGAGTTGTGCGCCAGTTGCCAACAGCGCCTGCATAAAAACCCCATGCGCCTCCTGGATTGCAAAAACCCCCGTTGCCGGGAGTTAACGGAAGATGTCCCGCCGGTCACGGATTACCTTTGTTCTTCCTGCCGCGGGCACCTGGAGCAAACCCTTTCTTCCCTGGACGGGGTGGGGATTGGCTACCGCCTGGAGCCGCGCCTGGTCCGGGGGTTTGATTATTACACGCGCACGGTCTTTGAGGTGATCAACACCGGGCTTGGCGCGCAAAATGCCGTTTGCGGCGGTGGACGCTACGATCATCTGGTGGAAGAGTGCGGCGGCCCCCCCACGCCGGGAGTGGGGTTTGCTTCCGGTATGGAAAGGCTGCTGTTGACCCTTGAGCAACAGGGGAAATTTGCCGGTTTCTCCTCCGCGCCGCAGGTCTTCCTCATCGCCTTGGATGAAAAATTGGCGGCCGACGGTTTTGCGCTGGCAACCGGGTTCCGCCGGGAGGGAATAGCTACCGGGTCCTGCCTGGAGGTAAAGAGCCTCAAAGCGCAGTTGCGGGCGGCCGATAAACTTCAGGCGGAGTTTGTTGTTATTCTGGGTGAGGACGAATGGAAAGACGGCCAGGTTTCGGTGCGGAGGATGGCCGACGGCAAGCAATGGCGGGTCGACCGTGAAGAGGTGCGCCAGTTTATTAAAGACCTTCTTGGCCGGGAACTTTAAAGACCGTTCTTCCGGGCGGTTTTTTTCCGGGCGGGAGCAGGAAAGGGGAAGTCTTCTTGTTTGAGTGGAAAAGAACACATTACTGCGGCAAGTTACGTCCTGAAGATGCCGGTGTAACCGTCTGTCTCAACGGGTGGGTCCACCGTTGGCGGGACCACGGGGGGGTGCTCTTTGTTGATCTCCGGGATTCCACCGGCCTGGTACAGGTGGTTTTCAACCCGGAAAGCAATAAGGACCTCTTTCAACAGGCGGAAACGCTCCGGAACGAGTATGTGATTGCGGTCCGGGGACGGCTGGAAAAACGGCCAGAAGAGACAGTCAACCCTAACCTGCCCACCGGCGAGGTGGAAGTGATCGGGCAGGAGCTTGTAATTTTAAACAAGGCCAAAACCCCGCCTTTACAGATTGACGACCGGATAACAGTGGATGAAGCCCTCCGCTTGCGCTACCGTTACCTTGATCTGCGCCGTCCGGAGATGCAAACATATCTTGCAACCCGGCACCGTATGGCCAAATTGACCCGGGATTTCCTGGACCAAAAGGGTTTTTTGGAGATCGAGACACCGATGCTGACCAGAAGTACACCAGAGGGCGCGCGGGACTTTTTGACCCCCAGCAGGCTCAATCCGGGGAGTTTTTATGCTCTTCCCCAGTCGCCGCAGCTTTTTAAACAGATTCTGATGGTCGCCGGGGTAGAAAAGTACTTCCAAATTGCCCGGTGTTTCCGGGACGAGGATCTCCGTGCCGACCGGCAACCGGAGTTTACCCAGATCGACCTGGAGATGGCCTTTGTTGACCGGGAAGAGATCTTTGCGCTTATGGAAGAATTGGTGCAGGTGCTTTTTAAAGAGTTGACCGGGTTCGAACCGGACAGGCCTTTTCCCCGCCTGAGTTATCATGAGGCGGTCCGCCGGTTTGGCACGGACAAACCGGATACCAGGTTTGGGATGGAGCTGACGGACTTTTCCGATCAGGTGCAGGAGGCAGAATTCTCCGTCTTCCGGCAAGTTGTGGCCGGCGGCGGCTCGGTTATTGGCATTACCGCCCCGGGTTGCGGCAATTATTCCCGCCGTGAACTGGATGAGCTTCCCCGGTTGGCGGCGGATTTCGGCGCCCGCGGCCTTGTCTACCTGGCCTTGACCAGCGAAGGGATCAAATCGCCGGTGGCCAAGTTCTTCACCCCCGGGCAGTTGGACGCCATCTGTCAACGGGCGCAGGCCCGGGAAGACGACCTGATCATGATGGTTGCCGACGAAACAGAGAAGGCCCGGGAGATTCTGGGTGGGTTGCGGCTGGAGTTTGCCCGGCGGCTGAACCTGATTCCCCAGGGGCGCCATGACTTCTTGTGGGTGGTGGATTTTCCCCTGTTTGAGCTGGATAAGGAGACCCGCCGGATCGAGTCGATGCATAATCCTTTTGCCGCTCCCCTGCCGGAGGACCGCGCTTTGCTTGAGAGTGAACCGTTGAAAGTCCGGGGTAACTCCTATGATCTGGTCCTGGACGGGGTGGAACTCGGCAGCGGCAGCATCCGCATGCACGAACGGGAACTCCAGGAGAAGGTCTTTGCGATCCTGGGGATTTCGCCGGAGGAATCCCGGGAGAAATTTGGCTTTCTGCTCAATGCTTTTGCGTACGGGGCTCCGCCCCACGGGGGGATTGCCTTGGGCATGGACCGGCTGGTCATGATTCTGACCGGGGCGGAGAGCATGCGGGATGTGATTGCCTTCCCCAAGACCGCTACAGGCGCTTGCCTGTTGACCGGGGCGCCGGCAGAGGTTGAACCCGGCCAGTTGCAGGAGTTATCCATTGTGAGCCTGGCGGGGAAGGATAAAGAATAAGGCCGGAAGAAGATTTTCACATCAGCCATTAGGCTCTTGCGCGGACCGGCTTACTTATGATATTATTATACCAGAAGCGATACCCTGCCGTGTGCGTGGTGAAGCTGAAGTTATGAACCAACACCATTACCTGGGGAGCCGGACTCTGTTAGCGGCATGTAAGCCTTCGTGGTAAGGACACATAAAGCGAACAGGAGGCGCCCACCTGCAAGAGCGGGTTCAGGTAACATTCAGCGATAGCGCCATGGCGGGGTTTTTGTATCTCTGTTTACAGGGAGTTTTTTCCGGAGGGGGCAGGGACGAAATTGAACACCGGCGAGGAGAAAAAGCGGGTACGCTGGGAATACCGGCGGCGCCTGGCTGCGCTTGACCGTGAGGAGATTGTGCAAAAGAGCGCTTTAATTACAGCCAGGGCTCTGGCGCTGCCGCAGTTGCAGACAGCGGAGACGGTGGGGGCGTACGCGTCCATCGGTAACGAAGTGGCTACGGGGAACCTCATTGCCTCGTTACTTTCTGCAGGGAAAGACCTGGTCTTGCCGGTGGTAAAGGGAGACGGGATCATGGAATTCCGGGCGGTTACGGATCCGGCCCGCTTAACCCCGGGGGTTTTCGGGATCCCGGAGCCGCGGTCGGGGGAACTCTGTCCCCCGGAAAAGATTGATTTTCTTTTCGTCCCCGGCCTGGCTTTTGACCGTCACGGCGGACGGTTGGGACGGGGAAAAGGTTATTACGACCGCTACCTGGCTCGTGCCGGCGCGCTCCGCCCGGATCTGACCAAAGCCGGTCTGGCCTTCTCCGGGCAACTGGCGGCGGCCGTCCCCCTGGACGACCGGGATCTCCTCATGGATCTGATTGTTACGGAAGAAGAGGTTATTATTTGTCACGGAGATCCGCGTAAAGATCCGGAAGAATGAGAGACGAGTGACGGGGTCCGGGATGTAAGGGCCCCGGATGTACTGATACGGGACGTACGGATCCATGGCATACAGACCCGTGATTAGGAACCTGGGGATGTACGGATCTGTGATGTAGGGACCCGGGATCCGGGGAACCGGGTTGCACGGATCCCGGATGTACAAGCCAAGGGAAAGAGAATGGGGGGGAGAAGATGCGGCTGGGAACTTTTGCCGATTACCGGGGAAGGGTTTTTCCCGGAATCTGCCTGGGTGATGAAGTCTTTGACCTTTCTCAGGGTTTGGCGGAGGTGTGCCCGGAGGAAGGATTCCCGGATTTAAAAACCCTGCTGGCAACAGAAGGCGGGCTCGGACACGCCGGACGCTTCCAGAGCCTGTTGGCAGCCGGTGAAAGAACCGGGCTGTCCTACCCCTTGCAGGAACTACGGGTCCTGGCGCCGGTCCTCAATCCGGCGAAGATTATTTGTATCGGCCTTAATTACCTGGATCACGCCTTGGAATCCGGGGCGCCGGTCCCGGAAGAACCGGTGATTTTTACTAAGTTTGCCACAGCCATTATTGGCCCGGAGGCGCCCATTATTTTGCCGCCCGTCACCAAAGAAGTGGATTATGAGGCGGAACTGGCGGTGGTTATCGGCAAGAAAGGGAAGAATGTGCCGGAGAAAGAAGCCATGGAGTATGTGGCCGGGTATACGGTTTTTAATGACGTCAGCGCGCGGGATCTCCAGTTTCGCGACGGGCAATGGACCAAAGGCAAAACCCTGGACACTTTTGCCCCCATGGGTCCTTATCTGGTTACCGCGGATGAGGTCGGCGACCCCCACCGGTTGGCGATCAAGCTCTGGCTTAACGACCGGTTGATGCAGGATTCTTCCACAGAAAAACTGATCTTTAAAATCCCTGTTCTGATCAGCTTCTTATCCCAACTTTTCACTTTGGAACCGGGTGATATCATCGCTACCGGAACCCCGCCCGGGGTGGGCTTTGCCCGGAAACCCCCGGTTTACCTTAAACCCGGTGATACGGTACGGATCACCATCGAAAAAATCGGGACCCTTGTCAACCCCGTTGCCACCCCCAAAAGATGAGACTGGATAAAAGTCACCCTCCGTAGAATACCCTTCTTCCCGGGAGATTTCACCAAGGATGGGGGAATTGCCAGGATAAGGAAGTAAAGGCCCGGATTTACTGCGCTTAGGAGAAAAGCCGGAGAAGAAGTGTGGTTGTTTCCATGGGGGGCAAGTGATATAATAGCAGAAGTAAGATCCATGCGCAACGGGCGCGGAAACCCCCGCTCTTTTTTTGCGTTATGAAAAGCAGGGTCAACAAGGTCGAAAAGAAGAAATTTTCACCGCGCGCGAGTCTGCCTATAGAGAGTTTGGACAGGAAGAAGGGATGCCGGTGTTAAGCTTTTTGCGGAACATTTGGGATACGAACCAGCGGGAATTGAACCGCCTTGCCCCGGTTGTGGAGAGGATTAACGAACTGGAGGCGGAGTTTGTCTCCTATACCGATGAAGCGCTGCGGGCGAAAACCGGGGAGTTTCGCCGCCGTCTCCAGGATGGAGCGACCCTGGATGAAATCCTTCCCGAAGCCTTTGCCGTGGTACGGGAGGCGGCCAAAAGAACCCTGGGGCAACGCCATTTTGACGTCCAGTTGATGGGCGGGGTTGTCCTGCACGAGGGGAAGATCGCCGAGATGAAGACGGGTGAAGGGAAAACCCTCGTCGCCACCCTCCCGGTTTACCTTAATGCGCTGACGGGAAAAGGGGTGCACGTGATCACCGTCAACGATTACTTGGCCAAACGCGACAGCGAGTGGATGGGGCAGATCTATAAATTTCTCGGCCTTTCCGTCGGTGTTATTCTTCATGATATGAACCCCGCAGAGCGGCGGGCAGCCTACCAGTCGGATGTAACTTACGGGACAAATAATGAGTTCGGCTTTGATTACCTCCGGGACAACATGGCGATTAGCCCGGATGATATGGTCCAAAGGGAATTAAACTACGCGATCGTGGACGAAGTGGACAGTATCCTGATTGATGAAGCCCGGACACCGTTGATCATCTCCGGGCAGGCGGAAAAACCCACCAACCTTTATTACCAGTTTACCAGGATTGCGAACCGCCTGAAAAGAGAGGCCGATTACACGGTGGACGAAAAAGCCCGGACCGTAGCGGTCACCGAAGAAGGAGTGGCCAAGGCCGAAAAGATGCTGGGCGTAGAGAACCTTTACGCGCCCGAACACACGGATCTGGTTCACCACCTGACGCAGGCGCTCAAAGCCAAAGAATTGATGAAGAGGGACAGTGACTATGTGGTCAAGGACGGCCGGATAATTATTGTTGACCAGTTTACCGGGAGAATGATGTTTGGGCGGCGCTATAGCGAAGGGTTGCACCAGGCCATCGAGGCCAAAGAGGGCGTAAAAATTGAGCGGGAAAGCCAGACCCTGGCGTCGATTACTTTCCAGAATTACTTCCGGATGTACAACAAGCTGGCCGGGATGACCGGGACCGCAGAGACCGAGGAGCCGGAGTTCCGGAAGATTTACGGGCTGGAGGTGGTGGTCATCCCCACAAACCTGCCGATGATCCGGGCGGACCACCCCGATGTGGTTTATAAAACAGAGGCCGGTAAAATAATGGCGATCGTGGAAGAGATAGAAGCCGTGCACAAGACCGGCCAACCGGTTTTGGTCGGAACCATCTCAATTGAAAAGTCGGAGCTCCTCTCCGCCCTTTTACAGAAGAAGAGAATCCCCCACCAGGTCCTGAACGCCAAGTACCATGAGAAAGAAGCCGAAATTGTGGCGCAAGCGGGGCGGCTGGGCGCGGTGACGATCGCCACCAACATGGCCGGCCGCGGGACCGACATCATTCTTGGGGGGAACCCTGATTTCCTCGCTGTTTCCCTCTTAAAAGAAGAAGGGATTGACCCCAAAGAGGCTACGGAGGAAGAGTGGCGAGCGGTGCGGGATAAGGCCCGCCGGATCACAGCGGAGGAGCACGAAAAAGTGGTGGCCCTGGGCGGGCTGCACATTATCGGTACCGAACGCCACGAGAGCCGGCGGATCGACAACCAATTGCGGGGGCGTGCCGGCCGGCAGGGCGACCCGGGTTCCTCCCGTTTCTATGTTTCCATGGGGGACGATCTGATGCGCCTCTTTGGCGGGGAGATGATCGTCCGCTGGATGGAACGGTTGGGCTGGGCGGAGGACGTGCCCATCGAACATCCGCGTATCGCCCGGGCCATTGAAAACGCCCAGCGCAAGGTAGAAAACAGGCACTTTGAAATGCGCAAACATGTCCTGGAATATGACGATGTCATGAACAAACAGCGGGAGACCATTTATGGGCTGCGCCGCAAGATCTTGCTGGGCGCCGAAGAGGAGATCCACGGGCAGGTGCTGGAGATGTTTGCGCAGGTAATGGACGGTATCGTCCAGATGCACACCGATGCCCGCATTCCGGAGGAGTGGGATCTGGAGGGATTATGCGGCGAGGCGGACCGGATCTTCTTTTTCGCCGGCGCCTTTACCCCGGATAAACTGCGGGAAGAGGCCGGGGAAGATCCGGAGGCGATCAAGAGGATCCTGTTGGAAAAAGTCCTGGCCCGTTACGAAGAGAAGGAGAAAGAGATCGGCGCCGAACGGTTGCGTGCTTTTGAGCGCTATGTAATATTACAGACCATTGACCGGTTTTGGATGGACCACCTGGAAAATATGGATGATCTCCTTGATGGCGTAAGATTTCAGACTTACGCCCAACAAGACCCGCTGGTGGTCTATAAGATTGAATCCTACCGGATGTTCCAGGGGTTATTGGAGACCATCCGCGAGGAAGTCGTCCGTTTTCTCTGCCACATCCAGGTGACAGAGGAAAAACCCCGTCTCCGGCGGCAGGCGCGGAATCTGGTCACTAACCGCGGGGAATACGACGGGGAAGTAACCCAAAGGAAGATCGGGAAGAAAACCGGGCGTAACGAACCATGTCCCTGCGGGAGCGGGAGGAAATACAAGAAGTGTTGCGGAAAAAGCGCTTAATTTCCCAATAAATGCGGGAAACGGTGCGAAACGCGGCCAAGGGCATACCGCGTTGAGCGGACAAAGGAGTGAGTTTATTGGTAGAGCCTGCAGAATTAAAGGCAAAAATCATTGCGGCCATGAAACGCTTGGGAGAAATGAGGGAGTATCTTTGACCTTGAGGCCAAAGAAGAACGGATAAAAACCTTAACCGGGAAGACCGTGGCGCCGGATTTCTGGACGGACCAGGCTGCCGCCCAGGAGACCCTGAGAGAACTGAATTCCTTAAGGGAAACGGTGGACAAACTTACCCGGCTGGAGAAGGATTTTCAGGATCTCCAGGAGTTGCTGGAATTGGCCTTGGAAAGCGGTGAAGAGGAGGTGCTCGAGGAGATCGAGGAAGGTTTGGCCGGAGCCCTCCCGGCCTTGGAAGAATTGGAACTTACCACCCTTCTGGAGGGGGAGTTTGACCACTGCAACGTCTATCTCTCGATCCACCCCGGCGCGGGTGGTACCGAGTCCCAGGACTGGGCGGGGATGCTACTGAGGATGTATACCCGGTGGACGGAGAAAAAAGGTTATAAAGTTGATCTGATCGAACTCCTTCCCGGTGATGAAGCGGGGATTAAAAGCGCAACCCTGTATATCCAGGGAACAAATGCCTTTGGGTATCTGCGCGGGGAGAAGGGGGTGCACCGGTTGGTCAGGATTTCTCCTTTTGACGCTTCCGGGCGCCGGCACACCTCTTTTGTTTCGATTGATATCCTTCCGGAACTAAGTGATGATTTGACCGTCGAGATCCGGCCGGAAGAGATCAAAACGGACACCTTCCGGGCGGGCGGCGCCGGGGGGCAGCATGTGAATAAGACCGAATCGGCGGTGCGCTTAACCCACCTGCCTACAGGGATCGTTGTTACCTGCCAGAACGAACGTTCACAACACCAGAACCGGGAGATGGCCATGAAGCTGCTCAAGGCCAAGCTGGCCGAGGAACAACGCAGGCAACAGGCGGAGAAGTTGGACCAGATTAAGGGGGAACAGACGGAGATCGCCTGGGGAAACCAGATCCGGTCCTATGTCTTTTGCCCTTATACCATGGTCAAAGACCACCGGACAGAGAAGGAAACCGGAAATATCCAGGCGGTAATGGACGGCGACTTGGACCCGTTTATTGAGGCGTTTTTGCGTTCGCCGTATAACAAGGCCAATTAAGATAACGGCGTGCGTGCGCCCGTAGAACCGGGCGGATGACGTGTGGCGGCGTGCGCGCAGGAGCGGGTAATAAATTTGGGGCGTGCGGCGTAGAAACAGGTGATAAATTTATGGTGCGCGGCACAGAAACGGAGTGAGGCAGATTGCCGTTCTTAAAAAAATGGGCCAGGCTGGTTCTCATCTGCAGCCTGCTGGTAATAGCCATAATCCTTTTTTCCGGCGTGACCCTTTTCAACCACTACCTGGAGAAGGAGTTTACGCAAACGATCACGAGAGAGACCAAAATAGCGGAGGATATAGATTGGCATCTGGCGCCGTTGGGCTTATTTGATCTGATCCGGGGGCGAACAAGGGATCTTCAATTTTCCGCCGGCCGCTTGGCTTTTCAGGACGGACCGGTCCTTGAGGATTTTACTCTCAAGAGCCGGGGTATTCAGTTGAACCGGAATGCCTTCTTGTTTGAGGGGAAGATCGAGGTTCAGAAATTGGCCGAAACGGAATTGACCTTCCGGATCGCCGAAACGGAATTGACCTCCTTTTTGCAGGATGAGTGGCCGGAATTCGTTCCTTCCGTAGAGTTATCGCCCGGGGCCGTCAGGATCGAAGGAATAGTCAAGGAGCCGCTTTTAAAAGAGGAATTACCCTTTACCGCTTCCGTCCGCCTGGAACAGGCCTCCGGTAACAGTTTACGCCTAACCCCTGTCAACATTAAGATCGGTGATTTTGAGGTGCCGCCCGGGGTATTTGCGAAAGAGATCTTGAACTGGCAGTTTCCCCTGGAACTGCCCTGGCCTTTAATGATCAAAGATTTCCAGGTGGAAGAGGGGTTTTTGCGCATGCAATGGCGGGAGAAATAAAACGGCAAAGAGTGTACCGGCCCCTGGTTTGAGGAGGGAGAGAAGATGAGGTATTTCGTTTCCGCCGGGGATCACTCCGGGGATATGCATGGTGCAACTTTGGTCCGGGAGATCAGAAAACTTGACCCGGGGGCGGAGTTCTACGGGATGGGCGGACCGCTGCTGGCCGGGGCGGGAGTTAAGATTTCCTTTGATCCCACCCGGTACAGTACGATTGGTTTTTTGGAGGCAGCCGGCCAATATTTTCGTTTTCGCCGTTTACTCCGGGTTTTTACCCGCCTATTAACGGAAAACCGGCCCGACGTTTTGCTCTGGATTGATTTTGGCGGCTTTAACCTGGCCTTGGCAGAGCAGGCACGGAAACTATCCATTCCGGTCGTCTGCCTTTTTGCCCCTTCCGCCTGGGCCTACGGGAAAAAAAGGGCCGTCCGGATGAGGAATTGTGTCTCGCATTTGGCCGCGGTCATGGGGTTCGAAGCCGATTTTTTCCGCAGTTTCGGGCTGAAAGTGACCTATACCGGCCATCCCCTGCTCGATAGAGTTGAGGGCGTTCTTCCCCGGGAACAATGGCGGAAGACCCGGGGGATTGGGGATGAAGAAACCGTTGTGGTTTTAATGCCGGGAAGCCGCAGGCAAGAGGTGGAGGCTTTGCTCCCGGTGATGCTGGCGGCGGCAAAAAAACTTGCCGGCGAAGACCCGGAGGCGGGCAAAAAAATCCGGTTCTTTTTGCCCCTGGCGCCGACGATCGAGAAATGGCGGTTAAATGCTTTACTGGCGAATTTCCCGGAGGTCACCGTGGTCAATGAAGATATCTATCCTTTGCTGGCCGGGGCCGACCTTGGCGTGATTACTTCCGGTACCGCCACTTTGGAAGCGGCGCTCCTGGGGTTGCCGGCGGTTGTCGTTTACCGCCTTTCCCCCATTACGGTCTTTATCTTCCGGCGGTGGCTACGGAATAAGGAGGAGAAGAACAGGGAATTATTGGTTGCCCTCCCGAACCTGATTGCCGGGAGGAAAGTCATCCCCGAGCTTATCCAGGAAGACCTGACCCCGGAAAACCTGAAAAACGAGATGGCAAAGTTATTATGGGACGAAAAGGCCCGGGCGGAGATCAAGGCGGAATACACAAAGCTCCAGGGCCAACTGGGTCCGCCCGGGGTGATGGCCAGAGTCGCCCGGATCGTTATGGCGGAAGCCCAGGCCCGCCCCAGTCCTAAAGCAGGGCAAGATACACAAGAGAATGAACATGCCCAATAGCGTGCAGCCTTGGCAGCGTGACCATGCGCAGCAGCGTGACACCGCAAAGAGCGGGACGAACCCGGAAGGAAAATAGCAGGATGGTGTTCTAGGTCTCCCCCTTCTGACATATGGTAAACTGTGAAGATCAGAAGACGGGGTGGAGGCCTTGCGCATCCTGGTTTTTTCAAAAAAACACTTTTTCGGCCTTACCCTGCTGATATTATTGGCAGGGTCTTTTTTTCTCCGGCCGGCGGGTATGGTTGATATTATCCGGCAGGCTTCCGTCGTTTTGAGCGGACGAATTATCCCCATTTACTCTGTGGAGACCCCCGAAAAAAAGGTGGCCATCTCTTTTGATGCGACTTGGGGTGCGGACCAAACCCCTAAACTGTTGGAGATTTTAGCAAAAAACCAAGTACGGGCCAGTTTTTTCCTTTGCGGCCTTTGGCTGGAGAAATACCCGGAGATGGTGAAGGCGATTGCCCGGGCGGGCCATGAGATCGGTAACCATACATATACCCATCCCCACCTGAACAAGATGGCAAAGGAAGAGATCGCCCGGGAACTGCTGAAGACCCACCGCTTAATCCAGGAGTTGACAGGGCAAACCGCCACCCTTTTTCGTCCCCCCTTTGGCGAATACAACAACAAAGTGATTGAGACGGCAGCCGGGTGCGGTTATACCACAATAATTTGGGATATTGACTCCCTGGACTGGCAGGATCTCTCCGCCGCCGCCATGCTGGAACGGGTCCAAAAACAGCTACGGCCCGGAGCGATCATTCTCTTTCATAATGCCGGGAAGCACACGCCGGAAGCGGTTGCCGCCCTTTTGCCAATCCTGAAGAGCAAAGGGTATTCGGTGGTACCCATCTCCCAGCTTTTGCTTAAGGGGGAGACCTATACGGATCATACCGGACGCCAGCGGTTGAAGATGCGCACGCGCGCGAGTCCTCCTGCAGGGGACGGGTCAATTCGCGGGCGGGCGTACGACTTCTACCATTTGCTGGTATCGGGGAGGGGGTACAGGTAATGGCGGTTCTTGTTTTAGAGCGGGTGAAGATCGTCCGCTTTTTTTGCGGGGTCTTTTTGGTTTTAATGATTATCTGGGGGATCTCCCGTTGGCCGGAGGCCGGGCGGAGCCTTTACGGTGTAAAAGACCGGGTGACCCTGGAGGGGTTATCCGTGGAACGTCTCCTCCCCCATGAACTCCAGGCGCTGGTGGAGGAGTTGGCAAAAAGATGCATGCTGCAACCGGAAAATGCCGGGTTTTTCCCGGAAACCGGGGAGCTGATCCCGGAAAAAACGGGTTTAGGGGTTGACATCGAAAGTACGGTAGAGAACGTTTTACGGGCCCAGCCGGGGGAGGCGCTATCACTTGTCACTTACTCGATTCCGGCAGCGGTGACCAAGGATTTTTTTACCCCCGTTTTCAAAGGAGATACCACCGGGAAAAAAGCCGGCATCAGTATTAATGTGGCATGGGGGGAAGAAGAAATCCCTGCCATGCTTTCGATCTTTCGTGAACATAAGGTAAAGGCCACATTTTTCTTTGTCGGGGATTGGGTCCGGAAATTTCCGGATTTGGTGAGAGAGATCAGCCGGGAAGGACATGAAATTGCCAACCACGGGCTCTATCACGGCCATCCGAACAAGATGGGCCGCACGGAGCTGCAGAAACTGATTGTGGAGAACGCCCGGTTGCTGGATGAGGTGACGGGGGAACCGCCGGTAAAGCTGTTTGCCCCGCCTTACGGGGAATTCAACAACGAAGTGCTGGCCGTTGCCGGGAACCTGGGCTACCGGACGATCCTTTGGACCATCGATACAGTTGACTGGAAGCGGCCGGCGCCGGAGGTCATCATCCAACGGGTGACAGAAAGGATCGAACCGGGGGCAATCATCCTTATGCACCCCACCGCACCTACGGTCGAGGCGTTAAGCCCGATCATCAAGAACCTCAAGGAACAGGGTTACAGCTTTCTTCCTGTTGGCAAGTTGCTGCGGGAAGGATAGGATTCGCACGGTGGCGCCTATAAAAAGCAAAATACGCATTATTACCATTATTTGCTAGATTGAGTTACTCTTTTTTTAACATCGAGAAAAAGGAAGAAAGAGAAATATGGCGTATATAGTAAAAGAAAACAGATACTCCAGGAAGTAAACAAGCCGTGCGCAAGAGCGTGCAAATTCCCGCCTACACAGGTCCCGCATACGCGGGCGTCGCGTACAAGGGAAGGGGTGAAAAAATAAAACGGGCGTCAAGTCCCGCGCCCGCGCGCTGGTGCGCCGCTTACGCAGTAGCTTGTGGAGTAAAGAGGAGGCGTTTTTAAGTTGAAAAGAATAACCACTGTTTTGCTGGCGGTAATCATTTTGGCAGTTTTTCCTGCGGCCGCGTGGGGTCTGAACACACCTGCTGTCTCGCGGAATCATGGAGTGGTCACCGCCAGATTCATCAGTGATGCCGGCCTGTTCCTCGGAGGAGAATATGGGGTCACCGAGGATCTGGCGATCCTGGCGGAGCTTGGATCCAAGAACTCGAACAGGATAGGCCTGAAATACCAGATCGGCCGGTTGGCTGTGACGGGAGGAGTAATGAGCTCCTCAGTCTTTTTCGGGCTTAATGGCGGCGGGGCGCTGGGCAATAAGCTCACCGGGATCTTTGAGGTCGATGCGGTGATGGCCAGCGGCGAACTGGGTTTCCTTTATGAAGTAGGGGTTAAGTTCGATATTGACCGGAAAATTGATCTCCGGGGCGGGCTGTATGGCGCCACTTTTGGGTCATTCAGTTCCCTGCAATTCCAGATCGGCGTGGGGTATAGTTTTTAACTCCCTTGACAAACAGTACATTAATGAGTATATTGGGTATATTGGCAAGTAAAATATAAACGTGGGATTATAACGATGACCGGAAGGAGTAGCCCCGCGTGCGGATCCCGCCACAGCAGACTTTCACCATATGTGGCAGGGAATCGCGGGCGAACCTGCAGCAGAGAACGGGTCCGGCGCAGGCGCGCAAGGCTGGAAGACCCGGCAGGGGCAGGGGTGAAGGTCGTCCGGGAGTTCTCCGGCTGAAAAGCTGCAAAAAGGCACAGGAGTAAGCCGGAGCGGCCAGGCCCGTTAACGCCGCGCAAGCGCCCCTGTTCCGCCCTGGCGTACAGGGGAAAAAAGGTGGTACCGCGAAGACCTTTCGTCCTTTAGTGATGGAAGGTCTTTTTTCTCGTCATGGTTATACAGCGCGCACTAAATGAAGGAACGGGAAACGGCAAAACAGATACGTTATACTTGTTATACGGCGTGCACGCAAAATGGAGGGGATTAAGTTGTACCGGCAATTGCCCAAAGTCTATGAACCGCAGAAGGTAGAGACAAAGTGGTATGATTACTGGCTGGAGAAGGGTTTTTTCCATGCTGAGGTGGAGAAGGAGAGGAAGCCTTTTTGTATTGTGATCCCGCCGCCGAATGTTACGGGAAAACTCCATCTCGGCCACGCCCTGAACAATACCTTGCAGGATATTCTCACCCGTTACCACCGGATGAAGGGAGATAATGCCCTCTGGCTTCCCGGGACGGACCACGCCGGCATCGCCACGCAGGTCCGGGTGGAAGAGGAATTGGCGAAGGAAGGCCTAAGCCGCCATGAACTAGGACGGGAAGAGTTCCTCAAACGGGTCTGGGCTTGGAAGGAAGAATACGGCGGGACCATCATCCGGCAGCTGAAGCGGTTGGGCGCCTCCTGCGATTGGGACCGGGAACGGTTCACCATGGACGAGGGGTGCTCCCGTGCGGTAAAAGAGGTCTTTCTCCGCCTCTACCGGAAAGGCTTGATTTACCGCGGGAGTTATCTGGTAAACTGGTGCCCCCAATGCGCCACCACCCTGTCGGATATCGAGGTGGAACATGAGGAGAGCGAAGGAAGGCTCTGGCATATCCGTTACCCGCTGGCCAGTGGGGACGGTTACATCCAGGTGGCCACCACCCGGCCTGAGACGATGCTGGGTGATACGGCCGTGGCCGTCCACCCGGGAGACGACCGCTACCGGGGACTGGTAGGGAAAAAGGCCATCCTGCCCCTGATGAACAGGGAGATCCCGATTGTTGCCGATCCGATGGTGGACCGGGAATTCGGGACCGGGGCGGTGAAGATCACCCCCGCCCATGATCTTAACGACTTTGAACTGGGACTCCGGCATAACCTGCCCCAGGTTACGGTGATCGGTTTTGACGCCCGGATGACCGTGGAGGCGGGTAAATATACGGGGCTGGACAGATATGAGGCAAGAAAAAAGGTGCTGGCGGATCTGGCGGCCGAAGGCCTCCTGGCCGGAGAGGAAGTACACCATCATGCCCTGGGGACCTGTTACCGCTGTGATACGGTGGTGGAACCGCTCATCTCCAAACAGTGGTTTGTCCGGATGAAACCCCTGGCGGAACCGGCGGCCCGGGTGGTCAGGGAAGGGAAGATCCGCTTTGTCCCTGAACGTTTCGCCAAGGTCTACCTGAACTGGCTGGAGAATATCAGGGACTGGTGTATCTCGCGGCAGCTTTGGTGGGGACACCGGGTCCCGGTCTGGTATTGCCTGGATTGCGGTACGGAAATCGCCGCCGCCGAGACGCCGGAAATCTGCCCCGATTGCGGGAGCAACCGTATGGAACAGGACCCGGATGTCCTGGATACCTGGTTCTCTTCGGCGCTTTGGCCCTTTTCCACCCTGGGCTGGCCGGAGAACACGCCTGAACTGGAGCATTTCTATCCCACCTCGGTCTTGGTCACCGCCCGTGACATTATCTTCTTCTGGGTGGCCCGCATGGTCTTTATGGGCCTGGAATTCATGGAGGAGATCCCCTTTGCCGATGTGCTCATGCACGGGCTTGTTTTGGACAAGGACGGGAAGAAAATGAGCAAGTCGCGGCCGGAGACAATTGTGGACCCGCAGGATGTCATTGATGAGTACGGTGCGGATATCCTCCGCTTTACCCTGGCCACCGGCACCGCCCTTGGCCAAGACCAGCGTTTCCAGATGGAACGGGTGGAAGGGGTCCGTAACTTTGCCAACAAAATTTGGAATGCCGCCCGTTTCCTCGGGATGAACCTGGATGATTATGATGAGACAAAGGGAGAAGAAGACGGATTCTCCCTCCCGGATCAGTATATCCTCTCCCGCCTGCAGCGGGTTACCGCCGAAACCGGGGAGATGATCGACCGCTATGACTTGGGAGGCGCGGCCAACCTCCTCTATGATTTTATCTGGAACGAATACTGCGACTGGTACATTGAGATGGCAAAACCGCAGTTAAAAGCAGGCGGGGCGGAACGCCGCCGCACCCAGCAGGTGCTGGTGAAGGTTTTCCGCCAGATTATGGTTCTCCTCCATCCTTACATGCCCTTTATTACCGAGGAAATCTGGCAGGTTCTCCCCCATGAGGGCGAGAGTATCATGGTGGTTCCCTGGCCGGAACCGGACGAAAAACTCTTGAACCCGGAGGCCGAAGAGAAGATGGGGCTGTTGATGGAAGTAACGCGGGCGATCCGGAACCTCCGGGCCGAAAGCCGGGTGGAGCCCGGACGGAAAGTTGAGGCAATCCTCCTGGCCGGCCCCGGGGAGAAAAAAGTCCTCGAAGAAAACCGCTTGTACCTGGAGGTCCTGGCCGGCCTGGGGCAACTGGCAATCCTACCGGAAGGGAGCGCCAAACCGGAACAGGCGGTCACTGCCGTGGTGAGCGGGGTTGAGGTCTACCTGCCCCTGGCGGGCCTGGTTGATCTGGAAAAGGAAAAGGAGCGGCTGGAGAAAGAACTGGCCGAACTGGAGGAGGAAAAAGAGCGACTGGGCAAGAAACTAAGCAACACCCAGTTCCTGGCGAAAGCCCCCGAAGCGGTGGTGGCAAAAGAAAAACAGAAGCTCGCCGCAGTGGCGGAGAAATACGGGAAGGTCTCCGACCGGTTGCGGGCGTTGCTGCGCGCGTGATCATAAACAGATTGGGTTGATGCTCAGGCCGGATGTGAGTCCGGCCTTTTTAAACAAAAGGAAGCTGCATGAAGCATAAGGAAGCTTTATAAACCGGAGGGAACATTATAAGCCAAAAAAGTTTTACGAACGAAACTGTGGAACCAAAAAGAAGCATTCTAAACCAAGAAAAGTTTTACGAACGAAACTGTGCGAACCAAAAAGAAGCATTCTAAACCAAGAAAAGTTTTACGAACGAAACTCTGCGAACCAAAAGAAACTTTATAAGCCAAAGGAAGCTTTCTAAACCAAAAGGAAGCTTTATGAACCTGACGAAGGAGGAAGATGAAATAATGAACTACAGGGAGTTGGGAAGGACCGGCTGGAAGGTATCGGAGATCTCCTTCGGCTCCTGGGCGATCGGCGGAAGCTGGGGGCAGGTGGACGACGGGGAGTCGCTGGCGGCCCTACATAAAGCGGTGGATCTGGGGGTGAATTTCTTTGACACCGCCGATGTGTACGGGGACGGCCACAGTGAAAGGCTTCTGGCCAGGTTGCGGAAGGAACGAAGCGAAGAGATTTATATCGCCACCAAAGCCGGGCGGAGGTTAAACCCGCATACGGCCGAGGGCTATAACCGGGAGAATTTGACGGCTTTTGTCGAGAGGAGCCTGCGGAACCTGGAAACAGAGGCCATCGACTTGCTGCAGTTGCATTGCCCCCCCACCGAAGTCTTTTACATGCCGGAGGTCTTCGGGATCCTTGACGACCTGGCAGCCGCGGGGAAGATCAGGTATTACGGGGTAAGTGTGGAAAAAGTGGAAGAGGCGCTCAAAGCCATCGAATACCCGAACGTCCAAAGCGTGCAGATGATCTTCAATATCTTCCGGCAGCGTCCGGCGGAGTTGTTCTTTGCTGAGGCAAAAAAGAAGCAAGTAGGGATCCTGGCGCGGGTTCCGCTGGCCTCAGGGTTGCTGACCGGTAAATTTACGGCGGATTCCCGTTTTGAAGGAGATGACCATCGCAGTTACAACCGGCACGGGGAAGCCTTTGACCGGGGCGAGACTTTTTCCGGGGTTGATTACGACCTGGGATTGCGGGCGGTTGCTGCGCTTAAGGAGGTTTGCCCGGAAGGGATGAGCCTGGCGCAGTTTGCCCTGAAATGGATCCTGATGTTTGCCGCTGTGACCTGTGCGATCCCAGGGGCGAAAAGAGCCGGTCAGGTGGAGGAGAATGCCAAAGCCGCTGATTTTCCGTCCCTCCCGGCAGAGACCATGACCGCGGTTAAAGAAATCTACGAACAGCAGGTGAAGGCGGTTGTCCACCATTACTGGTAGGCGCGCGTGCCACTCATCCTTGGGGACCATAGCGGGCGCCTTGGCGAACCCCGTTTGCTTTTCCACCGTGTGAAACTGAAAAAACACAGAAAAAAACTTGACATCCAGGCGGCGAAAGGCTATACTGCTAATGTAAAGTAAATATACTTGTCAGTAAGGAGGCTCATCACCATGGAACAGGTGGCAAAGATGAGCCTGTATTATGATTTTTATAGTGGACTTTTAACCCCCAAACAGCAGCGGGTCTTTAGTCTCTACCATATGGAAAACCTCTCCCTGGCGGAGATTGCGGAGGAGGAAGGAACCACGCGCCAGGCGGTCCACGATCTCCTGCAGCGCACGGAGAAGATCCTCGAGCGCTGGGAGAAGGAACTGTTACTGGTTGACAGGTTTTTAAAGGAGAAAAGGGCTGTCGGGGAGATCAAGGAAGGCCTGGAGGAACTGGGGCGGTACCTCTCCAATCAAGGCGAGGCTTACCGCCGGTTTTTGGCGGTTAAAAAGAAGGTTATGGATCTCGAGGCCCACCTTGAAGGCTAACCCCGTTGGGACCCCTAACGGGTCCCGGAAGGGGATCCCGCCAGCGACTCCCAGGTGAGATCCGGGCGGGGAACCCGGCGGGGACTAACGGGCGAAAGGGGAAAAACCGATGGTCTTTTCCAACCTGGCCGGGCGGTTACAGGAGGCCCTCCGCCAACTGCGCGGTAAAGGAAAACTCACCGAGAAAGATGTGGATGAAGCCCTACGCGAAGTGAAACTGGCCTTGCTTGAAGCTGATGTCAACTTCCGGGTGGTGCGGAGTTTTATCAACCGGGTCCGGGAAAGAGCCGTTGGGAAAGAGGTAACATCTAGCCTGACCCCTGGGCAGATGGTGGTGAAGATCGTCCACCAGGAACTCACAGCTTTGATGGGGGAAAAGGAAGAAAAGATCCGGGTGGCGCCGGAACCGCCCACCGTGGTCCTGCTGGTGGGGTTGCAGGGTTCAGGGAAGACAACCACCGCCGCCAAACTCGGGCGCCATCTGAAGATGCAAGGGCGGCGGCCGATGCTGGCAGCGGCTGATATCTACCGGCCTGCGGCCGTTCGTCAACTCCAGATCCTCGGGGAAAAACTGGAGCTGCCGGTATATTTTAGCGAAGAGAAAAGCCCGGTGGCGATTGCCAGGGAAGCGGTGGCCGCAGCGAGAAAGAACAACAGCGACTATCTTTTGGTTGATACCGCCGGCCGCCTGCACGTGAATGAAGAACTAATGGAGGAATTACGTGCGATCAAAGAGGCGGTCAAGCCGGAGGAGATCCTGCTGGTTGTGGACGCCATGACCGGCCAGGATGCGGTGAATGTCGCCCGGAGCTTCCATGAGAGATTATCCCTGACCGGTCTGGTCTTGACCAAACTGGAGAGTGACACCAGGGGAGGAGCGGCCCTTTCCATCCGGGAGGTGACCGGGTGCCCCATCAAACTTGTTGGGACCGGGGAAAAACTGGAGGACCTGGAGGTTTTTCATCCCCAGCGGCTGGCCTCCCGGATTTTGGGTATGGGCGATCTCCTTTCCCTGATTGAAAAGGCCGAGACGGCGGTGGAGAAAGATCAAGCCCGGGATCTTTTGAAAAAGATCCAGGACGACCGTTTAACCTTGGAGGATTTTCTGGACCAACTGCGGCAGTTGCGGACGACAGGCCTTTGGGAGCAGGCCCTTTCCTTGCTGCCGGGGGTTAATCCAAAACAGCTCCGGGGAATGCAGGTGAGTGAGGAGGATTTTAAGCACCTGGAAGCGATTATCCAGTCTATGACCCCGGAGGAACGGCAGGATCCTTCCATTATTAACGCCAGCCGCCGGAAGCGGATTGCCCGCGGGTCCGGACGGAAGATTCAGGAAGTCAACAGGTTATTGAACCAGTTTGAACAGAGCAAAAAGATGATGAAGCAACTGGCCAGGATGGGAAAGGGCGGTCTACGGATGAAATTCCCTTTCCCCTGATTTGAAGGGTGTTCCAGCTTGTCCGGGCCGGCCTTTCCACGGCGAAAGGACGAGCCCGTACAGTTAATCGCGCACTGTATGCGCGTGCCAACGCAATGCGTGCGCATGCGCGTATACGCGCAAATAGAGTAATCAACTTACAGGAGGTGGTATCTACGGATGGCGGTACGGATTAGATTAACCAGAATGGGAGCGAAGAAGCGTCCTTTTTACCGGTTTGTGGTGGCCGACAGCAGAGCCCCGCGGGACGGGCGTTTCATTGAGATTTTGGGGCATTACAACCCAATCGCGAACCCTGTAGAACTGGTAGTGGACAAGGAGAAGGCCCTTGAGTGGATGACCAAAGGCGCACAACCCTCGGAACGGGTGAAGAGCCTCTTTCGGAAAGCAGGAGTGCTGCCGGATAAGGAAGCGGTCGGAGAATGAAAGGAAGTGGCTCCTTGAAAGAACTTGTGGAATTGCTGGTAAAATCTTTGGTTGACAGGACGGAAGCTGTTTCTGTGGAGAAGATGGAGAACTCCGGTTCGATCCTGTTCGAGGTCAGTGTGCATCCGGATGAATTGGGCAAGGTCATCGGTAGGCAAGGAAGGGTTATCAAGGCCATCAGAACGCTGGTCCGGTCTTGTGCGCCCCCCGGGAAAAAAGTCCTTGTCGAGCTGGTAGAAGAATGAACCCCGCTCCCTGGCACGCGCGCGGGCGTGCGAACCCCCCGGCGGATCTGGCGGCGGTGGGAGAGGTCCTTACCACCCAGGGGAACAAGGGTGAACTCAAGGTTCGTCCTTTAACCGACGATCCGCAGCGGTGGTCCGAGTTGACCCGGGTTTTTTTCTGCCGGGCGGACGCGCGGGAAGAATTAACCGTGGAGCGGGTCCGTTATTTCCGCGGGTTTGTCGTGGTGAAATTCAAAGAGATTAACAGTTTGACGGAAGCGGAAAAATTGCGGGGCGGTTTCCTCTGTATCCCGCTGGCGGAACGAAGGCTTTTGCCTGCAGGCAGTTATTATTTTGATCAGATCCTTGGCCTTTCCGTTCTGGATGAAACCGGCTCTTTCCTGGGAAAAGTCGAGGATATCCTGCCTACCGGGGCCAATGACGTATATGTGGTGCGCGGTGGCCCGCACGGGGAATTTTTGCTTCCCGCCCTGAAATCGGTGGTTCTCACGGTTGATCTGGCCGCCGGCGCGATGAAGGTGCGGCTCCCTGCCGGGCTGATAGATGAGGATGATGGTGAACGATGAAGATTACAATCCTCACCCTGTTTCCGGAGATGTTCACCGGCCCTTTTTCCTGCAGTATTATTAAGCGGGCGGCGGAAAAAGGCCTGGTGGAACTGGAAACGGTTAATCTTCGTGATTTTACCAAAGACCGGCACCGGACGGTGGATGATACCCCCTACGGCGGCGGTCCGGGAATGGTCCTCAAGCCGGAACCGGTTTTTGAGGCGGTCGAAACGATAATCGGGAAAAAGGGGCGTAAACCCTATACCGTTCTTACCACCCCGCAGGGGGAGGTTTTCCGGCAGCAGATCGCCACCGAACTGGCCGGCAAAGAAGAGCTCCTCTTTATTTGCGGCCATTACGAAGGGTATGACGAGCGCATCCGTACCCTGGCCGACCGGGAACTCTCCATTGGTGATTACGTTTTAACCGGAGGGGAACTCCCGGCGATGGTGATGATTGACGCCGTTGTGCGGTTGCTCCCGGGGGCGCTGGGGGCTCCGGAAGCGGCAAGCAATGATTCTTTCAGTGCGGGGCTGCTGGATTACCCGCAATACACCAAACCGGCGGTCTATAAAGGCCTGGTTGTCCCCGATGTTTTACTTTCCGGGCACCACCAACAGATCGCCGCCTGGAGAAGGAGAGAGGCCTTGCTCAGGACAGCGGAAAGACGGCGGGATCTGCTGGTTCAGGCTGATCTGAGCCGGGAAGAGCGGGCTTTTCTCGCGGAAAAGTTTCCCGGGCTTTATGGGTCGGAAGATGCGCCGGCCGGAAGAACACTGAGGGGTCGCGCGCGCGGCAAAAGAGAGGAAAAGGGATAATTTTTGAAAGCAAGGAGGGTTCCAAATGAACCTCATTGATTTGGTGGAACAAAAACAAATGAAGAAAGATCTCCCGGAATTTATCCCCGGGGATACGGTCCGCGTTCATCTGAAAGTGGTGGAAGGTGAGCGGGAACGGATCCAGGTATTTGAAGGGGTAGTGATCGCCCGGGCCAACGGGGGGTTAAAAGAGACTTTTACCGTACGGAAGATCTCCGGCGGCGTGGGTGTGGAAAGGATTTTTCCTTTGCACTCTCCCATGATTAGCAAGATTGAAGTGGTTCGCCGCGGCCGGGTGCGCCGGGCTAAACTTTATTACCTGCGTAAACGTGCAGGTAAGGCAGCCCGGATCGCCGAACGCCAAGGTTAAAATGCGCACGCGGGCGTGTGCGTAGATAGGGGGAGTACCGGTGGACTTTAAAAAGTCGGAACTGCGGGAGACCATTGAATCCATAGCCGGATCGGTAATCACCATCTTGTTTATTATGATCTTTCTTGTTCAATCATATAAGGTGGACGGCAGTTCCATGGAACCAACACTATCTCATAACCAGAGGTTATTGGTGGACAAGATCACTTACCGTTTCCGCCTCCCCCGGACGGGAGAGATTATTGTTTTTAAATATCCCCGGGATCCTGATAAAAAGTTCATTAAACGGGTGATTGCCGTTGAGGGACAGGATGTCAGCATTTACGGCGGCCAGGTGAAAGTTGACGGGCTGGTCTTGGAGGAAGACTATATTAAAGATACAACGGATGGGGAGTTCGAATGGACCATCGTCCCCACGGATTCCCTTTTTGTCATGGGCGATAACCGCAACCGGAGCCTGGACAGCAGGGATACGGATAATGTGGGGTATGTGCCCTTGGCAAATGTTGTCGGCAGGGCGGTGGTGGTGTACTGGCCGCCCCGGGGAGCCCAGGTTTTAAGCAGGCCGGTTTACCAGAAATCAATGGACCAGGATGGCGTTGATAACGGTTGGTATAGCTATCCTCCACCCGGTAATCTTCAATAACCACCAGTGGTGGTCTCTTTTTTTACCGGGGTTTACCGATCTCTCCGGTTTAAGCGCGCGCCGTGCGCGCGCTGGCCGACGGTATCTCCGGTGGTATCCGGAGTCGGAGCGAAGGAGCGGGCGTAGATGCAAATGGTCGAAATGATCCGTAAAAAAAGGGACGGCAGGGAACATACACCCGAAGAACTGGCCTGGCTGGTGCAGGGGATCACCGGCGGACGCCTCCCCGATTACCAGGTGGCCGCCTGGTGTATGGCCGTTTATTTCCAGGGGATGTCCCCCCGGGAAGCGAGGAGTCTTACCCTGGAGATGGCCGCCTCCGGTGAACAACTTGACCTTTCCGCCCTGCCGCAACCGGTGATTGATAAACATTCCAGTGGCGGGGTGGGCGATAAGACCTCCCTGGTACTCGCCCCCTTAATTGCCGCGGCGGGGGTACCGGTCTGTAAAATGTCCGGCCGTGGCCTGGGGCATACCGGCGGGACCATCGATAAACTGGAGTCGATCCCCGGTTTCCAGGTGGAACTGTCGCGGGAGAAGTTTATCCGGCAGGCGCAGGCCATCGGGGTTGCCCTGACGGCACAGAGCGAAGAACTCTGTCCCGCCGACAAGATCCTCTACGCCCTGCGGGATGCCACCGGAACGGTAGAGAGTATTCCCTTGATTGCCGCCAGTATTATGAGTAAGAAGCTGGCTGGCGGCGCCGGCGGGTTTGTTCTTGATGTAAAAGTGGGCAACGGCGCTTTTATGAAAGATCTGGAAGAGGCGAAAACCCTGGCCCAGTTAATGGTGGCAATCGGCAAAGGGGCCGGGAAAAAAACAGTGGCGGTACTGACCAATATGGACCAACCCCTGGGCCGGGCCGCCGGCAATGCCCTGGAAGTCCGGGAAGCCATTGCCTTTCTCCGGGGAGAGGCCGCTCCCGACCTTTTAGAGGTTACCCTGGCCCTGGGGGCGCAGATGTTGAAGTTGGCCGGCGCCGTCGCCGGCATGGAGGAAGGCAGGGAGAAACTAAACGGGCTTTTGTACTCCGGCCGGGGTCTTGAGGTTTTTGCCAAATGGGTGGCTGCCCAAGGCGGGGACCCGCGGGTGGTAGAAAGACCGGAGATGTTGCCGGGCGCCCCTGTTGTCCGGCCGGTCCTCTCGCCCGGAGGGGGCTTTGTGGCCAGGATGGCCACGGATCTCCTCGGGCGGGTTGTCGCGAATTTGGGAGCAGGCCGGAAGGAAAAAGAGGATATCATTGATCCGGTGGTGGGCCTGGTTTTCCATAAGAAACCCGGTGAATCCGTGGCGCCCGGGGAACCCCTGGCCGAGGTCCACGCCCGCACTGAAGAACAGGCGGCCGAAGCCGGGCGGGCTGTGCTTCAAGCCATAAAGGTGACACCGGAACCGTCTTTTCCCCAGCCGTTGATTTACGGTTATATTGTTTAGCCTATTGCAGCGGTGTTCTCATCTAGCGCCGCAGTTGGCGTGGTAAGTAAAGGCATATTTTTCATTGTATTGCTGCAGCCCCTGGTGGAACCGGCTATTAACAACCGGTTATTAACAACCGATTGTTCACAACCGATTGTTCACAACCGATTGTTAACGGTTTTTGCATTGCGCTAACAGAGGATTTGCGTTAAGATTAAGGACGGGAAGGATTCGCGCACGTGCGCGAGTAATCATATATGGCAGTGAATTGTAGGCACGCGCAGCTCTGCGCAGAATGCACGTAGAGAATGGAGTGAAACCGAATGTATGCCAAGACTTTTCGCAAGGGGACTCATCCTCCGGGGAACAAGGAAAAAACCGCTGCTTTGCCCATTGAGGTTCTTCCTGCCCCTAATAAAGTGGTGCTGCCTTTGTCTCAGCATATCGGCGCACCGGCGCAGCCGTTGGTTTCTGTCGGGGATGAGGTGGCGCCGGGACAGAGGATCGGCGAGGCACAGGGAATGGTTTCTGCGGCGCTGCATGCCAGTATCGGCGGTAAAATAACAGCCATTGAAGAGCGACCGCACCCGGCAGGGAAGATGTTGCCGGCGATCGTCATTGAGAACACCGGCGGGCAGGAACTTTCTCCCGTACCGGAGGTTAATCCCGGCCGGCCGCTGGAGGAGATAACTGGAGAAGAGATTAAGGAGCTTATGCGTGCCGGCGGCTTGGTGGGGATGGGCGGCGCCGCTTTCCCGACCCATGTCAAGTACTACCCCCCGGCCGGCAAGAAAATCGAATATGTCATCTTGAACGGTGCGGAATGCGAGCCGTATCTCACCAGTGACCACCGGTTGATGCTGGAGCGGCCGGGGGCGGTTCTTTACGGCCTGAAAGCCATGATGAAGGCGGCAGGCGCCGAAAGGGGTTATATCGGCGTTGAACTGAATAAGGTTGATGTGATTAAGGTTCTGCAGGAAGAGACCCGGGGCGACGCCACCATTGAAATCGTCCCCCTGCAGGTGAAATACCCCCAGGGTGAGGAGA
>DUNX01000009.1 GCA_012839115.1 Bacillota bacterium
CCCGTAACATCACTGAACCCCCGAAAACCCCGTAAACTATCTTAAAATGTTTTTTCCCGGAAGCCCCCACAGAGTTGCTGGCAGGAGGTGGAATAATGGATAAGCACGCCGATCTGATCATGGTTTCATACAATAATCGCCGCTTCTTACCGGAATTTTTCCATTTTATTAAGAGCAAAACCGCCTACCCCTTTCACTTGATTGCCATTGATAACAATAGCACCGACGGAAGCCGAGCCTACCTGAGAAAGATGAAAGAAACCAACACCATTGGCAAGCGGATGAAACTTGTCCTCAATCCCAAAAACTTCGGCGTGGCCAAAGCCTGGAACCAAGGGATAGATCTTTGCCGCGGGAAATATTTGGTCTTCCTGAACCCCGATCTTAAACTGACCCCGGGTTGGCTGGAAAAGATGATCCGGTGTGCCGAACGCCACCCAAAAGCCGGCGTGGTCGGTGCGAAAATCCTGAATTACGATGGCACAATCTACCATGCGGGTTTTGTTAACGGGGTCGTCCGGGGAAGAGGGAAAAAAGACGCACCCGACCGGTACGGTACGGAAGTGGCTGTCCACGGTATTCAAGGCTGCTGTTTTCTTGTGAAGCGGGATCTTATCCCGGTGGTGGGGAAGTTTGATGAACGCTTTTTCATCTATGCCGAAGAAGACGACTACTGTTTACGGACACGCAGGGCCGGTTTTAAGGTGATGTACGCACCGGTCCCCATTTACCATTACCGGGAAGGCTCTGCGATCCCTCCCCAGAAACGGCGGGAATTGCGCCTCGCCAGTAAAAACAAGTTCCATGAGAAATGGAGACGCAAGTGATGAGCAGAAGAATTGACCCCGTCCCGCTGGCACAGATCGCTGCAGTAATGTGCAATTACGCCCGGCCCAACAATGCCCGGACTTGTGTCCGCCAGCTAAAAAAGATGGGGATCGAGGAGATAATCGTCTGGAACAACAAAGCCGACCCGGTACCCGAAGCTACATGCAACATCAACTACCCTGTGAATATCGGCCCGCTCGGTAAATACCTGGCAGGCCTGGGGACAAAAAAAAGTTACATCCTGGTAGCGGATGATGATCATTTAATCCTTGAGCCGGGCCTGGAAGCGCTCCGCCGGTGGGTCCGGCGCTATCCCCTGGTCGGGCAGAACGGAGCGGTCTTTTACCCCCCCTTTGATTACTATGGGAAAAAATTTCATTACCGGTCGGACTGGATCAAGACCCCGCACCGGGTAGATATGGTCCAGCCAAATATGGGCATGATGCTCAAAACCGATCTTTACCGCAGGATTTCGCTGCATTGGGCCTGGAAATCCCGGTCCCTCTTCCGCCGTTCACCGGGTCTCTTCTCTACCGACCTGGAAGCAAACTGCGCCGCCTGGGAGTTGAGCGGAGAATACCCGGTGGTCGTTCCCGCCAACGGTTTGGGCTTTTGTCACCTGCCGGATGAAGCCCCGGAAAAAGCCCTCTCCGCCCAGACGGGGATTAAAGAAGCAAAGACAAGGGTCATAAAATGGCTCCTCGCCCGCGGTTGGCGCCCCATCCGTTACCGGCAGGGTAAACTCTCCAACCAACTTTGACAAAGACGAAAGATGGCTCTGCGGCGCACGCGCCGCGGATACTCCCCTTCCTTACTGGTACGTGCGGGCGACCATTGTTAAGCTGGGGCATGATGGTCTCCGCCGGCATTTGCCCGGTATGCGCACGCCGCAAACAACTGCTTGACAAAAATAGGGGCACTGGGTATGATTAGAGAATAACAAATAATGGCGGAGGGGTTGCCATGCGAAGGAACCTTGAGGAGTTGCGACAGGAGATTGACCGGGTAAACCTGGAAATTCTTAAATTGCTAAACGAACGGACCAGCCTGGTCAAGGAGATCAGTGACTTGAAAGATAAAACCGGTCTCACTTATTTTGATCCGGTACGAGAGGCGGAGATGCTAGAGGGGATTTTCCGGCAAAACCAAGGACCTCTCCCCAACGAGCTGCTTAAAGAGATCTTTACCACGATTTTCGCTTCCGCTCTCCAATACATGGGGATTAAAAAGGAGAAAAAACTGCTGATCGCCGCCGGGCAGAAAAGTGGCTTTATGAGCCTCCCGGAGATGTTTGGACTTGCCCCGGATGAACCGATGCTCATTGCCGGGCCTTGCGCGGTGGAAAAAGTTGAATACCTGGAGAAAATCGCCTCCTTCCTCAAGACTCTCGGGATTAAATTCTTACGGGGAGGAGCATTCAAGCCCCGCACATCCCCCTATGACTTCCAGGGGCTTAGGGAAGAAGGATTGCAGATTCTTCAACAAATAGGGCGGGAATATGGCTTGCTCACCGTCACCGAGGTGGTAGATACCCGCGATGTGGAGAAAGTAGCGAAGTACGCCGATATTCTCCAAGTCGGGGCCCGCAATATGCAAAATTTTGAACTCCTCAAAGAGGTGGGAGAGACCCAATGTCCCGTCTTACTCAAACGGGGCCTCTCCGCTACCATCCAGGAATTTATGTTTGCCGCGGAATACATCGGCCTGCGGGGAAATCGCCGCCTGATCCTCTGTGAACGCGGAATCCGGACTTTTGAGACCAAAACCCGCAACACCCTTGATCTCTCCAGTGTTCCCCTGATAAAAAAAGAGACCAGCCTGCCGGTGCTGGTGGATCTCAGCCATTCTCTTGGGCGTAAGGATATCATTATCCCCATGGCCAAGGCAGCGCTGGCCGCCGGGGCCGACGGTCTGATGGTTGAGGTGCATCCCTTCCCCGAACTGGCGCTTTCCGATGCTAAACAGCAACTGAATCCAGGGGAATTCCAGGAACTCCTGGCGCGCCTTTAAATCCGTTGCATTTTAACAAAATTATCCATAAAAGACGCTTTCTTTCTTGACAGTGGGGGTTTCTACATGCTACCATTTTGGTAGAGCCCCTGATTAAAAAAAGAAATGGAATCGATAAATGAAACTTCTTGCTATTGATGCCATAAAAAGCGGCATGTATTTGGCAAAAGACATTTTATCCGCCGAGGGAAAGGTTTTGCTGGCGCGCGGAACAAGGCTGACTAAAGCGTATCTAAGGCGGCTAAAAGATTTTGACTATACCCATCTCTATGTCTGCGACAGCGATGAAGACAAGGAACTGGAGATTATTGAACCGATCAGCGAAAAAACACGTATACAAACGGTTAAGGCTGTAAAAGAAACTTTAACCAAAGCCCTTACCTGGCAGGATCTGAATATGCAACAAATTAACCACCTGGCCGGGGTTATTGTTGATGAAATATGCGGGAAAAATGATGTTATTTTTAATATGATGGAAATAAGAGAATACGACGACTATACCTATAGTCATTCCGTAAATATCTGCATCATCTCCACAATCATCGGAAAGCTATTGGGCTTGCCATACGCCAGACTAAAAAAACTGGCGGTCGGCGCCCTTTTGCATGATTTGGGGAAAATTTACATAGAAAGAAATATTCTGGCCAAAAACAGCAATCTTACACCGGAAGAGGCCCGGCAGATGCACCAGCACCCCAAATTAGGCTTTGACCGGTTGCGAATCTATCCCGAACTAAGCATTCTCTCCGCCCATGTGGCATACCAGCACCATGAACGGGAAGACGGGTCAGGCTATCCCCGCGGGCTCTCTGATAAAGAGATTCATCCTTTTGCAAAAATTGTTGCGGTAGCCGATTCGTATGATGCCATGGTCTCCAAAAGGCCATATAAAAAGCCTGTCTTTAACCATATCGCCCTCGCCGAAGTGAAAGCAAAGAGTCCTCTAAAATACGACCAAAAAGTCGCCATTGCCCTGACTTGGGCAGTAGCCCCTTATCCCATCGGCAGCGTCGTTCTTTTGACCAACAAAGAAAAAGCGGTTGTAACCAATACGAAGCGGAAAAAAACCGTGGTCCAAATCATAGACGGAAAGAAAAAAGGCGATTTCATTGAGATTACGAAGGATGCGGAGGTCCAAATCGAAGACCGCCTGGCCTAATTACTTTTTCAACTTAAAACTCCCGACTTTTGACTTTAACTGCTCCGCCAGATCCCCCCAGAAATTCTCGGAAGCCGTTGCGGTTACCAGATACACCCGGTCCCCGTCTTTTACTGCTTTTGCATACCAATGCAAACCATCCCCGGCAAACTCCAAAATGAGCACGTTTTTTCCTGGCGTTGCCAACTCAAGCAATTCCCACCCCGCGTTTTCAATCTGTTGCTTTGACAGGGCTTTATAATCAGCTAATGCCCCGGTATAAGGCTGGATCTGGACATTAATGTTTGGTGCAAAACCGTCTGCTGTTGGCGGCAGAAACATCACCAACACCTGATAAGGTTTAGAGCCAACCTCCCCCTCCAGCGCATCAATGGTAAAACCATTCTTCTCAAAATCCAAAGTTGAAGCTAGTCCCGGCAAGCAGGCTAAAAAGAACAGAATAAAAGAGAGACAAAAAAAGAGCACACTTTTTTTCATCTGTTTTCTCCTTTCTTTTCAGGGAGATATGGAGCAAACATCTTTTTTAAGTATAACAAACCCCCTTCAAGCTGTCAATTATTCCCCGTCGCGTCAAAACTCACGTCAGGGCATTAAAAATGGAAACGAAAAAAGGGTTTGCGAAAACCACGCAAACCCTTGTTATCTCTGTGGTGGGAAAGGAGGGACTCGAACCCTCACGGCCTTATGGGCCAACGGATTTTAAGTCCGTAGCGTCTGCCGGTTCCGCCACTCTCCCTAATGGAGGCGGCACCCAGATTCGAACTGGGGATAAGGGTTTTGCAGACCCCTGCCTTACCACTTGGCTATGCCGCCTGAAAAAAATGGAGCGGAAAACGGGATTCGAACCCGCGACCCTCGCCTTGGCAAGGCGATGCTCTACCACTGAGCTATTTCCGCTCGTCATCTACATTTTAGATAATACCACAAAAATCGCGCGGCTGTCAAGGGGCTAACGGGCGAAAATATGCCTGCCGATCCTGGTTGTCACCGGCCGGGACCAGATCCACCGGGAAGTGGTGCGTGCCGGATTATAGAAGAATAACGCACCGTAGGTTGGATCCCAACCGTCCAAAGCCAGTTGTGCCGCACGGTAAGCCTTTGCATCCGGTTCCAGCCAAATCTGGCCGTCCCGCACAGTGCAAAACTCACCGCTCCGGAAAATATTACTCCAGAGATTATTGGGGAAATTTGGGCTTTTAACCCGGTTCAAAAGAACCGCACCCACTGCCACTTGACCCTCGATCGATTCGCCCCTGGCTTCGGCAAAAATAACCCGGGCCAATAAGGCAAGATTCTCATTATAATCCCTGTTATTTTGTGCAGATGACCGTAGAGGGCCGGGGCTTTGCCCTGACGCAACCCTTTGGTTTCTGCCGGCCGGAGCAGCCGGTACGGACCTCCCCGCCTCACCGCGGCTGGCGCCAACAGGGGCTGTCCCGTTACCGGCAGGGTCCGGCTGCGTAACGGCTGAAGCGGCTCCTTCGTTTTCCTCTCTCTTCTCCTCATTACCTTCAGGATTTTCCTCTGCCGCCTCCGCTTGCCTGGCAAGTTCATGATTGGCCGGTCCATACCCGGCGCCGGCAAAAAAGATGCCCGCCCCCAGCGTCCCCAAAAGAGGCACAAACCAGCATAAAAGCAAAGTTATTGTTACCCGGCGTAAAAAAGGGGGTTGAACAAACCGTCGCAACCTTTTTCACCTCCACCGTTGCTTAAGATGATACCATAGGTTGCGGTGGAGGGCTAGGAATAATCATTTCATTTTATGTTAAGTAAATCCATTTGTAACCATTTATCGGCAAAAGCAGTGGTAAATACGAGGTTGCCTTGGTTCTTTTTCCGGATTATACCGGGTTACTGGAAAGAGATGCCTAGTCCCAGATAGATGTTTTTCGAATTGTCATCATAACTTAACTGCAAAACCAATGGTGACAAAATCTGATAAAAACACTCTATCCCGTTGACTAATTTTTGCTCTTGAAAAGAATACCTGGTCCCTATGGTCAATAGCAAACCGGTGCTTTGGTTAAAATGAATAAACCCGCCGCCGAAATGGAGGCCGACGCTCTCCCGGATACTGGCCCCCAATTCGCCATACAACCCGGATTTCCGGTCAAAACTGATAATGGTGTTACCTAAAGAAATATCAAAGGCATGACTGTTTCCAGCCATCTCCGAGACAACCTTGGTCATGATCTCACCACGGTGAATATATCCCATTTTCCGCGCTTCCAACTCCAGATCCGTACTGATCCAAACGCAATTTTTCCAAGCCTGAACGGGAAGTGCCGCCAACAAGGTGAAAACGAGGGCCAACTGGAAGATCCTTCCTATTTTCTTCTGCACCACGCATACCTCCTCCTGTCGAAATCTATCTTCTATATACTTCGCCATGCAGGAGAAAAACCTTTTTTCAAGGGGATGATTTTATAAATTTCCAAAATAAAAAGCCTAATCAAGGCTTTTTTTATTGCAATATAATATTTATGCGCAACAATATATAGTAAAAACGAATTGGCCGTAAAGCACTGGTGGAGATGACCGGATTCGAACCGGCGACCTCCTGCGTGCAAGGCAGGCGCTCTCCCAGCTGAGCTACATCCCCACATGGTTTCCCCGAATAAAAAAAATGGTGGGCATAGGTGGATTCGAACCACCGACCTCACGCTTATCAGGCGTGCGCTCTAACCAACTGAGCTATACGCCCACAGACTTCTTTATGGTACTTTTAGAGTTTATCATAAAATTACTCTTTTTGCAAGAGTATTGGCCCATTTTTTTATAGAAAATCAATCCGCCCAACAACAAAATCTCATTCAGGGAATGCCTTCCAGATAAGCGGTTTTCGTTCCGGTTCCCCTTGGGGTTCCAGTTCAGGCGCTGGTTCAGACTCAGCTTCCGGCCCGTGCGCAACTTGAGGTTGGGAGCCAGCGCCGCTCATAGCAGTCGTCCCGGATGTTTCCCCATCCCCGGTTTCCTTCCCCAACTCCGCCTCAGGGTTGCCCGTACCGCCCGGGTCGGACTCGACGAAAACAATCTCCTCCCCAAATTTACCCCGGGCAGTTTTTCGCCACAAAGGGCCGGGGTCGCCGGTATAAGAACTATCCGGTAGCCTTATCACATTCCTCCCGGCGTAGCCTGGAGGCCCGGGGTAAAACCCTTCTCCAGTAAAATTACCCGGCCTGCCGCGGGTAGAAAAATTCCTTTGCACCCTTTCTCATCCTTTCTTACACGCGCGATTCACTTTCCTTATTTTATGTTCATACAATATCCCGGGTGACAAGGCGCGCGCGGGTGCGGGTTGAAAGATGGCGTAAAAGCCCGCAGCAACGAGGAAAGCGCGTGCAGGTACGAGGCGAAAGACCAAAGGAGGTTCAACAATGCTGCAGAAAGAGTTCATCCTGGAACAGGTGCTTGATGTAGCCCATCTCCCTGTTCTCCTAGGGGGGGACGGGATCGTCGCCGCCCAAGCCATGGCAGAAAGGATAGTTGAGACCTTTCAGGCCCACCGGAAGTTAATCTATTGCGGGTTTGACAATCACCGGAGTATCGCCGCCCATCTAGCAGGTGAGATGCGTAACGGCTTGGTTATGAAAAGACCGCCTTTGCCCGTTTCCCTCCTCGACACAGAAGAAAAGAAGACAAAGACCGGTGATCCCCAGGAAAACATCCTTCCTTTGGAAGAGAGTCTTCTCCAGCAACTGGCCGCAGAGGGAGAGGAAAACGATACCCTCCTGATCCTCAACAGCGGCAAAAATAAAACCCTCGATTCCCTGTTGGCCACAGCAATAACGATGAACCTGACAACCTTGGTTTTCAGCGGTTATCCCCGGCCCAAAAAAACCTCCCCGCCATATCTTTTCTACATCCCCTCCGCCAACCCCGCCCGGCTGGAAGAGGTCTTCCTGATCATGGGCCACATCATCTGTACCCTGGTGGAGTCGATCCTTTTCTCCGACGGGGAGGGGATATAGGCGCCTTTAAAGCCTGGAAAAACAGGGGCTGTCAACGTTTTGTTTCCAAAAAATCCTTGTCAATAATTTGTTGCCAACTGTTCACTGGCAACGGTTCGTTGTCAACAGTTCATTATCAACATTTGGTTGCCAACGATCCGCTGTCAACTGTTTGTTGTCAGCAACTCTTCAATCCGGTCCAGCCCTTCCCGGATCTGCTCAAACCCCAAAGCATAAGAAAGACGGAAATAAGAAGGCGCGCCAAAGCCGGAACCCGGAACTACCGCCACCTTGATCTTCTCCAAAAAAAGCTGCGCCAGATCATCCCCGTTTTGAATGATCCTGCCGGCGATCCGGCGGCCGGCGAGGGAAGCCATGTTGACAAAGACATAAAAAGCCCCTTCCGGATTTAAGCAGTCCAGTCCAGGCATGGCCTTCACCCGCTGGACCATGTAATCGCGTCTTTTTTTGAACTCCGCCACCATCATTTGTACAGCTTCCCGTGGCGGGTCCAAAAGAGTTGCTGTTGCCGCTACCTGGCAAAAAGTGGTGGGGTTTGAGGTGCTATGGCTCTGCAGCGCAGACATGGCCTGGATAATCTCCCTGTCCCCCAAGGCGTAACCAATCCGCCACCCGGTCATGGCGAAAGTCTTTGACAACCCGTTAACAATTACGGTTCTGTTTTTGATTTCCGGTCCCAAAGCGGCGATAGAAGTATTGGGGAGGCCGGTGTAATTAATCTCTTCATAAATCTCGTCGGAAATAACCAGCATTTCATGGCTTAAAATAACACCGGCCAGTGCGGCAAGTTCTTCCCGGCTGTAGACCGCGCCTGTGGGGTTGTTGGGTGAATTGAGCACTAAAACCTTAGTCCGGGGAGTAATACCCTTTGCCAGCAGCCTGGGGGAGATCTTAAACCCCTCATCACAACCGGTGGCAAGGAGTACCGGTTCTGCCCCGGCCAGCCGGATCTGCTCGTAATAACTGACCCAGTAAGGAGAGGGAAGAAGCACCTCGTCACCGGGTCCGCAAATAACCTGAAAAACGTTGTACAGGGCATGTTTGGCGCCGCAACAGACGATAACCTCTTCCGGCCGGTACTCCAGCCCTTGCTCGCGCCGGTATTTGTGACAAACCGCTTCTTTTAATTGGGTGATCCCGGAAGCGGGGGTATATTTCGTACGTCCTTCCTTTAGAGCCCGGATGGCCAGTTCCTTAATTACTGCCGGGGTATCGAAATCCGGTTCGCCGGCGCCGAAACCGATGACATTCTCGCCCCGGGCCTTTAATTCTTTGGCGACCGCATCAATAGCCAGGGTGGGAGAGGGGTTGATCCGTCCCGCGCGTGCCGATAAAAAATGCTTCATCCGATAAGCCTCCTTCACCTGCTGCCAAGGCTGCCTGCAGAAATCCTTCGCATACTAATCATACATAAAGAATCCCCTCTTTGACAAGGGAAGACAAAAAGAAATACTGTATTCATGGTACAAAAACACAAGTGCACACACGAGCTAAGAATAACGGTACTTTACACAATATAGGGTCGCATATAGCCCACGCCGCGTTTGCACGCAAGCACAAACACGTACGTGGATACGCTCCGCGTATCCACGATTAACCCCAAACCGCAGGCCCGGTGGTTTTGTGTTTCAGGTAATTATAAACCCTGGCCCTGGAGGCCAAATTGAAGAACCAGAGCAGCATCAAGTGTTTTTTAAACGGCCCCAGGCGTTTAAAGAGCGAAGGGTAAGAAAAAAAACTCCGCCACGCCCAGTCCACCCCTTCTTGCAGGCGCCGGGCGGACATAAGTAACGGCTGGAAAACAACGCGGTTCACCGTGTAGTGCCCCCAATCCCGGTCCAGGATCCGGTTGGTCTTCTCCATCTCCTGGTAAAGCATTGTTCCGGGAAAAGGTGTTAAAACACCAAACTGGGCTCCTTCCAACCGGACTTCCTCGGCAAAATTCAAGGTGCGCTCAAAGACCGTTTCATCATCATAATCCAGGCCAAAAATGAAAGCGCCCTCAATTGCGATCCCATGCCGGTGAATTTTCCCAATCGCCTGTTTGATATCGACCAGGTTTACCCTTTTCCCGATCTTCTCCAGATTCTCCGGGGAAAGGGATTCAAGGCCGATAAACATCCCCAGGCAACCGCTGGCCGCAGCCAAACGCAGTAGTTCTTCATCTCTTGCCATATCCAGTGAACCCTGGCTGAACCAGTATTTTTTCAAGGGGCGCAACTGCCGGAAGAGTTCCTTGGCATACTGGACATTGGCAGTGATGTTATCATCAATAAAAGCCACAATCTTGCCGGGGAGATTCTTGACCTCATTTATTACATCCGCCACCGGCCGGAGCCGGTAGGTACGCCCGAAAAAATTCGAAACTGCGCAGAAAGAACAGGAAAACGGGCATCCTCTCGTAATTTGAACGGTCTGGGGCACCAGATAATCTTCAGACCGCCACAGTTCCCTCCGGGGCAGGGGGAATTCTTTCAGGTCAAGATAATGCCCGGCCCGGTAAAGGGTTTTCAGTTCTCCCCGTTCCGCGTCGGCGACCACTTGCGGCCAAACCATTTCCGCCTCGCCGATCACCACGGCATCAGCGTGGGCCAGCGCCTCTTCAGGCAGGGCGGAAACATGCATCCCCCCAAAAATCACGGGGATCCCTCTGGCGCGAAACCCATCCGCCAGCCGGTAAGCACGGGGAGCAAACGCCGTCATTACGGTTATTCCCACCAGATCCGCACCGGCATCCGGGTTCAACTCTGCCAGATGTTCATCAACCAACTCCACCTGGTGATGCCGGGGGGTACAGGCGGCCAGGAGCGCAAGGTTTAATGGGGGAAACAGCCCTTTGCGCTTTTTTTTACTGTCAGGGGCGGGTAAGGAAAGGCCGGGATTGACCAGTAAGATTTTCATTGCTCACTCCTGATTCTGCGGTTATTTACGGGTTTATTCGCGCGCATGCGCGCTTACGCGTGCGCGTGTTCAAAGTCTTCCCCCGGTTCCCGGAATTAAACCGCCCCTGCTCTTTGGATAAATTTACCTCACCACATCAAGGCCGGAGGCAGGCGGGAAGGTCCCCCATTCTACGGTGGTAGGCAATACATTCACAGCAGCGGGCCCAGCGTGCGCAATAAGTGCTGGCGCAAGGACATTCTTTACGGTTCTCTTCATGTCTGGGGCAATCGGACACTGTGTTTACCTCCCTCCTCATCCCTATTCTTCCGTTATCGTTATTCGGCCGTCTTGGCGTTGGCTATGATCTCCTCAACCAAATTGGGCGGGACTTCCTCGTAATGGTCAAATTCCATTTCAAAATCGCCCCGGCCTTGGGTAATAGAGCGTAAGTCCACCGAATACTGGAACATCTCCGCCTGCGGTACCAGGGCATTAATCACCTGTATCCCGTTTTGCGGTTCCATCCCCAAAATCCGGCCGCGTTTCTTATTGAGGTCGCCGATAATATCGCCCATATACTCCTCGGGGACCACCACTTTCACTTTCATCACCGGTTCCAAGAGTATCGGCCGGGCTTCCATAAACCCTTTCTTTAAAGCCATTGAAGCCGCAATTTTAAAGGCCATCTCCGAAGAGTCGACACTATGGTAGGAACCATCGTACAGGATTACCTTTAGATCCACCACGGGATAACCGGCTAAAATACCCTCGTCCATGGTTTCCCGCACCCCTTTTTCCACTGCCGGGATATACTGCCTTGGCACCGCCCCGCCAAAAATTTTATCCACAAACTCAAACCCGGTGCCGGTTGGCAGGGGTTCTATCTCGAGCCAGACATGGCCGTACTGCCCGCGGCCGCCGGATTGCTTCTTGTGTTTCCCCTCTACCTTTGAGGCTCCCCGGATCGTCTCTTTATACGGGACTTTCG
>DUNX01000095.1 GCA_012839115.1 Bacillota bacterium
GAAACCATGATCAGATCGGCGTGCTTATCCATTATTCCACCTCCTGCCAGCAACTCTGTGGGGGCTTCCGGGAAAAAACATTTTAAGATAGTTTACGGGGTTTTCGGGGGTTCAGTGATGTTACGGGGGCATTTTCCCAATATGCTTTTTGCGGCAGACTCAACGGGCGTGTTTAGCGTTGCAGTGTCTGATATTGTAATTTTTTGCCAAATTATACAATTGACAGATTTTTCAGCTTTTGTTATACTTGGCACAGGCAAAAGGAGGCTGGGAACGGCCGTTCGCTGCCTGAAAATATGGTGAAGTTTCTAACTGGAGGTGGTAAGTTTTTAAAATTCACTCTGAAGGGGGAGTTAATGCTTTTAAAAGAAGAAGAAAGGTGTGAACTATTGTGAAGAGGATCTTCTGTCTCACTCTTGTTCTCGTGATGGCAACCTTTTTTTCCGGGCCGGTTCCAGCACAGGAAGGAACAATTGTGGTGGGTATAGATGCCGATGCGTTGACCTTGGACCCCCATAATTTCCGGCACCGGGAGACAGAAGCGATACTTAGAAATGTCTATGACGGTTTTGTCACCAGGACATCGGATATGGTTGTCATTCCGGAATTGGCGGAAAGTGTAACCCAGTTGGACGATCTTACTTGGGCCATTACAATTAGGGCAGGGGTTAAGTTCCATGATGGAACGCCCTTTACCGTTAATGATGCCGTCTATACCATCAACCGGATCGTCCGGGAAGGCGCCATGGGAGGTAAGACTTCTCCCAGGAAAGGCCTTTTTGGTCCGGTCACCGGCGCCGAAGCCGTGGATGAAAGAACACTACATGTACATCTTTCCGCCCCGATGCCGCATTTCTTGGCCATGTTACCCTTCCACATGGTGGTTCCCAAAAGCCTGGGGGAGGAAATGGTCGCTAAACCTGTAGGCGCCGGCCCCTTTAAATTTGTGGAATGGGAAAAAGGCAGTCATGTTGTTTTGGAACGTTTTGATGATTATTACGGTGGAGCGCCGGGTTGGCCACCGGTTGGTCCCGCTCCTGCTAAACGTATTATTTTTCGCGTGATCCCCGAACCCGCTTCCCGCCTGGCGGCATTACGCGCCGGCGAGGTGGATATCATTACGATGGTTCCTTTTGATTATTATCCGGTGTTAGAATCCGACCCCAACGTCAGACCCGTTGCGGTCACCGGAACCCGGAGTTTCTTTATTGACCTCAATGTCAATGAACCCCCTTTCAACAATGTTTTGGTACGCCGGGCCTTAAACTATGCTATAGACAGGGACGCCCTGATTGGGCAGATCCTGGACGGCATGGGTACCAAAATCCCGACGATTCTTTCTCCCGAAGCTTTAGGTTATAATGATTTGGAGCCTTATCCCTATGACCCGGAGAAGGCGGCTGAACTGTTGGCCGAGGCCGGTTACGGCCCGGATAACCCGCTAAAGTTCACCCTGGATGTGCGGTCGGATTACCGGGTCGAAGCCCTGGCAATTGCCCATCTTTTGCGCAGGGTAGGGGTGGAAGTCAATGTGGAGGTTTGGCCTGATTACGGCACATTAAGTGATATGTATATCCGGGAAGAGACGAGGCGTCAGGCCTGGTTTGACAGTTGGGGCAATGCCAGTCTTGACCCGGAAGGGATTATCCCGGCGAAATATTATACCAATATCACCGGTGGTGTCGAGGGGGACGGCCGTGGTAATTTCAGCGGTTATTCCAACCCGGAAGTGGATGAGCTTATCCGTCTCACCAAGAGTACGTTTGATCCTGAAGAACGGGTGGCGGCGTTCAAAAAGATTCAGGAGATTATTTATGAGGATGCGCCGCAGGTCTTCCTTTATATCCCCCAGGAACTGTACGGGATCAGCAACAGGTTGGAGAATTGGACCCCAAGTCCCGACAGTAGAATCAACCTGCACCGGGCTGTTAAGAAATAACTGCCTGTGAATAGTGGTGGGGGAGGGGGGAGTAACTCCCCCCTACTTTTTTTAACCCGGGAGGTGTTTGAAGATAAATTTTAATCAGTTCATAAACCGTCTTTTGCAAACAATACCTGTAGTTATTGGCGTTACGCTCATTGTTTTTTCTCTGATGCATCTCACCCCCGGCGATCCCGTGGAGATTATGATGGGCCAAGGAACAGTGACTGAGGGCGAAATTCAAAGGATCCGGGAGGAGTTGGGCCTCCATTTGCCCCTTCCCGTCCAGTATCTCCGGTTTATTACCGGAATTGTCAAGGGAGATCTCGGTTATTCCATCTATTACCGGCAACCGGCCCGGGAGGTTATCTTTTCACGTCTCCCGGCCACTTTTGAATTGATGGTTGTTGCCATGATTATCTCTTTGGCGATCGCCCTTCCGGTTGGGATTATCTCAGCTGTGCGCCAGTATTCCCTGCTGGACAAGATCGGGACAATTGGGGCGCTTTTGGGCGTATCCATGCCCGGTTTCTGGTTGGGCCTTCTTTTAATCATGGCTTTTTCGGTGAATTGGATCTTTCCGGTAGCCGGGAGGATTGGTTTTGGAATGGCTCCCCAAAGAATTACCGGTCTTTATCTTCTCGACAGTATTTTGACTTGTAACTGGTTTTCTTTTTGGAACGCCTTAAAACATATTTTACTGCCCGCCGTTACCTTGGGGATGTCTATGGCCGCTTTGACCATGAAGACTATCCGTTCCAGTATGTTGGAGGTAATCAGAGAAGATTATATCACCTTTGCCAGGGCTAAAGGACTTTCCCGCTCGCAGGTGGTGTTAAAACATGCCCTAAAGAACGCCCTTATTCCCACAATCACTGTGATCACCTTGAACATGGGCGTTCTGTTGGGGGGGAATATGATTGTGGAGACGGTCTTTGGCTGGCCCGGATTGGGCTCCCTGGTCGTTAACGCCATCTTTAACCGGGATTACCCCCTGGTCCAGGCTTCAGTACTTATCTATGCCGTTACGTTTATTATCTGCAACCTGCTGGCGGATTTTTTATATACCGTTCTGAATCCGCGGGTCAAGTTTTAGCAGAAAGGGTGAGACTATGCGTATAACAGATCTACCTGCTGTCCGGCCAAAATACGCTGAGGATTCTGAACGTTTCCACGTGAGACTGCGGGAATTTTGGCGTGAATACAAAAAAAACCGCATGGCGGTAATAGGCGTATTTATTGTTGGGTTCTTTGTTTCGATCGGGCTCTTCTCTCCCTGGCTGATTCTCCACGACCCCAACGAACAGGATATTTTTAACCGGTTTCAACCACCGGTTTGGATGGAAGGCGGGTCTTGGGAGCACCCTTTGGGCACCGATGAATTGGGACGGGACTTATGGAGCCGTATAATTTATGGTTCCCGGGTATCCCTTGCCCTCGGGATGGCAGTGGCCTTTTTCGCTACTACGGTGGGGATTTTTATGGGTTTGCTCTCCGGTTACTACGGTGGGACTATTGACAGCATTATTCAAAGGATCGTCGATATCTTGTTGGCCTTTCCCTACCTGGTCTTTGCCATTGCGCTGATGGCCGTCTTGGGGCGGGGAGTCTTCAACCTTTTTTTGGTATTGCTTTATAAGGAATGGGTTACTCCTTGCCGGGTGGTAAGAGGCGAAGTACTGGCGGCCAGGGAGAGTGAATATGTAGAGGCGGCACGAGCTGTGGGCGCCGGTGGTTTCCATATCATGTTCAAAGAGATTCTGCCGAATGTTTTTTCTTCGGTTATTGTCGTTGCCACGCTCCGGGTGGCCTGGATCATCCTGATGGAGGCCTCTCTGAGCTTTATTGGGGTAGGCGTTCCCCTGGATATCCCGTCCTGGGGGATGATTATTGCCGACGGCCGGGGTTACATCACCCAATACTGGTGGCTTTCCACTTTCCCCGGGATCGCCATTCTCCTGACTGTGTTGGGGATTAACCTTATGGGCCAAGGGCTCCGGGACGCCCTCGATCCCCGGTTGAAGGAGTGATTCTATTGGACGAATTATTGAAGATCAAAGATTTACAGGTCCATTTTTATACCGATTACGGTGTCGTTAAAGCCGTTGACGGCATTGATCTGACTTTGCAAGAAGGGGAAGCCTTGGGGATTCTGGGTGAATCCGGCTGCGGAAAAAGCATGACCGCCCTTGCGGTTATGGGGTTGGTTCCCTTTCCCGGGCGGATTACCGGGGGCGAGATTTTTTTCGCCGGCAGGGATCTTTGCCGGCTCACGGAGAAAGAGATGAGACGCCTCAGGGGAAAAGAGATCGCCATGATCTTTCAGGATCCCCTGACAACCTTGAACCCCGTTCTTAAGGTGGGAGAGCAGATTACCGAGGCGATCCGCCTTCATTATGAGGAGGGGGATCTCTCTTCCTCCGGCCGTAACGGTTTTCTCCGCTTTTGGGAGCAGAGGAGACAAAAGGAGATCACTGCCTGGGAACGGGCAGTGGACATGATGGAACAGGTGGGGATCCCTTCGCCGGAGATGAGGATGGGTGAGTATCCGCACCAGTTCAGCGGAGGAATGCGGCAGAGGGCGATGATTGCCATTGCCTTATCTTGTAATCCCCGCCTTCTCATTGCGGATGAGCCCACCACCGCCCTGGATGTGACAATTCAGGCCCAGATCCTTGATTTAATGCGCCGGATTAAGGAGGATTTCCGCACCAGTATCCTTTTTATCAGCCATGATCTGGGCGTCATCAGTGAGCTTTGCGACCGGGCCGCCGTGATGTATGCCGGGAAAATCGTGGAAACAGGTTCCGTGGATGAGATCACCGGGGCGCCGTTTCACCCCTATACGCAAGGGATTTTAGCGTCTATACCCCGTTTAGGGGAGAAGGAATACCGCATCAAGCCGATCCCCGGAAATGTACCGGATTTGGGAGACTTACCGGCAGGCTGCAGCTTTTTCCCCCGCTGTCCCTATGGGCAACCCAGGTGTGAAATGGAACTTCCCCCACTGGAGGAAGCGGGAGAAGGACGTCAGGTCCGTTGTTTCTTTTGGCGGGAAATCCGTACGCTGGTAAAAGAGGAAGGGGGAATCAACAGTGAACTCTCCTTTGCTGCAGATTAAAAGGTTAAAAAAATACTTCCTCCGCCAGCAGGCTTTCTGGCAGAAGTGGGCAGGGAAAAAGGAATATATCTATGCTGTAGACGGGGTTTCTTTTTCGGTCAATAAAGGCGAAACCCTGGGCCTTGTGGGCGAAAGCGGTTGCGGGAAATCTACTTTGGGCCGGACTATTCTCAGGCTTTACGAACCTACGGCCGGGGAGATCTATTTTGACGGTGAAAAGATCAATCATCTCCAGGGTGATGATCTTTTACAGCTCCGGCGGCGGATGCAGATTATTTTTCAGGATCCCTTCGCCTCGCTCAATCCCCGGCAGACTGTGGAAAGGATCATCGGTTTGCCCTTGAGGATACAGGGGATGAAAGGCCGGGAACTTTCCGAGCGGGTTGACGAGTTGTTGGAACAGGTAGGCCTGGGCAGAGTGTACAGAAAACGGTTTCCTCACCAGTTCAGTGGCGGTCAACGGCAAAGGATTGGGATTGCCCGGGCCCTGGCGGTGAACCCCAGTTTTGTCGTGGCCGATGAGCCCGTATCAGCCCTGGATGTTTCGATTCAGGCCCAGATCATCAATCTCCTGGAAGAACTTCAGGAGAAGATGGGGTTGACCTATCTGTTTATCGCTCATGACCTGAGTGTTGTCAGCTATGTGAGCGACCGGATTGTTGTCATGTATCTGGGACGGGTAGTGGAAATGGGCCCTACAGAAGAGATCTTCTCCTCTCCCCAGCACCCATATACAAAGGCATTGCTTTCCTCTATTCCCCGGATTGGGAAGAAAGACCAGTCTTCCAGCAGGATTATTTTGGAGGGCAGCGTTCCTTCTCCCCTTGCGCCGCCTGCCGGATGCCGGTTCAACACCCGTTGCTTTGTAAAAAATAAGCCCGCCGCCTGTTTTCATGAGACCCCTCCGCTTGTTCAGGGAGCGCCGGGACATTATGCCGCCTGCCATTTATTAGGTTGAGGGCGGTCAAGTGTCTACGCGATTCGCGATTAAAAGTAAAGGAGTTTTTACCGTTAATGGCGAATATTACTTATTCAGCCAATTGCGGGCGCCTGCGCGTTTTTTGCAGTCCCGCAGCACACTGCCGGTGATGCGATGGCAAAAAGAAAGAACAAACAGAAGGTATGTGATGTATGGACAGGCGGCGGTTATTTTCC
>DUNX01000010.1 GCA_012839115.1 Bacillota bacterium
CATTAAGAAAGAAACTGCCATTAAGAAAGAAACTGCCATTAAGAAAGAAACTGCCATTAAGAAAGAAACTGCCATTAAGAAAGAAACTGCCATTTGCATGAAAGCAAATGGCAGTTTCTTTGAAAATACGCGCGCCGGCGCGCGTATTACTAGTCCATCGGCGGCATGCCACCAGGTGGCATCCCTGCATTTTTCTCTTTTTCCGGGATATCCGCCACCAGGCTTTCGGTGGTCAACAGCATACCGGCAATACTGGCTGCATTCTGCAATGCGCTTCTGGTCACTTTAGCCGGGTCGACAATGCCCGCGTCGAACATCTTGACAAATTCACCGGTCAACGCATTAAAGCCTTTACCAAACTCCATCTCCTTAACTTTCTCAACAATTACCGAGCCTTCCTCTCCGGCGTTGTTGGCAATCTGCCGTACCGGCTCTTCCAGCGCCTTCCGGACAATATTAATCCCGGTCGCCACATCGTCTTCGGCAGAGATTTTGTCAAGTACCGGCGCCAACTGGAGCAAGGTTACGCCACCGCCGGGGACAATCCCTTCTTCCACTGCGGCCCTGGTCGCGGAGAGGGCGTCCTCGATCCGGTGTTTCTTCTCCTTCATCTCCGTCTCGGTGGCGGCGCCGACCTGAATCACAGCCACCCCGCCGGCCAGTTTTGCCAGGCGTTCCTGGAGTTTTTCCCGGTCGTAATCGGAAGTGGTCTCTTCAATCTGCAGTTTGATCTGGGCAATCCGGTTCTTAATCTCCTGGGTGTCGCCACGACCGTCCACAATCGTGGTCTCTTCCTTGGTCACCCGGACTTGACGGGCGGTTCCCATCATATCCAGGGTGGCATTTTCCAGGCTTAAGCCGACTTCCTCGGAGATTACCTGACCGCCGGTGACAATCGCCATATCGGAGAGCATTGCCTTCCGCCGGTCACCGAAGCCGGGCGCCTTCACGGCTACGACATTCAAGACCCCGCGCAACTTGTTAACCACCAGGGTAGCGAGGGCTTCGCCTTCCACGTCTTCCGCCACGATGACCAAAGGTTTACCCCGCTGAATAACCTTTTCCAGGATTGGCAGGAGGTCCTTGACCAGGGTAATCTTTTTGTCCGTCAACAGAATGTAGGGCTCATCCAGAACCGCCTCCATCTTCTCGGAGTCGGTGATCATATAGGCGGAGATATAACCCCGGTCAAACTGCATTCCTTCCACAATTTCCAGGTTGGTGCCGATTCCCTGCCACTCTTCGACAGTGATCACACCGTCTTTGCCGACCTTATCCATGGCCTCGGCGATCAATTTCCCGATCTCTTCATCATCCGCGGAGATCGAGGCGACCTGCGTAATATCATCTTTGCTATCCACTGGCTTGCTGACTTTTTTGATCTCGTCGACGATTGCGTTGACAGCCTTTTCAATCCCTCTCTTCAAAATCATCGGATTGGCCCCGGCCGCCACGTTTTTCATACCCTCTCTGACCATGGCCTGTGCCAGCAAAGTGGCGGTGGTTGTACCGTCACCGGCAATATCATTGGTCTTAGTCGCCACTTCCTTGGCCAACTGCGCCCCCATATTCTCGAAGGGGTCTTCCAGTTCAATCTCTTTGGCAATGGTAACCCCGTCATTGGTAATTGTCGGGGATCCGTATTTCCTCTCCAAAACCACATTGCGGCCTTTAGGCCCCAATGTAATTTTCACGGCATTGGCTAATGTATTAACACCCCGTTCCAGGGCGTGACGGGCCTCTTCCGCATAAAGTAATTGTTTTGCCATCTCTTCTCACCTTCCTTTTATTTTCTATCCCCTATTGTTTAACAATGGCCAGGACATCACTTTCCTTGATCACCATATACTCTTCGCCGTCCAGTTTGACTTCTGTCCCGGCATACTTGGCAAAAAGCACGGTGTCGCCTTCCTTTACCTCCAACGGGACTCTTTCTCCGTTCTCCAAAACCCGTCCGGTACCAACAGCCAACACCTTGCCCATTTGCGGTTTTTCTTTAGCGGTATCCGGCAATACGATCCCGCTCTTTGTTTTTTCCTCACTCTCCATTACCTTAAGGACTATCCGCTCGCCCAAAGGCTTAATGTTCATGATTTCCCTCCTCTCAACTCTATTAGCACTCGCTTTTGTTGAGTGCTAATATCTATAGAAGATTTTATCTGACGTCCCTTTCTTATGCAAGATTCATTAATATTCATTTCCAGGGATTATCGCCCATTATTAATTACTATGGCCCAATTTCGCTCTTTTTCTACTTGAATCTATCTTTTGTTAAGCATAAAAACGCCATGTTTTTCTCGTTATTTCTCCCGTGCGTAAACCAAAAACCCTAAAACACTTACGGTTTTAGGGTTTTCATCAAGAACAAACAGCAGCTCGCGAAGGGATTTAATGCATTTCACTGCTGTATGGAAATTGTGCCTGGTAATTAGTAAATTGGTCTTTAGTCTGCTGGAGGGACTGGCGTGTGGTGGAGGTCAGGTTATACCACCCGTTTTTAAACATAAAGTTAAAAACATCCCTCGCCGCCTGGTGGGAATCGTTAAGGGCCCCCATCGCCAAATTATGAAGATCCCGGTGGCTTGCCTCCCGGGCAAAATCATTGTAACTGTCCGTCAAATATTTTTCCATCGCCAAGAGATCATTGGCAATATCCCTATCATTAAATTGCGGCCCTTTGACTTGCGGCACACCGGTGGAAGGGTTCTTAATTACTCCCTGTTGTTGTGCCTGCTGTTGGCCTTGTTGTTGTCCCTGCTGATTAATAGTTCCTCGCCTCCTTTTTTCCTAAGCCTTACTGCTGTAGCGACAACGCTGCACCTTCGCCGCACCTGCGGCTGCACCTCTCGCTATCCCCCCACTTTTATCTCGCTGTATCTCTCACTTCGCCTCTCACTACATCTACCGCTTTTTCCTTTCTACATCAAAGCCTTCTGCGGGTCGACCGCATTCAGAAGGCGTTGGTAATGTTGTTGGTGCATACTCCCTAACCTGTTGGCGAGAGCGGCTACCTCCTGGTCTTGACAGATCCCCGCCAACTGGTGGCATTTTTTCATCGCCAACAGTTCCCAGGAAAGCGCGTCTTTTAAGTAATGATGGTCTTTGTCAGTGAGCACCGCCGGGGGCTCGCTCATCCTGCCCACAGTTTGGCTGCCCAAACGGGATTCTTGCTGTGCCTGCGGCCCTTGCTGCATCTCTTGGTGCACTAAGCTAACACCTCCTCGTGGCTCGTAACTAGTGGCTCGTCGCTGGACTCGTCGCTCGTCGCTCGGAATTGTTACCCGTCGCTCGTGGAGCCATATAAAGTATTCCCAGGCGAGGGCTGATGATACGAGACTCTTTCTGGCAAAAACTGCGGGTTCCAGACCGCACCGGTCTCGTTGCTCGTTGCTCGTGTTCAAGTGCGCCGTTGGAGTAAAATACTCAAACCAGAGACCCCATAAAATACGAATCCCCGCAGCAAGTGCGGGGATGGCGCAATACATATATCCATACCGTATATCCGTCTCATATCTACACACAGTCTTTCTTAGCCTCCAGGAGCTCCCGGATGAGTTTTTCCCCGTTAGCCAGGGCCTCATCAATCTTGTTGGCATCCTTCCCCCCGGCCTGGGCCAGATCCGGCCGTCCGCCGCCACCACCGCCGGTGACTGCGGCCACCTTCTTAACCAATTCGCCGGCGTGAACCTTCCCGGTCAAATCAGAGGTGACCCCCGCCACAAAATGGACTTTACCGCCGGTAGCGGCGCCCAGCAGCGCTATGCAAGATCCGAGTTTATCCTTGAAATAGTCGATATTCTCCCGGAGCAATTCTATACTGGACCCATCGCAACGGGCGACCAAGTAACGAACGCCCCCGGCTTCCCGGACCCGGGTTGCCAGGATCTCCTCACTTTCGGCACGGGCCTGCTTACGGTCTTCCTCTTCTTTAGCCCGGGTTAACTTGGCTTGTTCCGCCAGAAGTTCCTCGATCCTGCTGACCAGCTTTTCCGGTTCCACCTTCAGCAGGGCCGCCGCCGCCTGCAGGGTTTCCCTTTCTCCGGCTGCCCGGCGCAGCGCGGCTGCTCCGGCCACCGCCTCGATTCGCCGCACCCCCGTGGCCACACTTCCTTCACTCAAGATCCGGAAGTAGAGGATCTCCGCGGTATTCCGTACATGGGTGCCGCCGCAGAGTTCGAAACTGACCTCACCCACCCGGACAGTACGGACTCTTTCCTCGTATTTTTCGCCGAAAAAGGCCAGCGCACCCCGGTCCACAGCCGCCTGGTAACTGGTCTCCTCGTTCCAAACCGGCAGACCGCTGGTGATTAGTTCATTGACCTCCTCCTCCACCCGCCGCAGTTCTTCCGGAGTAAGCCGCTGGTAATGGGTGAAGTCAAACCGGAGGCGGTCCGGCGTCACCAACGAACCGGCCTGGTGGAGATGGGCGCCTAGATGCTTCCGGAGGGCCGCCTGCAAAAGATGGGTGGCGGTGTGGTGGGCGGCGGTCATCCGGCGCCGGTCAACCGCCACCTCCAGGATATAAACCTCCTCATCCATGGGGAACGGTTTTCCCTTGGTGACAAAATGGGTCAAGTGGTTCTGTTCCCACCTGGTATCGACCACCGGGAACTCCTCCCCGGCCACCCGGATCACCCCGGTATCACCCACCTGGCCACCGCCTTCCGGATAAAAGGGCGTCCGGTCAAAAACCAGCAGGTAATGCTTGTCGTCTTCCCCCACCACACAGAGGCGGGAGGCGGAACGAAAATAACCGTACCCGGTGAACCGCGAATGGGGCAGGGCGGCAATGGTCTTCCATTTGTAATCCTTGTCCTCCCGGGAAAATTTCCCACTTTTCCGGGCCCGCTCCCGTTGCTCCTCCATCAGGCAGTTAAAGGTCTCGACTTCAACTGCCAGCCCCTCTTCAGCCGCAAGCAGTTGGGTAAGGTCCAGTGGAAAACCGTAGGTGTCAAAGAGGCGGAAGGCATCCTCCCCGGAGATGAAAGTCTCTTTTTTCTCCTTTGCCGCCTTGGCCAGCGCGGCAAAGATCTCCAGTCCCTTATCAAGAGTACGCAGGAAGGCTTCTTCCTCTGCCAGGATCACCCGGCAGCAGTGTTCTTCTTGTTCTCGCAGTTCCGGGTAGGCTTCGCCCATTACCGCCACCACCACCGGGACCAACCGGTGGAGAAACGGTTCTTGCACCCCCAGGGTCCGGGCAAAACGGGCCGCCCGCCGCAAGATGCGGCGGAGGACATAGCCCCGTCCTTCATTGGCCGGCAGGGCGCCGTCGGTGATGGCAAAGGTCAATGCCCGGATATGGTCGGCAATCACCCGCATGGCCACCTGATGTTCGGGATCCGTCTCCCGGGCCCCGGTGTATTCCGTAATCTTCTCTAAAATCGGCACGAAGAGATCGGTTTCATAATTTGAACCTTTCCCCTGCAAGACCGCGACAATTCTCTCGAAACCCATCCCGGTATCCACATGCTTGGCGGGCAAATCCTCCAGTGTGCCGTCGGCCTTTCGGTTATACTGGATAAAAACCAGGTTCCAGAGTTCAATATAGCGCCCGCAGTCCCCGTTGACGCCGCAGGTATGGCCGGGCACGTCGCGTTTCTCGCAATGCTCCGGACCCATGTCATAATGGATCTCCGTACAAGGGCCGCACGGGCCGGTATCCCCCATCTCCCAGAAATTATCTTCGTCCCCGAAAAACAAAACCCGTTCCGTTGGGATACCGGTGACCTCCGGCCAGAGCGCCGCGGCCTCCTGGTCACTGTCATGGACCGTGGCGTAGAGTTTCTCCGCAGGCAACCCCCAGACCTTGGTCAACAACTCCCAAGCCCAGGCGATGGCCTCCCGTTTATAATAATCCCCGAAGGACCAGTTCCCCAGCATCTCAAAGAAGGTGTGGTGATAAGTATCCCGCCCCACTTCTTCCAGGTCGTTATGCTTGCCGCTGACCCGGATGACTTTCTGGGAGTCGACCGCCCGGCGGTAGGGCCGGGTGCCCTTGCTCAAAAAAACATCTTTGAACTGGTTCATCCCGGCGTTGGTAAAGAGCAGGGTCGGGTCATCCTCCGGGAGCAAGGAAGCGCTGGGGACAACCTTATGCCCTCTGGCGGCAAAAAAATCTAAAAATTCTTGACGAATTTGGTTGGCGGTTTTCATGGGAATCCCTCCTTAGTATCGCTCCGGTTACTCCTTAACAACGATCCAGTGGATATCTTATTGCATCTGCAACCTGTCTCCTCTATCCCCTACTATTCTACAAGAAACCGGCCTCCCTTGCAAGAAAGTCCGGTAAAAGCGCTTTGACCGGATAGCCTGGCGCCCGGTAACCCGCGCCGGATGGCCTTGTAATCCAGTAGACCATAGCCCGGTAGCCCGTGGCTAGGTGGTTGGTAGCCCGATGCCGGGTAGCTTGCAGCCCGATGCCCCAGTGGACAGGTTGCGACGCACACCCGGATCCTCACATCTTTGGGCATTAGCCCCGGCCACGTCCGGTCTGTTTGAAAACCAGTTTGTGCAGGTATGACTTTCCCGGCGGTCCGGTTGGTAGAAAAAATAATCCAGCAGTAAAACGAAAATTAGTCCCTACTGGGCAGGAAAAAAGCGGCCGGTAACGAATTAATAACGGTGCTTTTATCATAAAAAACCTTTTCCTAAAGGAGGCGGTGGCTTTGGCCCTCAGCCTTGCAAAAAAACGAAACGCACATACGCAGTACGAACCGGCGATAAAGGTAACCCAGGTTTGTACCCGCCGTGACTGGAGAGCCTTTATTAATCTCTCCTGGAAACTATATAAAGATGACCCTAACTGGGTCCCACCGTTAAAATCCGATATGTGGGATACGGTCAACCCCACAAAGAACCCCCTGATGAAGCTGGGCCCGTACCGTTATTTCCTGGCCTGGAAGAACGGAAAACTGGTCGGGAGGATTGGTTCGGGGATCGATGAGAAACTCAACCGGGAAAAAAATAAAAGCGAGGGCTATATTACACTTTTTGAATCAATTAACGACTACGAGGTGGCGAAGGCCCTCTTTGATGCAGCTTTATCCTGGTTGCGGGAACGGGGGATAACCACTGTCACCGGGCCCCAGTCCCCGTCGAACGGTGACGATTACCGGGGTCTCCTGGTTAAAGGCTTTGACAGCCCTCCGGTTTTACTGAATTCCTATAACCCTCCGTATTACGCGGAGTTCTTCGACCGGTACGGGTGGGAAAAACAATTCGACCGCCTGGCTTTCTACTATGATCTGAGCAAACCGGTGACCGCCCGTTTTGAGCGGAGCGTCGAAACGCTGATGAAGCGTTACAAATATACGGTGCGCTGTATGAATATTAAAAAACTCCGTGAGGAACTGCTCCGCGTCCAAAAACTGGTCACCCGCGCGATGCCGGAGGAATGGCCGGATATGGTCCCGCCCAGCATTGAAGAGGTAGAGGATGAAGCTAAAAAACTCCTCCCTGTTGTCGACCCGGACCTGGCCCTTATCGCCGAAAACCACGAAGGAGAGCCGGTCGGCCTGGCCATCGCTCTTCCCGACTACAACCAGGTCCTGAAGAGACTGAACGGCCGGCTCCTGCCCATCGGTTTCCTGAAGTTCCTCTGGTACAAACGGAAGATCACCGGCGGGCGGATGTTCGTGCTGATGGTCGACCCCGACTACAGGAATAAAGGGGTCTCCGCCGCCATGTACCTTTATGCCTTCCGGGCGGGCCTCAAAAAAGGCTACACCTACGGTGACGGCTCCACGATCCATGAGTTCAACATCAGGATGCGCCGTGAAGCTGAACGGGCCGGCGGCGAACTCTACCGGATCTTCCGCATCTACCAGATTGACCTGTAAATAAGGGCACCGTCTCTGCCTATAGCGCCAAAAACATCCGGGCAATTGTAAAATAGGTCAGCAGCCCGATAGCATCCATAATGGTGGTAATCAAAGGGCTGCTGGCCACCGCCGGGTCCAGGCGCAATCTGGTCAGGATAAAGGGTAAAATCATCCCTACCAAATTGGCGGTGACGACAATCGCCAGCATCGTCAGGCCGATGATCACCCCGATGAGGGCTCCTCCCCGGAAGGCGCCCAGAAACCAGCCGGCTGTCCCCAAAGTCAGCCCTAAAAGCATCCCCACCAGCAGTTCCTTACCGAAAGTCCGGAACCAACTGGTAAGTTTGATATCCCCGGTCACCAACGCCCGCACCACTAGTGTTGCCGACTGGCAGCCGGTGTTTCCCCCGGTATCGATTAAAAGCGGGATAAAAAAGGCCAGGGTCAAAGCGACGCTGAGGGTCTCTTCAAAAGCGGCGATTACCCCGGAAGAGATGAGATTGACCAGGATCAACGCCAGAAGCCAGCCGACCCTTTTCGAGTAGAGGGTCAGGACCCCGGCACTCTTATAACTCGTTCTTAACGGTGTCACGGAACCGGCCTTATGGATATCCTCGGTCGCCTCTTCCTTGGCGACGGTGATGGCATCGTCAACAGTAATTATACCGACCAGACGGTCTTCTTTATCGACAACCGGCAAGACCAACAGGCCATACTTCTCAAAGAGCCGGGCCACTTCTTCCTGGTCCAGATCCTCAGGCACCTTGACTACTTTCCTATGCATGATCTGCCCCACCCGGGTCTCCAACGGTGTAACCACCAGTTCCCGAAGGCTGATCACACCCACCAGTTTTTTGTCGCGTGTTACTACATAAATGTAGTAGGCGTTCTCGGCCGAAGGCGCCACTTTCCGCAGGTAGGCAAGGGTTCCCCCTACGGTCATATTCTCCGGTATGGCCACAAATTCGGTGGCCATCAGTCCGCCGGAGGTATCCTCCTCATAGGCCAGGAGCTCTTTTAGTTCCTCTCCGGCTTCTTTCATTAACATCAGGAGTTTCGCTGCGTTTTCCTTGGGGAGTTCCGCCAGGATATCCACGGCTTCGTCGGAGTACATCTCTTTCAATATTTCCGCTGCCGTACCCAGCGGCAACCTCGCCAAAACAGCAGCGGCCTCCGGCAAGTCCATTTCTTGCAAGATGATGGCGGACTGTTCATTGGGGATAAGGAGAAAAAACCTTTCCTGCTCCTCCGGGGAAAATTCATGCAACGTTTCGACCAGATCTGCGGGATGCAATCCCTTCAAAAGATCCAGCAACTGCTGAACCCTGCCTTCCCGAAAAAGAGAATAAAGAACGGGTTGAACCATTTCCTCCTCCTTTCCCGGGTAAGGCAGGAAAAATGCCCCGGCAGGGGCAGGAAGTCAGGAGAACCTCTCAGGTCTCAGGGGGAAAACCTCAGGGAGAAAAGCCCTGCGGCGGCAAGATTCCAGCCTCACCCGTACAGTGTATGCGGAGATTGCGTGTGTGCGCGCCCCCGCGTCTGTTTTTTCCTGTCGTTGCCAACTAGGGCCAGAATCCATTCTTTTCACCCCTTGGTTAACCTTCTCTTCTTAGTTTAGTTTAATTTTTTTCACCGTATCTGTCAATTGTTATCATGGATTTTTACAGAAAAAAAACACCCTGGCTGCGGAGCACACACGCGTGCGCATGTACGGAGACTTCCTGCGCCTGGGCGTCTTTCTGACTGTTGTATGGGGCCCCCTACAGGTGCGGCGCGCGCCATCTTCTTATTGGCCGCGCGCTAAGGGATCAAGCGGAAAAAGAGATCTCTTTAATCCGGTAGCGGAAAGTACCGGCCGGTGCAGCCACCGTTACCTCCTCTCCCGGCTTTTTCAAAATTAATGCCTTGCCAGCCGGCGACAGGCAGGTAACATCCTCAATCCGGTTGTGGCCTTGAAATGGCAGGACAATCCGGAATCTAAAGAGATCGCCATCAACCAAGTCCTCCACATTTACTTCACTGCCGATTACTACCAGGGGAAACCCCTTCCCGGGCACTCCCGGGGCAAGACTTTTCAGCGCCTTTTCCACTCCTCGCAGGTATTTATTGAAAAAGTCCTCAAATTCATCCCGATCTTCGGAATCCTCAGGAAAATATCTCTCAATAATCAGGTCCCGGTCTTTTTTCATCCTTGCCAGGTGTTCCTTTAATTTGGTAATTTGCTCTTCCATGGCACTATCCCTTTTTCCCATTTTCACCTCTCCTTCTGTCCATTTAATGGTAAAACCGCAAAAAAATATATGTGAGGCATTTTGTCTCACAAGGGACAAAATGCCTCACTTTATACTCTCATTAAACCACAAAAGACAATGATTGTCAATAGTGTATGATCTTGTCATTAAATAGCAAGGTTTTAATTAAATGCCATCATTTTGCCAGGCCTCAGCCACCACCGCATCCAGATCCGGATAAGGCACTGGTTCGCCCTGTTTCTTCCAGTAAACCAAAAATTCGATATTCCCTTCCGGCCCACGTAAAGGGGAAGAAGTAATCCCGCCCAACCGCAACCCGGTAGCTTCCGCGGCTGCTAAAACCCCGGCCAGCACCTGCCTATGGGTTTCCGCCGCTCTGACCACTCCCTTTTTGCCCACCTTCTCCCGGCCCGCTTCAAACTGCGGTTTCACCAAGGCAATAATTTCCCCGTCCGCCGGGAGCAAGCGGATAAAGACCGGGAGGACTTTAGTCAAGGAGATAAAGGACAAATCCGCCGTGAGCAGGCTGGGCATAACGGAAAGCTCTCCCGGGTCCAGGTAGCGGATATTGGTTTTTTCCATCACAACCACCCGGAGGTCTTGCCGCAATTTCCAGGCCAGTTGGCCATAGCCGACATCAACTGCGATCACCCGGCTGGCGCCGTGTTGGAGCAGGCAATCGGTAAAGCCACCGGTGGAGGCTCCCGCATCAAGACAGATCCTGCCTTCTACCGTCACCGGAAAAACGGCCAGGGCGTGTTCGAGTTTATAACCGCCCCGGCTGACGTAACGGAGGCCTTCCTTCACAGTAACCGTACTGTCTTTGCTGATTCTGGCCCCCGGTTTGTCAAGGATCTTTCCGTCCACCATCACCTCGCCGGCCATAATCAGCGCCCGGGCTTTTTCCCGGCTCGGCGCCAGTCCCCGCCGGGCGACCTCTGTATCCAGCCGCTCCCGGCAGCGGTCCTTTTTCTCCATAATCCGGCTTTACCTCCCCTTCGCTCTTTCCGCGCCCGCTTGTCCACAACCGTGTCTTACCGGGCATGGATCCGGAGGTATACTGGTGCAGCCAAACCCATCCTATAAAGACGGATACGGGCACGCCGTATCCGCACCATTGTATCTCACCGGGACCTTCCCGTCCACGTATGAAGATGGCTGCAGGCGCACCGTATCCCTGCGGGCGTCATATCCGTATAGGCACGCCGTATCCCTACGAGCGCATCCCTGTCAATTCCCCATTACCCGGGTTTATTCGCGCGTTCTTGCTCCGCTAAATACTGGACGGCGGAGAGCGCAGCCACCTGGCCTTCTCCTACCGCCTTGGCGATCTGCCACGGCCGCCCCGTACAATCCCCGGCCGCAAAGAGTCCGGGGATATTTGTGGCCATCCGGCGGTCAACCTGAATCGCCTCGTCTACTGTGACCAGTCCAGGACAGAGCTGTTCCGGGGGCAAACCGGCCCGCTCAATAAAGACCCCGGATAAATCATATTCGCCGGCGGTAGTAACCACCCGTTCCAATTGTTCGTCGCCCTCCAAACGCAGGGCCTTTCCGCTTACCAGTTCCACCCCGGGCGGCAGGTTGTACTCCCCCTTATATTCCGGCAGGTAATAGACTTTCCGGCAGATACCGGCCAAAAAGGCGGCCTCCTCTTCCCCGGCGGGCAGTTGCGAAATGACCATCACATCCCGGTCACGGAAGAACATCCCGTCACAAGTGGCACAGTAACTAACCCCGCGCCCGGCCAGTCTGGTCTCCCCCGGGAGCAAAGCCTTCTGGGGGGAACCGGTAGCCAGGATGACGGCTGCCGCTTCGTAGCTCTCGTTTTTACCCATAACAAAAAAGCCGTCTTTTCCCCGCTGGAGGTTAAGTACGTCTTCTTTGCGGATTTCCACTCCTGTCGCCACCGCATGTTCCCGGAACCGTTCCGCCAGTTCCGGACCGCTCACCCCGGGTAACCCCGGGTAATTTTCAATCCGCCCGGCCGGCCGCAGTTTACTGCTGATTGTCTCCTTGGCCGCCAGCAAAACCCTTTTATTCCGTCGCCGGGCGTTAAGAGCCGCCGACAGGCCCGCCGGTCCGCCGCCAATCACCAACAGGTCATACATGCCTATCCCCTCCTTGCTTCTCCTTCACCGGCCATTTCCGCCCGCGGGCACTTTGGGTCAACGAAGAGGAACTCTCCAAAAGAGGCGCAGGCAAAAAACAACCACTACCCCGGGGAAAAAATCAACCCCCAGCCGCTCGCCAAACCAAACCAGGAAAAGACCCAGTCCGGCAAGGGCGAAGAAACCGCCTCCGAAGCGGGAAAGGGAAAAATCCTCCCGTTTATAAGCCTGTATCCCGCTGAGGACCGCGTCGGCAACCGCCAGAATCAACACCACCGAATATTTCCCGTACGCCAAAGGGATCTGCCAGGGGATAACAAGCCCGAGGAAAACGCCGAAAGCAAGTCCAAAAAGGGAGCTGACCCAGATCATCAATCGCCCGCCCTCCCGTCTTCCGTTAATTCCTCTGCGTACGCACGTATGTGCACGCACGCGTCCTCTCTCTTGTCCGGCGGGGTGTGCGAATCTTCTCTCCCCAGCCGGGCATGGTCAAAAACCAGATCCCCCCGGTAGGCCGGGATAAAGAGGTCGCTTTTTTCCGTAATGGTTAACCCCAAACCATAGGGTTGAATCTGCGCCTCAATGAACCCGCCGGGCATGGTCAAAGCCGCCCGTAAAGCCGCGGGATCCCCCAGGGCATGAATGACATAAGGTGGAGCCAGTCTTTTCGTGCCGGCGAGAATCAGCGGGCCGGCACAGGTAAACCCCGTCTGCGCTACCACCCTTTCCCCGTTGACCGCGACGGCTTCCGCCCCGGCGACCCACAGTTCATTCACAAGAAAGAGCAGGTGGTCATAGTGGACCAGCAGTAAATTAGGGTCGACAAAGGCCAGTCCTTCCCCTCCGGAATCCTCCAAGACGATTTCCAGTCCCGGGCCGGAGAGGGGATAGAGTCCGGAAGCCAGTCGTAAAAGCCTTAGTTCCTCATCATAATCAGCGCCGGCTTTAGCCGCCCCCGGCAGTTCCCGGAGCGCCCCGATCTCTTCCTCCAGCCGTTGCCCACGGACACGTGCCTCCACCTCCAACCGCTCTATATGGGAAGCAAGCTCATTATAGCCCGGAGGGGGAAGGTCCCGGCGAAGGCCAGTCCCGGCCCGGTACTGGAAAACCAGCAACATACCCAGGAGAACCGAGGCTAACCCCAATACTACTTGGCTGCCACGAACCCTCAGCAAAATCCCGCCCTCCTTCCTGATCCCGCTTCCTCCTGTCCCTGCCGGTATCCACAATACGTCCCATCTGCCGTTCCCCACTGGGCAGTCTCTACGCAACCGCTTCTTTTCTCCTTTTACTTCCCTTTTCCGCGGCAAATTCCTCTTTCGTAAAGGCAAAAAAAAACCCTTGTTACAGGGTTTTGTTCGCTTGCCCGGCTATTTTTTCGGGCCCACCAATACCCTCCGGAGAAGCGGCAGATGTTCCAGGGTTTTACCTGCCCCGATCACCACGCAACTCATGGGGTCATCGGCCAGTTTGACCCTCATCCCCAATTCCCTTGAGATCAGCTGGTCAAGGCCTTTTAGTAAAGCCCCGCCGCCGGTCATAATCACATCCTTATTCATAATATCCGCCACTAATTCCGGAGGGGTCTGCTCCACCACCTGCCTGATGGTATTAATCATGCTGGTGACCGGTTCTCTTAAAGCCTCGCGGATCTCTTCCGTGCTGATCTCAACCGTCCGCGGCAAACCGGTAATCTGGTCCCTGCCCCGGACCTCGCCGGTGGTCTCGTCCGGGAGGGGAAAGGCCGACCCGAAGTTGATCTTAATCTCTTCGGCTGTCCGTTCCCCGATGATCAGGTTGTAGTTTTTCCGGATAAACCGCCCGATGGCGTCATCCATGGCATCGCCGCCGACCCGGATGGAAAGGCCCGAGACCACTCCGCCCAGGGAGATGACTGCCACGTCGGTGGTACCGCCGCCTACATTAATCACCATATTTCCCACGGGTTCATGCACCGGCAGGCCGGCGCCGATCGCCGCGGCCACCGGTTCCTCAATCAAATAGCATTCCCGCACCCCGGCGCTGACCGCAGCATCAATTACCGCCCGCCGCTCCACCTCGGTGGTGCCTGTAGGGATACTCGTCACCACCCGCGGTTTAATAAAAACCCGGCGGCGGCAGGCACGGCGGATCAAATAGCGCAACAACTCCTTGGTCAGGTCAAAGTTGGCGATGACCCCTTCCCGTAACGGGCGGATCGCCACAATATCCCCGGGTGTACGCCCGATCATCCGCCGGGCTTCCTCCCCGACGGCCAGCACTTGATTGGTGTTTTTCTTCACCGCCACAACCGAGGGTTCCTGGATGATCAAACCCTTGTTTCTCTCATAAACCAGGCAGTTGGCGGTCCCCAAATCAATCCCCAATTCTTTTGAAAAATAACTGGCCAGAAAACCTGCTGCCATCTTGTCAACTTCCTTCTTTGTCGGGTCTTGCCACGCCTTCCCTCTTTGCCCGCTCCGGTAACGCGCACGCGCGCGCCCTTGCGTGCGCCCGCGCTTGCACATGCGCGACCCCGGCGCCGAGGAGCTTTTTCACCTCGGCCGCCCTCAGAGCCCGCGTCTTCCCGGGGGGTAAATCCCCGAGCACCAGCGGACCCATGGCCACCCGTTTTAAGGCCAGAACCGGGTGGCCGGCCGCCCGGCACATCCGCCGGATCAGCCGCTTTCTCCCCTCATAAACCGTAATCTTTAGAGTAGCATTCCCCTCTTTAACCCGCAATATGTCAACCTTGGCCGGGTAAGTAAGTCCGTCCTCCAGCCGGATCCCCTGCCGCAGCCGGCGTAAGGTTCCGGCCCGGGGAACCCCCTTCACCAACGCCTCATAGACTTTGGCCACCTGATACCGGGGATGGGTTAAGGCCAGCGCCGTCTCCCCGTCATTCGTCAGGAGCAGCAGGCCGGTGGTCTCCTGGTCCAGGCGGCCGGCGGGGAAAAGACGGAAACGCGCATACGTCTCCGGTACTAAATCCATGACGGTCGGGCGTCCCCAGGGATCCCGGACCGTCGTTACGTACCCGGCGGGTTTATGCAGAATTAAATAGACCAGGTCTTGTGTGGGAGCGACCTCCCGCCCCTCCACCGTCACCCGGTCACAACCCGGACCCACCTTCCGGCCGGGTTCCCGCACGGTTTCCCCGTTCACCTGCACCAACCCGGCGCCGATCAACTCCTCCGCCTTCCGCCGGGAAGCCACACCGCTCCGGGCCAGATATTTGGCTAACCTTATCTGCACCTTTGACCTTCCTTATTCTTGCTGGATTTTGGGGAGCATAAAATGGAAACAACTTCCTCTCCCCGGTTCGCTTTGGACCCAGACCTTCCCCTCATGCCGGTCAATAATATGTTTGACAATGGAGAGCCCCAAACCCGTACCGCCCATCTCCCGGGAACGGGCCTTGTCCACCCGGTAAAACCGCTCGAACAGGCGGGGGATACTCTCCCGGGGGATTCCGATCCCGGTATCGCAGATGATGAATTCCTGCATGTCACTATGTTCCACTTCACTTACCTTAATGGAACCCCCGTCCGAGGTATATTTCACCGCATTATCCAGGAGGTTGACCAGAACCTCCCGGATCCTGTCTTCATCGGCCCAGACCGCCGTGGGTCCCAGTTCCACAGAGAAACTGAGATTCTTTTCAGCCAAGCGGGTCTGGAGGGTCTGACGCACCTCTTCCACTAGTGGGGCGAGGAAAACCCGTGCCCGCTTCAATTCGGTCTCCCCGGATTCCAGGCGGGAAAGGTCCAGAAGATCATTAATCAACCGGTTCAAACGGTCGGTCTCCTGATAAATAATGGTCAGGAACCTCTTTGTTGCCTCCATGTTCTCCAGACCCCCGTCCAACAAGGTCTCGATAAAACCTTTGATCGAGGTCAACGGGGTCCGCAGTTCATGGGAGACATTGGCCACAAATTCCGTGCGCATATTCTCCAAATGCCGCAGGCGGGTGATGTCCCGGACCATGGCCAAAACACCCTGCGCCTCTTCGTCTTCGGCCGGCCGGATCGGAACCAACTCCAGACTCAGGTGCTTCCGTAACGGCGGATCAAGGATTAACTCCTTGCTTTGGGGATGGCCGGTCACAAAAACCTGGTGAAAAAGTTCGACCAACTCAAACTCCCGCCAGACCTCACGGGGGAACTTCCCCAGGGCGGAACCGCGCTCCAGATTAAAGAGTTCCTCCGCCACCGGGTTCAGAAAGGATATCCGCCCGCCGGAGTCGGTAACCACCACCCCCTCCACCATGCTAAAGAGGATGGAGGCCATCTCCTCTTTTTCGGTAATGGCTCGCCTGGCTGTATTCTTCAGTTCCTCCAGACGGGCGCCGGTCTCCCGGATAAACTCCGTAAAATGCGGCGCCGCTTTCACTTCGGGTATTAGTACGGAAAACCTTTCCAACGGAGCGAGGAAATAAGAGTAGAGCAGGTAGCCGATGAAAAAGAACCAACCGGCAGCCAGGAGAGAAAGGCCGGGACTGCTCCAGATATATTTGGAAAAAAAGACCGGCAAGAGAAAAAGGACCAGGCCGGCTATGAATTGCAGACGGAAACGGTGCATTTTGGATTAGGCCTCCCGCATTCTGTAACCTACACCCCGGACCGTCTCCAGCCAATAGGGCTGGGCCGGGTCTTCCTCTATTTTTTGGCGCAAACGGCGGACATGCACATCCACAGTCCTGGTATCACCGAAAAACTCGTACCCCCAGAGGTTTTCCAGCAGGTATTCACGGGAAAATGCCCGTCCCGGATGGGAAAGCAAGAGGTGGAGCAGGTCAAACTCTTTCGGTGTCAAATCGATCTCCGCATCCCTGACAAACACCTTATGCCGGCGGAGATCCATTTTGATCGGACCGAGGACCAGCGTCTCTCTCTCCTCCGCTTCAATAAAATTCTTATCAACGCGCCGGAGAATCGCCCGGATCCTGGCGATCAGCTCCCGCGGGGAAAAGGGCTTGGTCACATAGTCGTCGGCCCCGGATTCCAGACCCAAGACCCGGTCGGCCTCTTCCGCCTTGGCGGTGAGGATAATGATGGGGATATCGCGGGTCACCTGGTTTTGCCGGATATTCCGGCAGATCTCCATCCCGTCAACCCCGGGAAGCATCAGATCCAGCAGCACCAGGTCGGGGTGTTCTTCCTGGATCTTCCGCCAGCCCTCTTCCCCGGTCATTGCCTTGGAAACCAACCAGCCCTCTTTCTCCAAATTGTAGGCCACCAGTTCCAGAATGTTGGGTTCATCCTCAATAATCAAGATCCGCTCTTTTGGCATGCCACACCCTCCTTCAACGCTTACTGCTTATGCTATCAGTCTACCGTAACTGCCATCAAGTGTCAACAGATTTAGCCAAGCCTTACCGGGATAGAAAAAACCACCGGTTTTCACCGGTGGTAATCTCTACTGGCAAGGTCTCAATTGCCGGCCAAGCCCCAAAATCCCGGTCCGGGTCTGGGCCATTTTCCCCAGTGTCCGGCGGTCAACTCCGCGTTTTTCCTCTCGCCCCAGACCCGCAGGAACTCCTCCCACGCCCGCCACCGGAGACGGATCTGTTCCGGCGGTTCCGGTCTTTCCTGTTCTTCGCCGGTGGACAAATGACAGACCGGGGGAAACAAGACACACCACCAATTTTCCCCTTTTCCTTCTCCGAGTACCACCCGGAGGGCGTGGTAGCAGCCCCCGGGCAAGACCCCGAAGGGGTAGCTTTTTTCCGGAAAATCATA
>DUNX01000096.1 GCA_012839115.1 Bacillota bacterium
GCTAGCGAAGCGGACACCGGCAGTATTTTAATCATCCTCCGCCTTCCTATCCTTTTAAAGCGCCGGCCAGTGTCCCGCGGATGATCCAGCGGTGGCCAAGGATATACAATATAAGGGTGGGAGCGGAGGCAATAACCGACGCTGCCGCGTACCGCGGCATGTGGTCTGTGCCATACTGGTTAAGAAATTGCGCGATCCGCAGTTGCATGGTGAAGAGCTTCGGATCGTTAATCAAAATCAAACTCAACAAGTAATCGCTCCAGGCGCCGATGAAGACCAGCAACACCGCAAGGACCGTTGCCGGATTGGCCAACGGTAGCATAATGCGGAAAAAGGTACCAGTATGTCCCGCCCCGTCGATCCGGGCAGCTTCCGCCAACTCCCCGGGAAGCCCGCGGAAAAATGACCGGTAGATGATGGTCCAAAACGGGATGCCAAAGGCCGCCATTGGTAAGAAAAGTCCCGGCAAAGTGTCGACTATCCCTAGTCTGCTGCTAAATTGATAAAGCGGGATCAACACCATATGGACAGGGATAAAATAGCCCACCAGGACGGCGTAGAACAGGACTTCCGTTACCTTGCTCCGGTAACGGGCAAAGATATAACCGGCCATAGCGGCCGCCGGAACGGTACCGACAATCGCGCCCAAACAAACCCATAAGGTGTTGAGCAGACCCTGCCCGATTTTAATCGCCACCCAGGCCTCCTGAAAATTAATCCAACGAATTTGTGTTGGCAGGCTCCATGGGTTGTAGGAGAATTCCAGCCGGGTTTTGAAAACGAAAAACCAGGGGAGAAGGATGGGTAAAATCACCGCAAAGGCCAGAATAATCAGGATAATGATGTTAATTATCTTTAGCGCCTGCATTCGCCGGCGGGAAGTAACCAGATCCCTGCCATAATAACCTTCTGATACTGTGTAATCCTTCAATTGAGCTCACCACTCTTTCTTTGGAACGAGAACTGGGCTATGGTAAAGACCAATGAGAGTAAAAAGATGATTACCCCTACTGCAGCAGCCCTTCCGTACTGCCAATTCACAAAACCCTGCTTGTAAAGGATAATGGCCAGGGTTGTCGTGGAGTATACCGGTCCCCCGCCGGTAATCAGCCACGGCAGGTCAAAAAGTTTTAAACTACCAACCGTGCTGATAATGGCAATAATCCGGATGGGGTAAGCAACCATCGGAATCGCAATATGACGGGCATATTGCCAGAGAGTAGCCCCGTCCAATTGGGCGCTTTCGCGGATCTCCATTGGGATCTGTTCAATATTGGCCATAAAATAAACAATACTGAAACCGGTATATGCCCAAGTAGCAACAGCAAACAACGACCAGAAGGCGATATCCGGATTGCCCAAAAAATCGATACTCCCCAACCACTTCCAGTTAAGCTTAATGGCCATGCTGGAAATAACGCCGAAGGTCGGGGCAAAAATAAACCGGCCGAGCATGGCTGTGATTGCCGAAGGCATAACACTGGCCAGGTAATAAACAGCCCGTAAAAAACCGGTAATCCTGGTTTTATAAACAACCAAGGTAAAAGCAATATAAAATGCCAGGGGGATCTGGAGGAGAACACTCCAAAAAGCCCAGGCTAAAACATTAACAAATCCGGTACGGAACTCCTCGCTCGCAAACAACCTGGCGTAGTTCTGAAACGCTATAAACCTGGCCGTTCCAAACCCGGTGGTATGGTAGAGCGAAGTGCGAAAGGTCTCTACAATGGGATAGTACATAAAAATAATCAGAAAGGCTAAGGCAGGCAAGAGGAAAAACGCCTGAAAGGTAATGCTGTGCCAGTCCCGCTTCTTCTTTTCTGGTTTTTCCATTCCCATACGCATTTTGGGGACTTTAACTGCAGTGGCTTTTCCCATCCCCGACCACCTCCTAATTTAGATTCCCGGCTACCAGAAAATTCCGCTTGTACCCGCGCATTGGCAAACCGGTGGGGGCATAATACTTATGCCCCCACCGGTAAGCACAGAAGGTGAATTATGCTCCTTCCTTACTTGGCAGGCCCAAGATTGTCTTCTACCAACTGCTCATACTGGGTCAAGGCCTTCTTGACATCAGCGTCGGGCAGGAAGAAGTTCTGCATGGTATCGTTCAAGGGCCCGGTCACCATCGGCGGCAGATCCTGATCCCACCAGAATTGCACTGTTTCCGCGGTGGCAAAGACAGCGGAGGCCATTGCGTTCAACCGCGAAGGCGACTCAACGCCCGGTACGGAGCAAATCCGGCCGGGTTCGGCGGAACAGGGTTCCGGATCCATCGCGTATTTCATGAACCGGACAACGGCATCCTTCTTCTTCCTTGCCACACGGGTGGCGGCAAAACCAATATCGGTCTGCCCCATGATGTCCGTGGCTTTACCTTTGCCGCCTTCGAGGATGGGGAAGGCATAGAAGCCAAGGGTCTGATCGGTGAATCCCGGATCGGAATATTGAGCACACATCCAGGAACCGGTGATGTGCATGGCGGCTTTCCCGGTTGCCATCACTTGTTGCGCGTCACCATAAGCTTCACTCAACGGTTTGTCGCCAAAATACCCTTTCTTTGCCCACTCCTGATATTTGAGGGCGGCTTTGACAAACGGATCGCTGTCAAAACGGGCTTTTCTGGCTTGGGCATTCGCAAAGGCCTCAGATCCGCCGTAGCGGTTGGTCAGGTACATGTAGAGCGCCAGCACCGGCCATTTATCCCGTGCACCGCAGGCGATCGGCTGGATGCCTTTGGCTAAGAAGGTGTCGCAGACCTTTTCCAGTTCGGCTACGGTCTTGGGTATTTCGAGACCATAGGCCTTGAAAAGGCCTTCATTGGCAAAAATACCGGCAATCGCGAAGAACGGCGCCACACCATAGATCTTGCCCTTCCAGGTCATGGCCTGGCGTGCGGCGGCACTGCCCGGAACATTTTTCAATTCCTTTGTTAAATCCAGCAGCCGTTTAGCATCGGCGTAACCGCCCATGACGGAACCGCCCCAGCTCTGGAAGATGTCAGGCAACCCCGTATTGCTTGCCATAACAACCTTGGTTTTATCCGTAAGCCCCGGATCACCAAGAGCCACATATTCCAGATCAATGTCGGGGTTCTTCGCTTGGAAACCTTCGACCAATGCCTTTATGTAGGCATGAGCCGGATCGTCGTCGGGAAGATCCCGTCCCCAAACGGTCAACTTAACCTGTTTCGCGGAAACCGGCACAAAAACCCAGGCCAACAAAGCAATCACCAGGAACATCGCTACCCAAATCCTGCTCTTCAACACCAGATACCTCCTTTTTTTTTGGGAAGTTACAAATAATTGATATGAGAAACTAAGACTCTTGCCGGGCTGTTCACCTCCTTTCCTGGAACAACTATTCTTCGACAGAAAAAGCCTACTTACCTGCAGGCCCTTCCAGTGCATGCTAAACGGTAGCCAGTGGGGATATTCACTGCGGGCATGGACTTCCGTAGTTAATTCCTGCAATAAGCAGTAAAATTTTTAGGCAGAACGCCGGATAATAATCTCCGGCCGGTAACACAATTTGACCCCTTTCTCTGAAGCCCCTTGTTGCAGCAGGGAGGTGACAATCCTTACCGCTTCCTTGCCCATCTCGTAGCGTGGTTGGTGTACAGTGGTTAGTGGAGGGTTTGTCAGCGAAGAAAACTCTAAATCGTCAAAACCGATAACTGCTATATCCTTTGGGATCGACAAGCCGCTTTCTGCTATTGCCTGCAACGCTCCAAAAGCCATGGTGTCATTGGCGGTAAAGACCGCAGTGCAAGGTGGCTGTGAACGCAAAAGCTTTTTCATTGCCGCATATCCGTCCTGCCAGACAAAATTTCCTGTCATAACCAATTCTTTATCAAAAAGGAGACCCGCCTCATGAAGCGCCTTTTTATACCCCTCCAACCGGTCCAGGGCCACTTGAAAACCGATTTTACCTGATATATGTGCAATCCTGGTATGCCCTTTGTCCAACAGGTATTTTGTTGCCAAATAGCCGCCGTAGAAATTATCCAGGTATACACAGTTAATACGGGGGTCGGGTATATCCCGCTCCAGGAGAACAAAGGGAACTTTCTTTTCCACCAGTTTTAATATGTATTCCTGCTCTTCAACATTGCTCCCGACGATAATTACGCCATCTACCCGCTCGGCATATACCATCTTCTCCAGTACTTTACTCTTTTCCAGGCTTTCATAGGAATTGGAGAATAAAAGAGTATACCCGGTTTTACTGGCTGAAAACTCCATTCCTCTAATGATCTGCGTATAATAAGGTTCGGAAAGGTCGGCCATCATCACCCCGATCGTGGCCGTTATCCGTGTCACTAGGCTCCGGGCCGCGGCATTGGGGTAATAACCCATTTCTTTGGCTGCCCGGACAATTTTCTCCCGTGTGCTTTCTTTTACCCCATAGCGGTTGTTTAATGCCCGGGAAACCACGCTCGGCGAAACCCCAACCCGTTTGGCCACGTCCTTTATGGTTGTCAATCCTACCCCCCGCAAGTTCTATCAGGGTTTGCAAACACTTGTTTGGAAACACTTGTTTGCAAACGTTTGTAATAATTTTATTAATATTATTCAACAAAAAATTTTCATTTCCTCTTTTAAAAAACTTTTTTGTTTTTTCTTTCGCTTTTTTGTTTTTTCTTTGTGTCTGGGTACAACTAGGCCTCCCGGAACTGGCTTTCGTAAAGCCGCCGGTAAAGCCCGTCTCTATTCGCCAGCAATTCATCGTGCTTCCCTTCTTCAATAATGCACCCGCCGTCAATAACAATGATCCGGTCAGCCCGCTTAATGGTGGAAAGGCGGTGGGCGATGATAAAAGCAGTTCTGCCTGCCAAAATCCTCTTTAAAGCGATCTGTACCGCCAACTCGGTCTGCGTATCAATACTGGAAGTCGCCTCATCTAAGATGAGGATTTTGGGGTCACGGAGCAAGGCCCGGGCAAAGGCGATGAGTTGCCGTTGACCCACGGAAAGGCGACTGCCGCGCTCGTGTACTTGCGTGGCGTAACCGGCCGGTAGGGAAGTTATAAAATCATGGATCCCTATGGCTTTGGCGACAGCGATAACCTCGTCCTTGGTGGCGTCCGCTTTACCGTACTTGATATTCTCTTCAATACTCCCGGAGAAGACAAAGTTGTCCTGCAGGACAATGGCAATCTGTTTCCTGTAGTCCTTCAGGGCGATTTTCCGCAGATCTACCCCGTCGATTAAGACCTTGCCGCCGGTTATATCGTAAAAGCGGCACAAAACATTGATCACCGTTGTTTTTCCCGCCCCGGTCGGCCCGACAAGGGCTACAGTTTCCCCGGACCGCACATGCAGGTTGAAAGCATGAAGAACCTCATCGGAGCCGGCATACTTAAAACTGACATGCTTAAATTCAACTTCTCCCTTGATTTCGCCGATGGCCACGGGATTGGCCACCTCTTGCACTTGCGGCGTTATATCCATCAATTCAAAGATCCGTTCACAGGAGGCCATGGCCGTAGCGATCATATTAAAGAGGGTGCTCAGATTCATAATTGGCTGAAAGAGGCGGTTGACATAGTTCATAAAAGCCGCCAACACCCCCAGCGTCACCCAGTCGTAACGGAGCAAAAGGCCGCCAATTGCCAAAATCAATACTGTACCGAGGTAATTCAAGAAATTCACAGAGGACCAGAAAAAAGCGGATAACGGCGCCACTTTCATGGCGGCCTGGAAATGTTCATTATTAATCTCCGTAAACAGCCGGTAATTCTCTTCCTCACGGTTAAAAGCCTTGGTGACCCGGATCCCGGAGAGTGACTCATTCAAAGTGGCATTAACATTGGACAATTTCTTCCGGATCCGCCGCCAACCCATGAGCAGCCGGCGGCGGACATAAAAGACCAGCCAGATAATGATTGGCAGGGTAATAAGGGTGACTAAGGTCAACCGCCAATCCATCCAGAGCATAAAGGCAAAGACTCCAAAAAATGAGAGTGTGTCAGTGACGAGGGTGGTAACACCGGAGGAAAGCAGTTGCTGCAAAGAGTCGATATCATTGGTCAGCCGGGTAATAAGGCGCCCGGCCTTTTGCTTGTCGAAAAAGCCTAAAGAGAGGCTTTGCAGGTGAATGAAGAGTTCTTGGCGCAGGTCAAAGATGGCGTTCTGGCCGGCCTTTGCCGCCAAGGCGCCTTGTAATAGCAGGGCAAGATACTGGCCGGCGATGGTCAAGGCCAGAAAGAGAATGACCCGGGAGAAACCGGCCATTTGCCGCGGGACGATATATTCATCAATACCGATCTTAATCAGATAAGGTCCCAGCAGCGAAAAGAGAATTCCCGCGATGGAAGAGAGACAGACGACAACCACCGCTTTCCGGTAAGGCCGGAGGTACCCGGCAAGACGGGAAAGGTACTTCCGGTTAAAAGGCCTTCTCTCGTCTTCCTGATCTTCCTGGAGAACTAGGCGGCGGTAGGTATTTATCTTGACCGCTTCCACTACAAACCCTCCAGTCCGCGCAGGAGTTCTTCTTCCGGTCTCTCCACCTGTTTCAACTGGATATCATGGAGGAGACGGTAATAATGGTTGGAATCATAAAGAAAACTGTGTTCCCCTTCCGCCTTGATCTCCCCGCTGGAAAGCAAGATAATCCGGTCGGCCAGGCGGGCCATGGACATCCGCTGGGTGACGATAATCGTGGTCCGGCCGGCCATCAATTCTTTCAACGAGTCCTGGATCTCTTTTTCGGTCTCCGGGTCCACGCTGGAGGTGGAATCATCCAGGATCAAAATCTTGGGGTTGGTAAAAAGCGCCCGGGCGATCGCCACCCGCTGTTTTTGCCCGCCGGACAACCCCACCCCCCGTTCCCCGACAATGGTGTTATAATGTTCCGGCAGGCTGACGATGAAATCATGAATACGGGCTTTCTGTGCGGCGTTGATGATCACCCGCGTACGCTCCGCCTCCAGGCCGGTCGCCCCTGCCCCGAAGGCAATATTCTCCCCGATGGTGGTGGAGAAGAGAAAAGTCTCCTGGTCCACCAGGCTGATCTGGCGTCTTAACGAAGCCAAATCCCAATCGTTCAGATCGATGCCGTCCAGATAGATCTTGCCGGAGGTGGGCCGGTACAAACGGGGGATCAGGTTAACCAGAGTACTCTTTCCTGAACCGGTCAACCCGATCACCGCCACCTTTTCACCGGGGTCAATCCGGAGGTTAATCCCTTCCAAAACAGCAACGGTCCCTTCGGGATTGGTGTATTCAAAGGAAACCTCCTCGAAGTGGATTTCCCCCCGGATTACCCGGCGCACGGGTTTTGCCGGACGGACCTCCTCCGCCGCTTGAAAAATCTCCAGCAAACGCCGGGCTGAACCTTCCGCCTGCTTAATATGGCTCAAAGTTGGCGCCAGCATCCACATGGGCCAAGCCAACAGCCCCAGATAACTATTGAAGGCCATAAAAGAGCCGATGGTGATCTCCCCTGCAGAGACCAACCGTCCGCCCACGCCCAGAACAACCAAGGCGCCGACGCCGCTAAAAAAGACCAATAAAGGAAGCATGCGGGCGTTCAGAAGCGTTACCCGTAAATTAGCCCCGCGCAGCTTCCAGTTTTCTTGTTTAAACTTCTCAATTTCCCGTTCCTCAGTGGCAAAGGATTTGACCACCCGGATCCCGGTGATATTCTCCTGTAAAACCGCGGTGAGGTTCCCTGCCTGTTCCTGGCGGTCCTTGACCCCCCTTGCCGTTGCCCTGCTGAAGCTGACTAAGGCCACGATGATTACAGGGAGAAAAGCCAGGACAATCAAGGCCATTTTCCAACTGGCCAAAAACATGAGGAGAATAACCGCGCCGATTGTTAAACCGCTACTAAGGGCGTGACTGAAAACAAAAGCAAAAAACATCTGCACCATTTGGACATCCAGGGTTAACCTGGCCATTAAGTCGCCCGTACGCATAGTCCCGTAATAGGAAAGAGGGACTTTATGTAACTTCTTATACAGCGCGTTCCGCAGATCGGCGGCGACCCGGTTGGCCGTCCCTTCATAATTAATGATACCAAAGCGCAACACAACCGCGCGGAGTAAACCCAGGCAAAAAATCCCAGCACACCAGGCCAGTAAGACAAGGAGACCTTTTTCCTCTTTGATCCCGGGGAAAACCTGGTCAAAAACGCCCTTGATAAACTGGGGAAAAAGATAATTGAGGCCGTTTTGGACCAGGGTAAGAGTTACGGCCAGGCCAAACGCTTTTTTATAAGGCGCAAGAAAAGAAGATAAATGCTTGAAAATATAATACATCCACCGTCATCTCCGTTTTCTTTCCATTCTCTCCCCGCTTGGTATCCCTGGAAATAAATCCCCCACTTGATCTCCACGCAGAAAAAAGGAGCAACGACCATACTTCATATTTCGGCTGAAACCGGCATATTCCTCTATAAATAAGGTTAAAATTCGCCATCCTTGACAATCCCATCCGGGTATGGTATTTTAGACTAAAGAACTATTTTGTTCGGTTGGTCGAATCAGGTATGTCCACAGAAGAGGGGGAAAAGGCAATGGAACACTCCAACCCGGCTGGGACGAATACCCGGAAAAATATCATCGAAGCCGCCAGGGAAATTTTCGCCCGTTATGGTTTTCGCAAAGCAACAATGGATGATATTGCCCGGGCGGCACGAAAGGGAAAAAGCTCCCTTTATCATTACTTCACAAGTAAAGAAGAGGTCTTCCAGGAGGTTGTCGAAGGGGAAGCGGCAGAGGTCAAAGCCGAAATTTCCCGGGCGGTCGCTGCAGAAAAAACCCCCCAGGAAAAATTTCGTGCTTATGTGATCACGAGGATGACGGCGTTCAAAAGGGTGGCCAACCTTTTCAGTGCATTTAAAGACGAATACTTGGAGAGCTACAGTTTTATTGAACGGTTGCGTGAGAATTATAACCGCTATGAGATTGAGACCATTACCAGTATTCTCAAAGAAGGGCTGGAAAGAGGGGCCTTTATCGTGAAGAACCTGGAACTGACGGCTTACGCCATTTTTACGGCTGCCAAAGGATTGGAATATTCCTGGGCCCTTGAACCCGACATGAGAAAAATTGAGACCAATATCGACAGTCTGCTGGATATCTTTTTTTACGGCCTGGTCAGAAGGTAATTTTTTTTACCGACCATCCGACCAATAGACCCGGTTGGTCGATTGTTTTATAGATTTGTACGGAGCCAACTTTAATGAAAGGAAGAGTGGTATGAAGAAACTGGCGAGACAGATTATTGAAAAGAACCGGATAGTTATTGTGCTCTTCATCCTTATCACCCTATTCTTGGGCTTCTTCCTCCGGAACCTAAAGATTAACCCTGATATTCTCAGCTACTTTCCAAAAAATGACCCGGATGTCCGACTTTTCAACTACCTGGGTGAAGAATACGGCGGCAATTCTTTGGCTATGATCGTCCTGGAGGCCGGAGATGTCTTCACCACTGAAACCATTGCTGTTATTCATGAACTAACCACCCGGTTACAGCTGGAGCCGGGGGTTGCTTATGCGACCAGCCTCACCAATACGCTGGATATTAAAACCGACGAATACGGATTTGAAATCGGACGCCTAGTCGACGTGGGTAATTTACCCCGCGGCCCGGAGGCATTGGCCGCACTAAAAGAGTACACCCTGGCCAAAGAGATGTTCCGCAACAACCTGGTCACAGAGGACGCCACCGCCACGCTTATCATTTGCCGGCTGCAAACCAACAGCGACCAGGTGGAGACCTGCCGCCGTTTGCAAGAAATTGTTAAAGAGACGGCTCCGGCCATGAAAGTCTATTACGGCGGGATCCCCTTTATGATCATGGATTTACATAATATGATCACCGATGACCTGAAAATTCTCATCCCCATGGTCAGCATAGTGATCATCTTCATTTTGTACCTTGGCTTCCGCAAATGGGAAGGAGTGTTTCTACCCCTGCTCTCGGTGGCGGTTAGTCTCATCTGGACTCTTGGGGTCATGAGCTTCTTCAAGATTCCATTATCAATTATCTCCAATATCATCCCTGTGGTCCTGATCGCCGTGGGCAATGCCTATACCATCCATGTGCTTAGTAAATTCAATGAAACTCGTAACCATGACGGCCTGGCCAACGCTTTGCATGAAGTCGGGATCCCGGTCTTCCTGGCCGGCATAACCACGATCGCCGGTTTTATCTCCTTTATTTTCGGCTCATATCTGGTCATGATCCGGGAATTCGGCGTTTTTGCCGCTCTGGGTGTCCTTTTTGCCCTCCTTATCTCTCTCACCTTGATCCCGGCCTTCCTTGCCCTGAAAAAAAAGGAGCCGGCCCAGAAGGGCAAAGGAGAGGAGAAAATGGAAAGTCCGGGTATTACCGGGCGCATAACCCGGGGGATTGAAAAACAGGTCATAAAAAGGCCAAAAACCATTATTTGCGCAGGTGTCTTCCTGGCTATCCTCGCCCTCACGGGTATCCCCCGGATTAGCCGCCGGGTCAACCTAATCGAATACTTCCAGCCGCAGACCCCAATCAGGCAGGCGGAAACAATTTTGGAAGAGAAATTTGGCGGTTCCGGTATCATCCAGATTCTAGCCGAAGGAGATATTCAAGACCCCGCAGTTTTGCGGGAGATGGAGAAGGTGGAGGAGTTCTTGCTGGCCCAGGAAGATATCCACAGCAGCCAATCCGTTGTCAGCCTGCTCAAAGAGCTTAATCACGCAATGGGTGAAGGAAAAACCCTCCCGGATACAAAAGGCAAGGTAATGAACGTCTGGTTCCTCCTGGAGGGCGAGGAGGTCATGACCCAGTTGGTCAATGCCGGACGGACGGAAGCGGTTATTCAGGCAAGAATGACCGGGAGTTTGGAGGCGGCACGCATCCATGAACTGGTCACCTCAGTCAATGAATATACCGCCGGCATCGACCCGGAACTGGTCAAATTCAGCCAGACCGGAATGCCGGTCATCTACCGGAACCTGGATCTCTCCATCCTCAAAAGCCAATTCCAGAGCTTAATCTCTGCCGTGCTCCTGGTCTTCATCATCATGCTCTTCCTCCTTGGTTCACCAGCCGGCGGTTTACTCGGCTTGGTCCCGATCCTTTTCACCCTGGTGCTGGTCTTTGGTTTTATGGGTTACGGCAAGGTCCCCCTGGATATCGCCACCGTCCTCGTGGCCAGTATCACCATTGGGATCGGTATTGACTATTCCATTCACTTTTTAAGCCGCTACCGCCAGGAACTGGCGTACGCATCTGCACCCAAGGGTTCACCTGCGGGTGCAGATGCGGGTATACCCAAGAGTGAACCCGCGGGTGCGGAGAGCCGGCCGGTAGAGGCTGCGGTACGCGCCACTCTAAACACCACCGGCAGGGCAATCCTGATCAACGTCTTCACCGTAGCCTTTGGCTTCCTGGCCCTTATCTTTTGCCAGCTTGTCCCCATACAACGTTTTGGGATCCTGATCTTCGTCACCATGCTGGGCTCCGGGTTTGGCGCCATCGCCCTTCTCCCCGCAATTTTACTTCTGTGTGGCGCCCGGTTCCACCTCCGCCCGGTCGCCAGTAAGGAAAATTGAAAAAAAGAACGCTAATAATAGAAAGATGAAAGGAGAGAGAGGAATGAAGAAACCGCTTTTTGTCTTCGGGTTGTTACTCATGCTCCCCGGGTTGCTGTTACCGGCTGCTGCTGCCGGGGGTCTTTCCGCCGAACAAATCATGGAACGTGTTGACCAGACGGTCAGCGCCCCCCGGGACCAGGAATTCCACGTAAAACTGGTGATTACCGACGCTAAAGGGAATGAAAGCCACCGGGAGATGGTGATGATGCAGAAAGGAAACGACCGGCGGATGGTGAAATTCACCGCCCCGCCGGAACAAAGGGGTATTGCCTTCCTTTCCCTGCCCGGCGGCATGACCTATCTCTACCTGCCGGCTTACAAGCAAACCCGGCGCATCGCCTCGCATGTCCGTAACCAGAAATTTGCCGGGACCGACTTCTCCTATGAAGATATGGAAGCCCGGAAATACAGTGCTGACTGGAAGGCGATACTACTGGCGGAAGAAGACGGTCTCTACCGTTTAGAGTTGACACCGAAAGAAAAGACCGTAACCGACTATGGGCGGTTAATCGTGGAGGTCAAGGCTGATATCTTCTTCCCGGTCAAGATTGAATTCTTCGATCAGGCCAACCGGCAACGGAAAGTGATGGTCCAGGAGAAATTGGAACAGATTAACGGTTACTGGATAGCAAAGGAAGCCGAGATGAAGGATTTGCAGGCCGGTACTTCTTCGAAGATGTTCTTTACTGAAGTGAAATTCGACAGCGGCCTTGCGGATGATATCTTTACCGAACGTTACCTGACCCGTTGAAAGGAGTGGGGAAAATGAAACGGTTAACGGTTACGCTGTTGCTCATCGTGTTTTCGGCGGTCATGGCGGCCGGAACCTACAGTACATGCGCGCACGCGCAATTGACTTGGCAGGGCAGTTTTGCCGGCGACTACCGTTTGTACTTGGAGAATGAGCAAAAATTCTCCCATGCCGCCCACCGGCTTACCCTTCTGCCCGAAGCCCGGCTGGGACCGGCCAAATTTGCCGGTGAGTTCTGGCTTAATCTCCAGGGACGACCTGCGGTGGCCGATCCTTCCGGGCTTGGCGTTTACGAGAGTATTTTCCCTTGGAACCTCGAAGTTCGCGAAGCCTATGTGGAGATCTACGATTTTCCCCTGGACCGGATGGATTTCCGGGCCGGGCGGCAACTCGTCCCCTGGGGCACAGGGGATATGATCAGCCCCACCGACAATATCAACCCCCTAGACCTGGCGGACTTTAAGGATTTCGGCCGGCGCCTGGGTTCCGACGTCCTGCAGTTCACCTGGTACCCGGGGCCTGTGACGGTAACCGCCGTCTATGTTCCGGTCTTCACCCCGGCCCGCCTCCCCGCCGGGTGGATGGATCTCTTTTTACCGGCGGAACTGGCTGGTCTGAGTGAAGAGAAGATTACAGTCAACCTCCCGGCCGCCGCTTTGCAGGAATCCGCCTTCGGCATAAAGTTAGCCGGGCGAATCGACGGGTACGATCTCACCATGAGCTATCTGGACGGCCGGTACGACCTGCCCGCAGCCAAAGAGGTCCGGGGGAAAATTGAAGAGATCACCAATCCCATGAACCCCTTGGAAAATCTAATCCTGGAGGAGGTTTCGCTCTTCTTCCCCCGCCGCCGTGTCTTAGGGGTTGACTTCGCCGGGGAATTGGGCAACGCCGGGATTTGGGCCGAAGCGGCGGTCTTCTTCCCGGAAAAAGTGACCACAGTGGCAAAGATCGAACTGCCGCCCATGTTACCCCCCGGGCAACCCCAAGAAACCGTAACCCTGGATAAACCCTACACCAAATACCTGATTGGTACGGATTACACCTTCCCCGGCGGGACCTACCTTAATCTCCAATTCCTCCACGGGTTCCCCCACGAACGGGGTGCGGAAGAACTCGAGGATTACCTTGTCTTTGCTTTAGAAAAAACCGTCATGAACGGGCGGGTAAAAATCACCCCCTTGGCCGGTCTCCTGGCAATCCGGGATTTGAATAATTTCCGCAAGAACCACGCCTTTGTCCTCGCCCCGGAAGTCAGTTGGTATCCGGTGGACGGTGCGGAACTTACTTTGGGGGTCAATTGGATCGAATGCGCCGGCGACTCCCTCTTCAGCCGCTTCCAGGAGGATGATGAGGTTTATCTGAAATTGAAATACAGTTTCTAGTTTTCTTTACCCCCGCATTGCTAGTTTTCTCTACTCCGCTTTACCCGCCCCATAGTTACTAAACGCCGGTGGCTAATGCCACCGGCGTTATGCTCCTCTGTGCGCAAGAAAATTCCCTTTCCAATCTTGACATTTTGTTTGCATAATTTATTGAATAAATTTGGCTTTTATGATAAAATTTACACACTTGTCAAGAATATCATTACCGGATGTGATCACATGGAAAAAATAACGGTATTACCGGGTTTTCAGATCACCATCCCACGGGAGATCCGGAAGAAATTCCGGTTGCAGCCAGGCCAAGAAGTGCGCATAATTCTTGTTGAAGACCGGATTGAGATTGTCCCCGTCAAGCAGGAAGAAGAATCCCAGGAAGCAATGGCCCGGGAATAAAACCTTGGCGCCTGCGGATAAAAAATCCCCTGCCAATAAAGGGAGGGGATTTTTTTGTCTCTTTTGCCAACTTGATATTTTAACGCTTGGAGAATTGCGGGGCTTTACGGGCTTTTTTCAAACCGTACTTCCGGCGTTCTTTGACCCGCGGGTCCCGGGTAAGAAAACCCGCCTGTTTTAAAACCGTCCGGAATTCCGGATCCACCTGCAACAAAGCACGGGCAATCCCGTGTCTGACCGCTCCTGCCTGGCCACTCAGGCCTCCACCCCTGACCTGGGCGTACACATCATATTTGTCACCGGTACCCGTTTTCTCCAACGGTTGCCGGACTAAAACCTCTAAAACTTTGCGGCCAAAAAAATCACCGGCATCGGTATTATTCACCACAACCCTGCCTTTACCGGGGACCATCCAAACCTTGGCCACAGCGGTCTTTCTTCTCCCAGTACCGTAATAATCCGCCTTCAACTTAGGCGCTTTTTTTGCCACCGCCAAACCTTTCCCTCCCTTCGTCTATTCTAACCCTCTATATTAAAATCGCATAAATCCCGCCAGTGTTTAGAGTCAAGCCTCGATTGTCAACTGCTCCGGCTGTTGCGCAAGATGAGGATGTTCCGGGCCCCGGTAAACCTTGAGTTTTTTTATCATTTTCCGGCCCAACCGGTTATCAGGTAACATCCCACGCACGGCTTTTGTAAAAACCAGCTCCGGTTTTTTCTGCAGCAAAATCCGGTATGAAGTGACTTTTAACCCCCCAGGGTACCCGGAATGGGTGATGTGCTTCTTTTGCTCAATTTTCCTTCCAGTCAGGACCACCTTTTCGGCATTGACGACAATCACATAATCGCCAACATCAATGTGCGGACTGTAAGACGGTTTATGCTTTCCCCGGAGGATCTTCGCTACTTCACTGGCGATCCGTCCCAAAGCTTTCCCTTTGGCGTCCACCACATACCATTTTTTCTGGGTTGTCAATTGCCCCTAACCTCCTATTCTTCGGTCTTCCCAATTAGCCGGGGACCGGTTCTCTCTAGTAATACCAACTTATACATTATAACAAAAGAAACCGCCAGTGGTCAATATTTTATTCGTTTTATCTTTTCTGCAACCCAAAAGGGATCGGAAGTAATGACACTGGCGGCATAGAGCTCCATCGCCCCAATGTCGGATGTGCGGACGGCCGGATTCCCCCGGTCAACCATGCGGATTATTGCCGGAAATCCTCCCCAGTCTTCGGCTGTCTTGCCTAAGGGGGGGAGCAGGAAAGCCAGGTTAAAACTCCGGCAGGAGATGGCCCGGTACCCCTCAACCACCCGGGCGGCGGCTTCGTATAATGCCGGTCCCGGTTCCCTGGAAAAAAGAAAAACCTCCTTTTCCTTAACTGGTGTTAAATAAGCAAAACCTTTGACCGTCCCCCATCTCCAGGCCAGCCCGACCGCCTTGTGCACCCGGTATAGATCCTCAAAATATCCGGAGCCGTATCTTTCCCTGTAAGTAACCATCGCCCGGCGCAAAGCCTCCACCTTGGGATAGTGCATTTCCCGGGCTACCGTGGCCTGGGCATGGCCGTGAATTATGGAGGCGCCGCTCTTCCAAAGGCAGTTCCAGAGGAAAAAGAAATACTTCGCCGCCGGGTCCTGTTCCCGCACCAGATCCGCCCACCGGCGGGCGGTAATAAACGCATCGACCACAGCGTCTCTGGAAACCGCCAGGGGGTTATGTTCGTCAAAAATAATGACCGCGTGGTGACAGTCGTATTTGGCGATATTGCTTGCGGTTAGACAATACCTGCCGCGGACCCGCCCAAAAGTATCGGCCGGAGTTTGTTGCTCCGGATGGCAAAATGGGCCGCCTTCGGCCCGGACGATCTCTTCCAGGACCGGGCCGGCGGTTTTTCCTTCCACCGGGCGGGCGGCCCGGAGCCGGTTGAAAAGGGCGCCTTCCAGGGTTACCAGGTTGGTGACCCTGATAATTTCCTGGTTTTTGACATGATCCACCGGTCCAAACCTCTTCCCGATCCATTCATCCATTTCCGGCGGGGGAAGAACCCGGCCGGTACCGGTGGTTACTTGAAAAATCCCCGTGAAAAGCTCCCGGTCTTCCCTGCCCAACTCCGCCACAAGCCGCGGCAGGGCCGTAATAGTCCTTTCCTCCGGCAAAAAAATCTTCCTTCCTCTTTACCGGTATCCGGTACAGTCGTACGCATTACTTGCACGCGATTCTGCGCTTTTGCGGGACGGGCGTACGTGTGTGACGCGGTATAGTTCTTTCCCGCTACTTCTATAAGGTTGCACGATACAGGAGAAAACGGCCGGGACGGATACACCCGGAGATACACCCGGACTGTCTCCCCGTCTTTGCTAAGGCCCGCCGGGTGATACTGCCGCCCGCAAGACCCGGTAACCGCCTTTTAGCGCCACCAACTCAACGGTGGCGAAGACCTTCTCCAACTCCCGGAAATAACTCTTGGCCCCTTGAGCGGTCCGGATCACCGTCCAGAAACTCCCGCGGGGACGAAGCCTCGCGGCGGCCTGGCAAAATAAACCCAGGACAGTAGCTTTTCCCGTCCTGAGCGGTGGGTTACAGGCGATCAAATCGAAGGTTTGGGACGGCCATGGTACAAACCCTTCCCCTTCTTTGATACAGACATTTGCCAGCCCGTTCCGGGCCGCATTTTTGGTAGCCAAGGCTATGGCGCGTTTATTGGGATCGCTCATAAAAACCCGGACTTTCGGCAATTCGGCGGCGATGACCAGCCCGATGACCCCGTAACCGCAACCCAGATCGAGAGGCGCCCGGACACCGGAAAGGACCAGGTTCTCCAGTAATAACCTGGTCCCGGGGTCAACCCGCTGCCGGGAGAAAACTCCGGCGCCGGTTAGAAATGTAAATTCCCGGCCCCGCAGGCGGGTGGTGAAGGAGCCGGGTTTAAAATCGGAATTGGGATCCGCCGTATAATAATGCTCACTCATGACCATGACGCCCGTTCATAGCAGATGCCGGCCGTAGAAGACAATCAGTTTCGCTTCGGAAAAATTGGCGACCAGCAGGAAAAGAAGGCCAAAAATCAGGAGGTCCTTCTCATCCCGGACCAGAGCAGGCCAGGAGAAAAACCGGTCAACCTTTTCCCATCTGCCCTTAAGGAAAGAATCAGCTTTGACCCAGGTCCATTTGAGAGTGGCCACCGCCAGTAGCCCGTAGGCAAACCATTCAATAAGGGCAAAGCGGAGAAAAAGGATAATCTCGCCCAAGACCGTATCGCCCTGTGGCGGATAGGTGAAGGATTCCGTTCCCGCCGCTAGCGCCAGCAAAATGGTGTAAACAAGGAAATAAAGGTACCCGAAGGGCAGGCGGCGAATGCGAAAACGGTTAAAAAGGAAGATGAAAGCAAATACCACCAGCAAATGGTGGAGAAAAATCTTCCCGGTCACCAGCAGAATATTTCCCCAAGTACCAAAGAGATCCTCCGGGCTGAACTCCCGCCCAAATATCTTGGCGGTCTCACCCAGCCATTTAAATCCCCACTCCCCCGGCCGGGTCGAGCCCCGGATCCCAAAGATCTTCCTTACAATCATAGTATTTTCCAAAAGACCGTCGGGTAAACAGAAAAACGCCACTGCCCAGGTGACGGCGATAATTACCAGCCCCCAAAGGAGAAAACCGGCCATCCTTTGGTAAACATCATCAGAAAAAAGCAGGCCGTACCAGCGGGAAATTAATTGCCGGGGGGTATTCGCCGGCGTACGGGTTTTTCCTCCGGAAGCTGTCGGTTTTGTTGCGGCTTTTTCCAAAAGACTTCCTCCTTTACGAAGGGGATTGCGGCAAAGGTCGACCGGCAAACGGCTCTTCATCCTTTTCGCTTTGCGTGTTCGCTCCGCATATTCGCCTTGCGTGCTCGCTCTGCGTAACGCTCCGCGTAACACCGGTTTCTAAGTTCGGGCTTTCAACAACCTGTTTGCAGGCAAACCCCTTGACTGAATAAGATCCTGATTTTGTCCTACTTCATTGCTAACGAGATCTATATTCTTTATGTTCCCGGATTTCCCTGCCGTAACTTCTCCCCGTTTCCATCTTTCTCCCGGGTAGAATCGTGTACGTGTGAGGCGCACACAGGGTGTTCAGTAATGCTTTTCTGCATCATGCCGGTAATTTAATCCGTTTTTAAAGTGCGGTAAATACTTTCCGCCAAGCCCAATCCGGGGTATTCTGCGATCTTTGCGGCCAGTTCCCGCAGGAAAAATCCCTGATAAAAGTCGCCTTGAAACCCCGTACCGAAAAGGCTGCTCCTGGGCTGGACCGCCTTTAACATCTGTTCAACCAGAACCGCTTCAAACTCCTGAACTTCTTTTCTCAGGCCATCGCCGGAGGCTTTTCCGGCCCGTTTTAGCGTTTTCCCGGCGAAAACCGCCTGCCGGTTGAGGTCAACCCCGGGATTACGGTAACTGTTAATCTCCATATCTCTCAACTCCTCTCCACGCACGCACGTGAAACCTGGTAATGTACCTCCCGCGCACACAAAACCTCCCAGTGTACCTCCAGCCCACGAATAATACTTCCTTTGCCACGTTCCTCTCCTGTGCGCGAAACCTCATGTCCACCGCAGGTTACTGGATCTCCAGGACGCCGTGGAGGGCGCCGGCCTGGTCGATGGCAATAAGGATTGCGGCAATATCATGGGGGTTTGCCCCAATCATATTCAAAACCTCTACGATCTCCTCAAGGCTTGCCCCTGCCGGTAAAGCGACCATCGGGACCTCTTTCTCTTCCACCGCAACCCTGTCCCGTGTCATCACCAATGCCTCTGCTGTTTCTTCCCCTTCTTCCTCGGAATAACGGTAATAGGCCATGCCTTCCTCCATAACCTTGACCGTGATCGAGCCGTGCGCAACCGCCACCGGTGAGACCCGGACGTTCTCATCAATGACTACGGTCCCTGTCCGTTCATTAATAACCACCCGTGCCACTTTGTCCGGTGTCACCGGCAAGGCTTCCAGGGCGGTGATAAACTCCACCGGACTTTCCAGGTAAGCCGCGGGAACCTTCACTTCCACCAGGGATCCGTCCTTTGCCTCGGCGAGACCGGGCTGGATCCGTTCGTTGATGACCGCCGCCAAGCGGCCGGCGGTTGTAAAATCCGGACGGTTCAAGACCAGACGGACGGTTTCACCTCGGAGAAACTCCATGGGCACTTCCCGTTCAACCAGTGCCCCCCGGGGAATGGCGCCCATCGTCGGGTGGTTCTTTACCTCCCGGAGTTCATTGTTCCGATAAACCGCATAGCCCCCTATGACCAGCGGCCCTTGGGCTACGGCATAGACTTTTCCGTCTGCACTGGTGAGCGGGGTCTGCAGAAGCGTACCCCCGGAAAGGCTTTTGGCGTCACCGATTGAGGAGACGTGTACATCAATCCGGTCACCACCGCGGGTGAACGGGGGAAGTTCGGCGGAGACGGCCACTACGGCTACATTACGCAGATTACCCATGCGTTCTACCGGCACTCCGTACCGGGCCAAAAAATTCAAAACCATCTCCATACTGGCTTCACTCCGGCTGCTGTCCCCGGTACCGCGCAAACCTACAACCAGCCCCAGCCCGGTTAATTGGTTCTCGCGAACCCCTTCCAAACGGGCAAGATCTTTCACTCTAAGCTGTAAGGGCTCCTGACCAAAGGCAGGAGAGGTTGAAAGGAACAAAAATACCGTTGTCAAAAATATTAGAAGCAATACCAGCCCTGTATTCAACCTTGCCAGCCCCGTATTTAACCATGTTCTCATGAGAGACACCTCCTGTCACCAAGACTAAAACAACCAGCTGAAAAAGCGGGTGATGATTCCCGGGCGGTTGTGGTTGGCGATGGCGCCCTTTCCTTCATATTCAATCTCGGCGTCAGCCATATACGAAGAAAGAATGGTATTATCCGCCCTGACATCCTCGGGCCTGATCCGTCCCCGGACAATCAAATCCTGTTCTTCTTGGTTGATCCGGATCTTCTGTCTCCCTTCCACCAACAGATTCCCGGTCCCCGGTTCAATGGCGACCACGGTCACGGTCAAACGGGCGTGCAACTGGGAACTGGTGTTGGCGGAACCGCTTCCACTGTATGAACTCCCGGCGCCTGCCCCCACGTAAGGCAGGAGGTTGGTTAACAACCCCTCGCCGGGCCCCACATGAAAATCAATCTCTTCCTGCCCCTGGCTTTTATTCTGGGAAACGGCGGAGGACTGTTCAACTATGATCAAGGTCAACAAATCCCCCACCTGGTGTCTGGCGCTCTTGACGAAAACTGCCCGGCTCTCATCGCTCCAGAGGGAAGTCGCCCCGGCCGGCAGCGAAAAAAGAAAAACCGCTACGATGACGAGAGCCGCCAATAATTCTCTTTTCCTCCTCATAATCCCACCTCCACTTCTCCGGGCCCGCTGACGGTTGCCCGGATCACTTTTCCACTCCCTATGTTTTTCACTGCGATCTCCTGGCCCAAACTCCCGTCCTCCTGGGCCAACCCGTCGACAGTCGCAAAAAAGGCCTTGCCACGGGCGATAATCCTAACCTTGCTCCCTTTGCAGATGACTGGAACCGGCTCCAAATCCCGGGGTCCCAGAATTCTCCCGGCCCGTACCGGTCTGGTTGTCCTGTAGGCCCCCGGAACCGGCGGGGTCAGGATCTCATCCCCGGTGACCTCCCGGAGTTCCCGGCGGTAATCCGCAGCCGTCAGGACGGCGGATTTCTCCAGGTCCCTGCTGGCGACAAAGACCTCGGCCTCCGCCCGCAGGCGGCAGGTAACCGGGAGCGAACGGTAACTCTCACCATTTACAAAAATCTCAAGACGTAGGAATAAGGACCCGGGTGATAACTCCCCCGGATTGGCCTTTGGTTCCACCCGTACTTCACCCGGAGGGAGAAGAAGTTCGTCCGGGAGGTTCAGCCGTTCCAGCCGCCAACTTTTCCATTCGGGCCTGGCTTGCTTTTCGAGAAACCCATAAACCTTCTCAGCCAGCACCGCCCCGGTCAATTTTTGCGCGGCTCCACAGACCTTTACCTGGGACGGCATTTCCAGGGAATAAGATCCGGCGGCGTAACCGGAACGCTGTAAGACTAACTCAAGATAAGACCGGTATAACCAGCGGTAAGTACCCGCATACGGCGGCCGGCCCAGTGACAACCCGGCCAGCCCGGAGCGGATCTCCGGTAAACCTCCTCGCAAAAGAGCAATATCCCCCAGGAAATATTCTTCTCCCGCCGCCTCAACTTCAGCAGGGACAACAATGCGAATTTGATTTCCGGCTTCACGGGAGAAGGCAGGCGCTGCGAAAAGCAGAACCAGGAAAAAAACGAATAAACCCCTACCGGTTCGCACCTTTTTTCCTCCTTTCCTTCTTCCGTAATCGTTGGCATCAGCACTCAATTTCCGGTATTACCCGGTGTGGTACGTGCCGCCGCTACCGGTTTTTACCTTTTCAGGCTATTTGCCACCTGTAACATCTCGTCCGCGGCTTTGATGGCGTTGGAATTAATCTCATATGCCCTTTGCGCGGTGATCATATTGACCATCTCCTCGATGGTCTTGACATTGGACATCTCCAGCATCCCCTGGGCGATGGAACCCAACCCGTCCAATCCCGGGGTGCCAAATTGGAGATGACCGGCAGCGGCTGTTGCCCGGAACAGGTTCTTACCGATATTCTCCAGCCCTGCGGGGTTGAGGAAACGGACCAGTTCAATCTGGCCGATCTCTTCCCAGTAGTCCTCTCCTTCGAGCCGGATACTGACTGTACCGTCATTTCCAAAAACTATGGAAGTGGCATTCTCCGGGATCGTGATCTCCGGTAGCAAAAGAAACCCGTCGGCAGTGGTAATTCTCCCTTCGCCGTCAAGTTTGAATGTGCCGTCCCGGGTATAAACAGTTGATCCGTCCGGCATCAAAATCTGGAAAAAACCGTCGCCTTCGATAACCAGGTCCAAGGCATTGTTCGTTTGGACCAGGTCGCCTTGGGTAAAAATACGGTTACTGGCGACAGCCCGGGCGCCGTGCCCAACCTGAAGACCGGCGGGGATCATGGTGCCCTGAGCCGATACGGTTCCGGCCCCGCGCATCGTCTGGTACAAGAGATCCTGAAATTCAAGGCGGACCTTTTTATACCCGGTGGTATTAACATTAGCCAGGTTATTGGCGATGACATCAATATTCATCTGCTGGGCGTTCATCCCTGACCCAGCGGTCCATAATGCTCTAATCATCCCTATCCCCTCCTGTAGAAATTTGCCCCCGCAAACAATAAGCCACCCTTGCCATGGACAGGGGTGGCTTTTTTCCCGCGAGAAAACAAGTATGCGTCTGGCTCATCAGTATGACTTCTTCCTCAGTATGTCCAACCCAAAAGCGGGTGGTCCTGTATGTCATACATTCTCGCGAGTCTCTGCGCCCGGTGAGCGCCCGCACTTTGTGTGCCGCACTGTCAATGTTGCACTATATGTGCGCGCCTGCCCTCCGGGTGCGCACCTTCTGGGTGCGATTAAAGTCATCTCAGTCGGTCGATGACTTCTTGGGCTTCCGCTAAGCGGTCCGGCCCCTGTCCAACAGTTTTTAATTTTCACGGGTTCGTGATCTTCACAGCACGCCTTCGCGCGCGCCGCTTCTCCTCTTACACGTTACACGCGCCCTAGCTCGTTTGCTGCTCGCATCAGGTCGTCCATGACCAGAATAGCCCTGTGGTTAGTCTCGTAGGCCCTGGTCACTTCGATCATCTTCACCATTTCTTGAATGGGGTTGACATTAGCCCTTTCCAGTTGACCCTGGAGCACCAAGGTTTCCTCTCCCGTCGGCTGCCAGCCGCCTTGAAGCCGGAACCGGTTGTGCCCTACTTTTTCCAGGGCGGCGGGGTTTTCCGGTCTGACCGTCAGGATCCGCTCAACCGGCAGATCATCTACGTAAACCACCCCGTCTTCGGAGATATCTACCTTTTCCCCGTGCAAGGGGATGGGCCCGCGTTCTCCCAGTACATACTCGCCTTCAGCAGTCACCAGAAAACCTTCGGCATCCCGGGTGAAACTTCCGCTTCTGGTTAAGTAGGGGCCTCCGGCCCCGTCAATCAGGAAAAATCCTGTTCCGGAAAGGGCCAAATCCAAAGGATTACCGGTCACCATATAACTGCCGGGGCGAAGATCCGTATAGACCTCATCCACTTCTACCCCGGGGGAGGTATAGCCGATCGGTACAATCCCTTGCCGGTCGATGGCATAAAGAAGTCTTTCCCGGAACGAAAGGCCGATGGCTTCGTCTTTTTTGTAACCGGTGGTATCGATATTAGCCAAGTTGTTGGCGATTGCGTCCTGCCGGTGCAGTTGCAAATTCATGCCGCTGGCCGCGGTATACAGACCCCGGTACAAGTTCTCACCTCCTTTTTGGAAAATAAAAAAGCCGGTGACGACCCGGCTTTTTCTGTGTTTTTTTCAGCGCCTTTTTATAAAGAGCGGCTGCCCACAATCAGGCTGCTCTTTAACCCGTCTATGCTTTCCAGGACTTTCCCGGCGCCCAATACAACACAGGATAAAGGGTCCTCTGCTAAATGTATCGGTATGCCGGTCTCTTCACTTAATAGTTTTGTGAAACCATCCAGTAAAGCACCGCCCCCGGTTAAGATAACTCCCTTCTCCACAATGTCGGAGGCCAGCTCCGGAGGGGTACGCTCCAAAACTGATTTAATCCCGTCGATGATGGCGGTGATTGGTTCGGAAAGGGCCTGGAAGGAATCGGCTGAAGTAAAAGTAATGGTCCGCGGCAGTCCGGTAACTAAATCCCTTCCCCGTACTTCCTTGGTTTTACCCTCCCCCTCGGGGTAGGCTGAGCCAATCTCCAGTTTGAGCTCTTCCGCGGTCCTCTCGCCAATCATAAGGTTGTACATTTTCTTTATGTATTTAATTATCGCCTCATCGAACTTGTCCCCGCCGACCCTGAGCGACTCGCTGACCACAATGCCGCCCAGGGAAATGATGGCGATTCCGGTGGTTCCCCCCCCCACATCCACAATCATATTGCCGCTGGGTTCATAAACATTGATCCCCGCCCCGATGGCAGCGGCCATTGTCTCTTCAATTAAATAAGTATGTTTTGCCCCCGCCTGCATCGAAGCTTCCAGGACCGCCCGTTTTTCAACACTGGTTACTCCGGAAGGAATGGAGACAACCACCTGGGGACGGAAAAACCGGGGTTTGGGACTGACTTTTTCAATGAAGTACCTGAGCATGATCTCGGTAATATCATAATCCGCAATTACCCCGTCTTTCAACGGCCGGACCGCTATTATATTCCCGGGGGTACGGCCAATCATCCTCCTTGCTTCCTCGCCTACTGTCAGAACCTTGCCGGTCTCCTTATCCTGTGCCACTACGGAAGGCTCCCGGATCAGTATTCCTCTGCCGCGCACGTAAACAAGGGTAGTGGCTGTTCCCAAGTCAATTCCAATGTCTGTACTTAAGTTAAGCATAACCCTCTCTTCCCTCCCCTTCCGGAGTGAAACAGTAATTATTTAATATTAAATTCTACGTTTTAATGGAATATCCTCCTTTTTTTACGCGTCCTTCTAGTTTTGCCTGGTATTTTCGTCTTGTCGCTTCTCCTCCCCGGATATGCCTCTCGGCTTTGTTAATCTCCAAAACCCTTTTGACCTCTTTGGCCAAAACTTTATTGATCCCCGGCAATCTTTCGGTCACATCTTTATGTACTGTACTCTTGCTCACCCCAAAATAGCCGGCAGCCTGTCGCACGGTGGCGTTTTTTTCCGTTATATAGTGACTGAGGTCCAAAACCCTCTTTTGGATATAATCTTTCATCTTCCCCACCCTTTGCGCTTAATCACTAAATTATATGGGCTGGGCAGGGGCAATATACCTTTTCTAAAAACTCGCCTTTCGGGCCGGTTTTTCCGGCAGTCACCGGTAGACTGCTTTTACCGTTTTCAGGCGGGCTTTCTAAAGACAAAGCAACCTTTTCCCCTTGCCGTCGGCTTTTTCCCGGGCGTTCCGGTCAATCGGAAAGACTGGGAATAACGGAGAGTGGGTCTACCGGGTTCCCGTGGTGGTAGAGGCTGAAATGGATCCCCGGTTCCGGCCCGCAGGTGCTGGCAGAACTTTTCCCCAGTACCGTCCCTTTTTGCACCTGGAAGCCGGGGGTGACCGTCACTTCACTAAGGTGACCGTATAAGCTGCTCCACCCGGCATTGTGGTCAATTACCACCACCCAGCCGAGCAGAGGGTCGGTCCGGATCTCCCGTACCCTGCCGGCAGCAGTCGCCATCACATTTCGCCCGGCCGGAAGGGAAAGATCAACCCCGGTATGGTAACGCCATTCATTTCCGTATCTGTGCCACCCGGTACTGCGCAACAACCGGCCGGCCACCGGCCGGCTAAAAACCGGGACGGCTGTTTCTTCCCCAGCGGCTTTTCCTTTTTCTTCTGACAATTCCTGAACCCGGTGACGGAGTTCAGTAATTTCCTCCTGCATCCGGGAAAAATCAACGGCGTTGGGTGCAGGTTCTTCTGCCAGATTCGCGCGCTCGGAAGCGCGTCCCCGCGTGTGTGCTTGTTCGGACGTGCGTTTATCCCCGGTAAAAAGATCTTCACTGTAAAAATCCTCTCTTTCCAAACGGAGGGGAACTGGTTTATTAACAGTTATCCGGCGGGTAAAGCCCCAAACCAGTACCGACAAAAAAAGCACTCCGGCGAAGAAAAAGATGACCACACGCCGGAACGGCGACAGGTTGTCCCGGATCTTTTTCCCGGTTCTTACAGCGGCAAGCACCGGTTTTTGCAGGGCAAGACGGAAAGATCGCCAAAAACGGCGGAGAAACCTCCAGTCCATGCTGAACACCTCCGGAAGATAGTCTTCCCAAAGGCGCCATTATTATCCACGAATCTGCAGCCGGACAATGTCCACCCCCCGGTAGTAATATTTAAGGATCGAACGGAAATCCCAGCCCTGCCTGGCCAAACCGTCCGCCCCATACTGACATAGCCCGACCCCATGCCCGTAACCGGTGGTCTGCAGGAAAATACCGTCGGCCGACAAGCGCCAGGAGAAACAGGAGGAATTAAGCCCCAACAGGCGGCGGAAAGTCTCCCCCTGCATTTTGCGACCGTTAACCGTGAGCGATTTTACCCGCCCGCCGGTGGTGTATTCCAGAATACGCAGGTCGGGGGGGGTTTTGGCTGCCGGTTCCATCCCCAGCTTCGTCCAGAACTCCGCATAAGAAAAAGCCTTCTCCCCTTTGTATTTTGGTGAATGCCGGCCAAAGGAGCAGGCTACGCTCTGCAGGTAGGGCAGGTCCGTACCCCAGATCTCTCCCGCGTTCTCCGTCCGGGGGCCGCTGGTGGAATGGTAGACCGCATCGATCAGTTCCCCGTTATAGGTTAAAACCAGCCCCGCTGTATTTTTGACCGCTTCCGCAATCCGGGCCCGGTTTCGTAAATATCCCCAAAAACCCCACTTTTTTATCATATCCCTCCGGGAAAGCCAGGCCTGACTCTCCCGGGATTCGTTACTGACATCGGCCCGGGGGTGAGCAGAAGACCCCCGGCCGCCAAAAGCCCGCATCCGTTTTACCGTTACGGTACGTGCCGCCACCGCCTGGGCTTTCAAGGCCTCCAGGCTGAAAGAAGCCGGCATTTCGCCAGCCAACACCCCGATAAGGTAATCTTCCAGCTCTATACGGCGTAACCGCCCGCGTTCCTTCAGGAAGAGGTGGACTGTGAGCTTCTCAGCGGGCGGCCGCGGTGACCGGGTGAGGAAATAAGGGATGACAATTAAAAAAACCACCAGAAAAAGAAAAAGACCGCTGAGGGCCTGTTTCATTTTTTCCCTCCATTGGCTCGTATAGGATGATCAATCTACCATATGCTGCGGAGGGAGATATTATGCTTCGTTAATTATGAGTCATGCCTGCCGCCGGGCAAGATATTTCTGTAACCGGTTAAACCAGATAGAGGGAAGTTCGGCATCAAGGGCCACCCCGGCCGGGAGATACTCCTCCTTGATGATCCGGCCTTTTTCGTGGAAGAGCGTGAGCAGGTCGCCTTCACTGTACGGCAGGAAAAACTTCCCCCGTTTAACCCTGCCGCTCAAGAGGTCAACGATCTTCGCCAGCAGCAGGGAAAGGCCCTCGCCGGTCAGGGCGGAAACCGCCACTGCTTCCGGGTAGGTCCGTTCCAACCGGGCGATGGTAAACTCGTTACTAATCAAATCCTTTTTGTTAAGAACCGTAATCCGCGGTTTATCCTCTATACCCAACTGGCGCAGGACCTCGATGACTGCAGCATACTCTTCATCGACATTGGCGGCGGCCAGGTTAACCAGATGCAGGAGAAGGTCGGCATAGGACGCCTCTTCCAGGGTCGCCCGGAAAGCCTCCACCAACTGGTGGGGGAGTTTTCTGATAAAACCGACGGTATCAACGAAAAAAACCTCTTGCCGGTTGGGGAGGACCACCCGGCGGAGGGCCGGATCGAGGGTGGAAAAGAGCCGCTCCGAGGTTTCCACCGGTGTACCGGTGATTGCCGTAAAAAGCGTGGACTTCCCGGCGCTCGTATATCCGACTAAAGCCAGTAGCGGCCAGGCCTTTTTTTCCCTGGGGACCCGCTGCAGGCGCCGTTGGGCACGGACCTTCTTTAACCTGCTGTTGACCACGGCCATCCTGTGCCGGAGCTTACGCCTGTCGGCTTCCAGTTTCGTCTCGCCCGGGCCTCTGGTGCCGATTCCCCCGCCCAAACGGGAAAGAATTTTCCCTTTTCCGGAGAGGCGGGGGAGAAGATATTCCAATTGGGCCTTTTCCACCTGGAGTTTAGCCTCCCGGGTCTGCGCCCGCTGGGCGAAGATATCCAGGATTAATCCGGTCCGGTCGACAATTTTGGTTTCCAAAGCCTCCTCCAAATTTCCGGCCTGGACCGGGGTGAGTTCGTCATCAAAGATCACCAGATCGGCCTGGCGCTCCTTAACCAACTGTCGTAACTCTTCTATCTTCCCGTGGCCAAGAAAAAATGCCGGATCCGGCCGTTGACTGCGGCGCAAAAGAACCGCCGCCACCCGGGCGCCTGCCGAGACCGCCAGTTCTTTTATCTCCTCCAGCGCAGCACCGGCTGTCTCGTCCCGTTCATCGCCGGCAGTAACGACCAGGACGGCTTTTTCGCCGTACCCGGCTTCTTTGGCCATTAACCTATTCCTCCTTTGTATTAAGGTGATAAATCAACCTTAATCCTTCCAGGGTCAAAACCGGGTTCACAACCTGAATCATCTGCGACTCTTTGCCGATTAACCGGCAATAACCGCCGGTGGCCACCACCTGCGGTTTCCCGGCCCCCATCTCTGTAATCATCCGGCGAATCAACCCGTCCACCAGATCCGTATAACCATAGACCAATCCCGATTGGATACTGGTCACGGGGTTTTTCCCTATAACTTGCGGCGGCCTTTGCAGTTCCACCCGGGGGAGTTTGGCGGCGTAGTGAAAAAGGGCTTCTGCGGAGATCCCAATCCCGGGAGCAATTATTCCCCCCAGGTATTCCGCTTCTGCATTAACAGCACAAAGCGTGGTCGCAGTGCCGAAATCAACAATAATCACCGGCGTTCCATAAAGGCGTACCGCTGCCACGGCATTGGCCACCCGGTCCGCCCCTACCTCCCGGGGGTTTTCATAACGGATGGAGAGGCCGGTACGAATCCCCGGCCCGACCACCACCGGTTCACAGTGGAAGTATGCCCGGGACATTTCGATCAGCGCGGAGGTAAGCGGCGGGACAACGCTCGCCAAAACCACCGCTTCGACCTTCCCGGCAGCAAGATTTCTGTTGGCAAAAAAGTCCATCAATAAAAGACCGTACTCATCGGCTGTCCTTTGCCGTTCCGTCGTCAGCCGGCAATTGGCAAGAAGTCTTTCCCCGTCATAGACCCCCAGGAGAATCTGGGTATTCCCCGCATCCAAAACAAGAATCACCGTTAATCCTCCTTTTCTGCGGCCAACTCGCCTAAACCCGGATACACAAAACCGATGGAATAATCAGCAATATAGAGATGGGGAAAGAATTCCACTTCACAATCAAAGGCTTTTAAGCGGTTTTGTAAAAGATAGGCCAGGTGTTTCATGCCCGGCTTAGCCATTAGGCTGTGCCCCAAATCAATCAGGTTTACGCCATGGCGGGAGAAATAATTTATACTGTAACGGCTCAGTTCCGAAGAGAGAACCAGGTTACACCCGGCAGCCAGCCACTCCCCCCAGGCCTCCTTACAGACAGGGAAGAATCCCGGGCCGGAAACCACTGCCACCCTGGTGATCCGGGCGTTCAAGTCCCCGTTGTACGGAATAACGTTTACTTCCAGGATCCGTTGGCAACAGGTAAGCAATTCTTTTAAACTCAAATCTGTCATCCCAAAAACAGCATCACCAGCCGCCTTCAGGTCCGAAAGGTTCAAAAGCCGGGCAAGGGTAATATTATTCCCTTCCGGCGCCCTATTCCAGGCACTATGCAGTTTATAGAGGCCCATCCCTTTCGCAGTTAATTCCCCCGCCGCCTCCCCTTGCCAGGGATGGTGGGAAATTAGGAGTTCCACGCCCTTTCTGGCGGCAGAAAGAATATTGCGTTCCGTTGGATCAACGCAGACCCCGATCTTTTCCACCTTCTCCCGGCCTTCCGCCCTTAGCTGGTAGCCGGGGAGGTCGTAGGGGTCGGCGTTTTTGGCCGGGGCCAATTCTTCCAAAATGGAATCAAGTTTTCCCAGTTCAATCAGGGGGATCACCCTCTTCGCCTTCCGCGCGCACCTGGCCCGCACGCGCAGACCCCGGAACAGCCGGTCTTTTCCTTTTTATATTCTCATTCTCCCGCCGGTTCTCCTGCCTCCGCCGGTATATTATACTCCTCCTTCCCTGGCGCCGGTGAAAAAAGAAAGCCCCCCGAAAGAACGATTATCCTGCCGGAGGGTTAATTCTGCCCCGAACAGCGCCGGAATAATTTCCTACTGTTCAGGCTCAACCAAAATCACCTCGCCGAAATTTTCCAGACCCCTGTCGAACATAGGCGCGTAACCCACCACCACAATGACTACTTCCTCCGGGCGCAAGTAATCAAAGGCGTAAAACAAAAGATTTCCCGGTGTGAGAACCTTAATCCTCTCCAGCTGTTCTTCAAAAAAGCCGGGTTCAATACCTAAAAGATCGTCAGCCGCATTTCTGCTCGCAATCTCATAAGCCGACGTGTATCTGAAGACCGCCCGGTTTACGGCGGCGTCCCGTGCGCGGTTGGCCGGCCCGGTAGGAATCTCCACTTGACGGGCTTTTTCCATCTCCGCCAGCATCAGTTCGAGCACCCGGCCGGTGGCGTCTGCACGGGTAATGGCGTAGGCATAGAAAATGCCGGGAATTTGATAGCCGTCGGTCAAACCGCCGCCAGCCGCGTACGCCAGCCCGCGACGGACCCGGATCTCATCAAACAATGCGCCCCCAAAGATTTCGCTCAGGATTCCTAAGGCTGGATAGTCCGGGTTGTCAAGGGTCACGGTCGGATGACCGATAAAAATAACGCTCTGGGTAAGCGGGCGTTCCACATAATACACTTTCCGCTCCGGCTGCCGGTCAAAAGGAGGAAACTCCGGCGGTTCTACCCCTTTAACCTTCCACCGTCCGAGAGTCTTTTCCAGGAGCGCGATCATCTCTTCGGGGTCAAAATCCCCGCTCACGGCCATGGTCGCATTCTCCGGGGCATAGTATGCGGCGTGAAAATCCACAAGATCAGCGCGGGTAATGGCATTAACCGAAGCAACGGTTGGATAAGCGCCGGCCGGGTGCCCTCCATATATTTTCTTGAAAAATTCGCGGACGGCAACCTCCATCGGGTCATCGTATTGCCGGCGGATGGCTTCGAGCATGCGGTTGCGCTCCACCTCCAGGCTGTCTTCGGCAAATACGGGCGCCCCGAGAATATCGGCCACAATATCCAGGACCTCTGCTGTATACTCGCTCAAGGACGAAAACCTTGCCATCGCGTAAAACGTACCTTCATTCACCGCCACCGAGGCTGCGAAAAAATCCAACTGCTCATCCACTTCAGCGGCGGTCCGGGCGCCGGCCCCGCCGGCCCGGGTCAACCGGGCAGTCAGTTCTGCCAAACCTGTTTGCTGCGGGGAGTCATAGATCGACCCGGCCTTGATATAAACTGTACCTTGCAGCAGGGGGAGATCCCTATCCGCCAGCAGGTAAACGGTCAACCCATTACCGAGAACATGACGCACCGGCTCTATACTGGTAAATTCCAGGGGAGGAAACTCCATCTCCTCTGGATAAGGCCAGTCAATAGAGGGCTTCTCTGTGAATGCCAACCCCGGGCAAGCCGCCAACAACAGAATGGCCAGCATAACCGCTAAGCGCATGTACGCAACACCTTTCCTCACCTGCATCACTCCTCCTTCCTTTACCCCCGCACCGGATGCGCACCGGCACTACTTGGCCGCTGCCCCCGGTCCGGGCGTTAAAATAGCAACAGTTCTTCGCTCCGGCCGCAAATACTTCCGGGCCGCCTCTCTGATCTCCTCAGCGGTAACCGACCGGATCAATTCGGGATAATCCATCAGCTTCTCCCACCCGCCGCGAAAAAGTTCGTAGAAAGCCATATTTTCCGCCAGGCCTGAATTGGAGGCCAAGGCGAAGAGGAAAGATGCCCGGGCCTGGTTATGTATTTTCGCCAACTCTTCCTCGCTGACCAGTTCATTCTGCAAACGCTCAATTTCTTCATAAATGGCCGTTTCAAGTTCTTCTGTAGTGTGCGGATACCGCGGCTGGGCATACAGGCCGAACAACGATGGATACCGGGCCCCGGGAAACTCGGTAAACCCCGATACCGACAACGCCGTCTGTTCTTCAACAACCAGGCGTTTGTACAACCGTGAACTCCGCCCGCTGGTGAGTAAAGCTTGAATCACATCCAACACATAGATATCGCGGGCGGGGTAGGCCGGTTGATGCCAGCCGATCAGCAACCGCGGTTCGGCGTTGTATTCCACCAAAACACGGCGTTCCCCTTCCTGTTCCGGTTCTTCGGGGATCCACCCGGGTGGCCCTTCACGGGGCTCGAGAACCCCAAAATACCGCTCAACCAGATCCTTAGTCCTTTCCAGATCAATATCGCCCACCAGGACCAGAACCGCCCGGTTGGGGTGGTAATGCGTCGTCCAGAATTCCCATGCGGTCTGCGTCCGGTAATTTGCAATCTCCTCCATGCTGCCGATCAACGGCCGTCCGTACGGGTGTTTTTGGAAAGCGGCGGCCAGGAAACGCTCCCGCAGATAACCAACGGGCTGATCCTCACTACGCTGCCGCTGCTCTTCTTTAACCACATCCACTTCTTCATAGAAAAAGCGAAAGACCGCATCCAACAAGACATCCGCTTGGATCCGCACCCACGCTTCAAGCCTGTTCGCCGGGAGTGAAACCACATATGATGTATGGTCATAAGTGGTATATGCATTGTAACCTACCGCCCCCTGGGCGCCCATTAGTTGAAAAAGTATATTGGGCTGAACCACTCCCTGCACCTCTTCCCGCGCCCGGAGAAATTCCGCGTGCCGCCGGTCAATTTCTTCCTGAGGGGCGCCGGACTGCAAAGCGTCGAAGTAGGCGTCGCCGGCCTCTTCCACCTGGGCTAGTAACTTCTGTTCGCGGAAAGGATCCAGGCTCCCCAGGATGCTTGTGCCCTTAAAGGCCATATGTTCCACCATGTGGGCTATACCACCCAGCCCGGGAGGCTCATCAATACCACCGACATCAAACATGAGATGGCAGTGAATAACCGGCGCCCAAGGCCGTTTGACCACCAAAACCCGTAACCCATTATCCAGTTCAAACCGGTAAGCCTGCTCCGCCAAACCGCTGCCGGCAACGGTTAAACTAACAAGCAAGACCGCAGGGATGAGAAAAAGCAACATTTTTTTGTTTAACACCAACAACTCCTCCTTTCCGGACGCGCCGGAGAAGCGCGCGACGTTTCGGAATAGTAATTTCCATAATTATTCATGATTATCATTATTTAATATTATCTCATAAAATTTGGGTAAAATCTAGGCGTTTTTCAAGAACAAATAAACAACAAACCCCCTTTTTGGTTCTTTGGTTCCTACCCAACCAAAAAACTACAAAACGGGGGTGACGTCGTCTTTTCCACAAACCCGGTTTGGCGGGCTTGGTGCTTATGTGATTCTCTTATTTCAGGAAAATATGATTTCCGATCCGTACTGTTACCTCCAGCCCGGAAGAGGCAAAAAAGCGTAAGCCTTCAAGAGAGGAAAGTTTGGGGTTGTAGAAATAAAGTGCTCCTTTACTGGGATCCTTTCCCGCCAATGCTTCTCTGGCCGCTCTGATGGCCGATTCCGCCGGCACGGTCCGCGGCAGTTTCGGGAGACTGGAAAACTGTCCTTTTTGATAGATCACTTCCCGGACAGTGTCGGGGAATTGCTGGCTTTTTACTCTGTTCATAACAACCGCGCCCACAGCTACTTGCCCTTCATAGGGTTCTCCCTCCGCCTCGGCCGTAATCAGCCTGGCCAGCAAATTCAGGTCATCCCCGAAGACCCCGGGGGCAAACTTATACTGTAAAGAAACCCCTAAATACGGCCGGAAAGAACTTCTGTCTTCCTCGTTTACAGAGGCGGTTAAAGCTGCAGGAACCAACCCGATCTCCAAAGCAGTGGAAAACCCGGGTAAAAGCCGGTCTAAACGCAATTCCAGGCCGGTGATAACCTCCACCCGGTGTTTAAAGGAAGACCCGGAAACACCAAAAAGATCCCGCACGCCCAGGCCGGCATAGGGGGTAAGCCATAATCCTTCTCTTATCCGGTAGAGTAATCCGGCGGATAAATACTCATCCGCCAGGTTATAACCGCCTCTTAACCCCCACCGCCGGCTGGACCACCACTGAACTCTGGCCTCAGCCAGAGTAAACTCTTCTCCTTCCAACCTCCACCCTGCTCCCAGTTGTAAAGCGGCAGCCGGAGTCAACAGGCCAAAAACCCCCACAACAACCAGAAAAACCAGCAATGACTGTTTCACGGGAAACCCTCCCCCCTCTTCCTTTACCTAATTATCCATGCTGTTCCATAATTCCTGCTGAAAGAGGGGGAAAAGCCCTAAAAAATATAGGGAATTAACGGCGTTCCCAGAATAAGCTGAGTGGTGTTTTCACCTGGATCATACCAGTAGGCAAATTCCATATTTACCCCGCCTTTTTCCAACCCGGACTCCGGCCGGAAATAGGGGGAATGCGCTTGCCACCTGCCTGAGGCTCCTGCCGGCCCGCCGGAAAGGACCTCAGCTCTCATCCGGGTAAAAATTTTCTCCGCCAACTCTCCGGCTTGGTCTTCGCTGAGTCTTCCCTGCCATTCTCCTCTTATGGCCAGTTTAAAGGGGAAATCTTTCTTCAGCGGAACCAGCGCCCGTTCCAGGCGGCGAAGGTAATGGCGTAAATCCGCAACCGGAACCACGAACCCCATCAACCCACAATGAGTTTCCCCGGTTCCATCCGCCTGCCTGACCGACTGCAATGTCAGAATAACATGGCTGCCGTCGGGTAAGTGGCCGTCCAGGTTAACAAAGGCAAATGCCGGTTCCTCACCGCTATACGGCGGAAAATCCGTCTGCAAGCGCAACCGGCGCTGCAAAGTCCTCGCCTTTTTCTGGAGAACGGAAAGGGGGGTGAACCGCTCATCAATTATACTCCAGCCTTCGATCTCTATTTCTCCACCGGCAAGACCGGCGGCTTTCCAACCGGCAATTAACGGGTGTTCACCAACAGGCGCCGGGCTGACGTAGTCAATGTGATTAAGGGAAAAGAGAAGGAGAAAGGAGAAAGAAAAGAAAAGCCGGTAAAAAAATCCTTTTAACATAAAATCACCTCCCTGAAAAAATTGGCATTACTATTATTGCCAAATTCAGGAAGGATTAAACCTTTATGGTTCCGGCTTTCCTTATCTCGTGATCCTGAAGAGGAATTGCAGGAGGCGGTAAAGGAAAAAAGCCAGACTGCCGGAGAAGAAGGGGGTCAGAATCCAAGTAAGAACGATCTCCCAAAGCAAAAGGGAGTCCACCGCCTTTTTTCCCCTGCTGAAGCCGACGCCGCCAACCGCCCCCACTATTGCGTGGGTGGTGGAAACCGGCAGCCCGGCAAGGGTAAAGAAATGGACGACAACAGCGGCGACAAATTCTGCGGTCAAGGCGGTCACCGGGTTTAAACGGGTAATCTTTTTCCCTATGGTCATCATGACCCTTTTCCCCCAGACCAGAACACCGCAACCCATGATGACCCCCCCGGCAAAAGCCAGGAGAAGAGGGGGTAATTCCAAGACACCGGAGAGCACACCGGTGGCGTTGGCCACATCATTTGCCCCCCAACTGAAGGCCATATAACACCCGGTGATAGTCACTAGTATTTTCACCGTTGTTTCCGGCAGGTGAGGGTTACCCGCCCGGAGCATAATTTTTCCCGCCTTAAAAACGCGGCCCAAGCGAAAAAGAGCCATCGCCAGCAGGAAGGTGGCAACAGGCGTAAAAACCCAAGCCAAAAAGATCCTTGTTGTTTCACCCCAGTTAATGAAGGAGCGCAGGCCTGCGGCTATTCCTCCGCCGACCAAGCCGCCGGTGACCGCATGGGAAGTGGAAACAGGCAGATGCAGACCGGTGCAGATCAAGACCGTCAGGCCGGCTGCAGCAAGAGAGGAAAAGGCTACCGCATGGGCGGAAGCCTCCGGAAGGGTCGGGAGGGGAAGGATCCCCTCGCCCAAAGTCCTGACAACCCGGCCGCCCATGACCACCGTCCCGGCCAGCCCAAAAAGGGCGGCCAGGATCGCACCCTGTCTGGGGGTACGTACGCCTGATCCCACCGCTGTTCCCAGGGAGTTGGCCGCATCATTAGCCCCAATCACCCAGGCCAGCAACAGTCCGGGTAGAATCAGAAGAACACCCGGCATCGTATCCCTCCGGTTCTTAACCTTCTTACCGGTAAGAACCTTATTCCTCTCTGTTTCCTAATAGACTGGCCGTTCTGATAAAACCCGGGAAAAAGGGTATAATAGAATACGCCAAAACTGCTTACAAGAGAGAGACTGTGGAGATGAAAAAAAGGAAAAAAAACCTCCATGTCCTTTTGGACCAGGAGGTTTATGAAAAGTTGAGGCATATTACCTTTTATGAGCGTAATACCATTTCCGACGTTGTCCGTCGCTTGATCGTCGAGTACCTGGAGGAAAAAGCCCTCGCCGAACCGGATTTTGTCGCCCCGCACCGCTTATGATTCGGGCTGACAGGCATCAGTGGGGCATACTTCCGCGCAGGCCCCGCAATCCGTGCATTTTTCCGGATCAATTACATGCTTCTCATCTCCCTCGCTGATCGCCTCAACAGGGCATTCGGAGGCGCAAACTCCACAGTTAATACAATCATCAGTGATATGGTATGCCAACATTACACCTCCTCCCATGCAAGGTGAAAACCGATGCTAGCCATAGAAAAAAACCCCGGCATCGGAAAGGCGCAATTCCTCTCTTATAAATTCTCGACCGGCGAGAAAAATCCCCCTTGTTTGGAATAAATTTTACCAAAATTAAAAGCAGGCAACTGGAAGCCTTGCCACAACTAAACAATCGTTTTACAGTAGCGCAGGCATTATAACCATGCGGACTTTGTGGATTAATACTGCAGAGTGATAAACAGGATTCGTTCTTGACTTCCCACCCGGACCGGGTTAAAATATATATGGTGCTGAAAGTGCATAAGCGGGCGTGGCTCAGTGGTAGAGCATCGGCTTCCCAAGCCGAGGACCGCGGGTTCGAATCCCGTCGCCCGCTCCAATTTATTTCTTTATAATGTAAAAGGTTAAGCCAATTAACAAAACCCCACGCCGGCGTAGCTCAATTGGCAGAGCAGCGGTATCGTAAACCGCAGGTTGTCCGTTCGACTCGGATCGCCGGCTCCAGCAAAAAAAATCCCAGCCGTTAATACGCTGGGATTTTTCTTATACTCCTCTACCTTACACCTTATACCTTGCTTTGTACTTTTATGCTTTACTTCATACTCTTATGCTTTATACTCCTCTGCCTCTCCCCAAACCGCCTCCCTACCGGTGAAACCCAGATCTCAGGCCAGCAAGGCCCGGACCTTCTCCATAACGCTGTTGTGGATCTCATCCAGGTCCTCTTTGGTTTCAGCCTCAAACCTCAATACCAGTACCGGTTGGGTATTGGAGGCCCGGACCAGACCCCACCCGCGGGGGAATTTCACCCTCAGCCCGTCAATGGTAACCACCGGGTATTTACCTTCATACTCTTTGGCCAGTTCTTCCAGGACAAACGCTTTCTTCTCTTCCGGGCAGGCAATGCGGATCTCCGGTGTATTCACCGCCTGGGGAAGCTGGTCATAGATGACGGAAAGGCTTTCCGTCCCCCCGGCCAGAATCTCAAGAAGCCGGGCGCCGGCGTAAATCGCGTCATCATACCCGTAATACCGGTCGGCAAAAAAGAGGTGCCCGCTCATCTCCCCGGCCATTACCGCATCTTCCTCCTTAAGCTTGGCCTTGATCAAGGAATGCCCGACTTTCCACATGATCGCTTCCCCGCCGGCCTTCGTAATCTCATCAAAGAGATGCTGGGAGCATTTGACTTCACCGATAAACTTGGCTTCCGGCCGGTCTTTAAGAATATCCCGGGCGAAGATGATCATCAATTGGTCGCCCCAAAGGATCCGTCCCCGGTCATCGATGACGCCCAAACGGTCCCCGTCACCGTCAAAAGCCAACCCCATGTCCGCACCGGTCGCAAAGACCTTTTCCCGCAAGCTTTCAATGCACTCCGGGATGGTCGGGTCCGGATGGTGATTGGGAAACCGGCCGTCCGGGCGGGAATATAACTCAATAACCTGGTGTCCCATTCCCCGGTATAACGGTACCGCCAGCAGATTGGCCACCCCGTTCCCGGCGTCCACCACCACCTTCAGCCGCCGTTCGGCCGGGAGTTTCAGGGTTTCCAAAACCGTCTGGATGTATTTATTCTTCAATGTTACCCGGCGTTTTTTCCCTTTCCCGGTTACATAGTCTTCTTTTTCAATGATCGCCCGGAGTTCCTGAATCTGCTCGCCATAGATGGTGCTTTGGCCCAAACAGATTTTAAAACCATTCTCGTTCGGTGGGTTATGGCTGCCGGTGACCATCACGCCGCCTTGAACAGGCAGGTGAAAAAGGGAAAAATAAAGGAAAGGCGTGGGAAACATCCCCAAATCATAGGTGTCGATCCCCGATGACAACAGCCCTTTAGCGAGGATTCGCTGAAACGCCGGTGAACTAAGGCGCGCATCCCGGCAGAGGGAGACGCTTTTTACGTCGTGACGGTGGTAAAAACTCCCCAATGCTTTTCCCAAATGAAAGACAACCTGTTCATCAAGGGTCCCGCCTGCACCCGCACGGGCGACAACTCCTCTGATATCATACTGACGAAAAATCTCCTTGGCAACCTGCATCTCTCACCCTCCTGCATTTTTCCTGTTTTCTTACTAGTTTTGATAAAAACGGCGGCTACGCAAAAGAAACCGGCGCACCACAAACATACCGGTGACAAACCCTCCGACATGCGCCCACCAGGCGATCCCCCCGGCGGAGCTTACCCCGAGAAAAGCGGCGGTGCCTTGTATAAGTTGAAGCAGAAACCAACCGCCCAGATAGAAAAAGGCGGGGATACGGATGAAAAGAGGAAAGAAAAAGATTGGAACCAGGGTGACTATTCTGGCGGTAGGATAAAGCAGGAAATAGGCGCCCATCACCCCGGCAACAGCCCCGGAAGCGCCTATGGCCGGCGCTGTTTCAAGGGGGTTGGTGAAAACATGGACCAACCCGGCGGCCGCCCCGCCGGCGAGATAAAAAAGGAGAAAACGGAAAGACCCCATCCGGTCTTCAATATTATCCCCAAAAAGCCAAAGCGCCCACATATTACTAAGTAAATGTCCCCAATTTCCGTGAAGAAACATACTGGAGAAAAAGGAAAGAAAACGCATTCCACCGGTAAAATCCATTGTCAACACCCGGGCGGGGATCAGGCCATACGAGAGAAAAAGCCTATTTGCCGCAGCCGGCGGCAGGTTAACCGTATACAAAAACGCCACTGTACAGGCGGCAATCATACTGATGGTCATAAACGGCGGGTGCCGGCTGGGAATAGTATCTCTTAACGGGATCATTCAAAACCACCCCTTATTATCATCTCCGACAGTAGGGATTTTTCGCGTTTTCGCGGACGCACATGGGCATGGGCGCGGGCAAGAAGACCCCATTGCCAGTAATAAGTACGGGACCGCGCGCGCAGGTGTTTCGTGCACCCGCGGCCGTGCGGGGACATTACCGGCGGAGCTTCCTTACCGGATCCGCCAGGACGGGGGGTATTCGTTACGCAACAACCGGCCCAGGCGTTTAGCCCAGCCTAAAGGGAACCCACTGGTTTTAATAAGTACCCACCCGTTGCCGGGCACCCTGTCCCCATCCAAGAGCAAGGTTTCCCCCCGCAAGTAACGGGCCAATTCCGGGCTGCCGGGAGGAAAATCCAGTTCCCTAACGGCGGCCTGTCTTTCCAAAGCCAAGGCCAGCGCGGCGGCGGGTTTAAAATCCCCGCCCCGGTACTCGCCTAAAAAAAGCCCGTTGCGGATTACTTTCAAACCGCGCAAATCCGGGAGCCCGGAAGGCAGGAGGTATAGTTTCCCCTCTTCTTCCTTATAGCGCGCGTGCGCGCTAAACCGCCTCCCGGGCATCTCAGGCATCCGCTTGTTAGACCACCGTTTCCCGGGCGACTGTTCCCCGGGAAACCACCCTCCAGGCGGCTCAATACCCACCTGAGTGCAGAAATTATGGAAAGCGGCAATGGCTTTAGTTGTGGGTTCATGTAGATTCCCACTACTGGCAGCGCGTCCGCCATGACTGGCGCGCGCATCAGTAGCGGCGCGTGTATTATCACCGGTCTGTGCGCCGCGGTTCCGGTTCCGTATATTCTCCTGTAAGAACGGGGGTTCGCCATCACCGGCGTTTACGCCTTCTTTCTCCCCCTCCCTCCGCAATACCGTGGTAAAATGTCCTTCCCCCCGGGCCAAATGGGGCCAGATCCGCACAGTACCTGTGAGGTCCGGGTACCCGGCCCATTCACCCCGCCCGGGAGATACCCCTGACAACTCCGGCAAAACCGCTGGGTGGAAATCCGGGTGGGTCTCCAGGAACCACGCAACCTGCCTTTCGTCTTCTTCCGGGGAAAAGGTACAAGTAGAATAGACCAGCATCCCGCCGGGAGCCACCATTTTGGCGGCTTCTTTTAAAAGATCCCGTTGAAGGGGAACGCAATATTTTGGGTGGTAATTTCGCCTCCAGGCTGTGGTCAGCCTGGGTTCCCGGCGGAACATCCCTTCCCCGGAACACGGCGCATCCACCAGTACCCGGTCAAAATACCGGGGAAACCGGGCCGCCAGGGCCTCCGGTTTTTCATTTAAAATTATGATGTTATGGATCCCAAAATTCTCAACATTCTTAAGCAAGGCCTGCAGGCGCCGGGGGTTGACGTCATTGGCAAACAGCAACCCCCGGTTCTTCATGGCCGCCCCAATCTGGGTGGTTTTCCCTCCCGGCGCGGCACAAAGGTCCAAAACCTTCTCTCCGGGCTGCGGGTCAAGCAGCACCCCCGGCAAGACGGCGCTGGGTTCTTGGAGATAATAGAGACCGGCATGGTAGTAAGGGTGTTTAGAAGCCTTAAACCCTTTTGGCAGGTAAAATGCCTGCCGGCACCAGGGTACCTCCTTCAACGGATACGGAAAAATCCGCAGGAACTCTTCGACCGTTATTTTGGCGGTGTTGATCCGTAGGCAATGGGTGATGACCTTTTCCCGTAAGGCGCGGTAAAAAGCCTGGTATTCGTCATCCCCCAGCAGGTCCCGCATCTTTTCCGTAAACTCCGCCGGTAATTTCATAGCTCTTCTCCCATATAACTTTATGCGGTTTGCAGCGGTGTCTTTGTCCGGCCTACAAACGACAAGTCCGACAGTTCCCCAAAATGCTCGCAGAATATCCGGTAGTATAACAACTCTTCCTTGGTCCTTAACCTGGAACCATCCGGGAGCGTTCTTTCCTGCCGGAACTCAGTGTCACTGATCTTTTCCTCTGCATAACGGGCGAGTTTGTCAGCAACCCCCGCCCCTTCCCAAAACTTCACTTTTGGCCGGTAAAGCACTTCCTCGGGGAGGATCCCCTCCATGGCTTTACGGAGGATCCATTTTTCCACCGGTTGACCGTCACCACGGTAGAGTTTATATTCCGGAGGAATCCGCAAAGCCAAAGCGACCACTTCCGGGTCTAAAAAGTTTATATATGCGACAAGCCCGTTGGCAGCCGCCATACCGTCCACCCTCTGCAGGGCGGTGTTATGCAAGCGTCTGGTAATATCAACGAGTTCCTCCGGCAGCTTCTCGGGGGGTAAATCCTTTATATATGAATAACCGGCAAAAAGTTCGTCACTGCCTTCCCCGGAAAAAACCGCCGGCACATATTCAGCAGCCACCTTTGCCACCAGGTAATTGGTGAGGGATGACCGGATTAAAAGGGCATCGAAAGATTCCAGGTGGTAAATGACTTCCGGCAAGAGCTCCAACAACTTGTTAAAACAGACTGTTACTTCATGATGATCGCTTTGGATATAATCTGCTATCTGCCGGGCATAGTAAAGATCCGGCGCACCCTTCAAGCCTGCGGCAAAGGTGTGTAATTTTTGAAGGTACGGCCGGGCCAGCGCTGCCATGGTACTGGAATCAAGCCCTCCGGAAAGCAAGGTCCCGACTTCCCCCGTTTCCGCATCCTCCTTGATACTTTTTTTCAGACACGCCCGCAAACGCGCTGCCGCTTCCTCCGCCTCTATTGCCAAAGGTGGTACCGGCCGCAGGTCAAAAAATTTCATCAATCCTTTTTTCGGGTGGTACCAGTGTCCCGGTGGAAATTCTTCGATCTTCTCCGCCAGGCCGACCAAGGCCTTGATCTCGGAAGCAAAGGCCAAAACCCCGTCGATCTCGCCAAAGTATAAGGGGGCGATACCCAGCCCGTCCCGGAGCAGATGCAATCCCCGCCGGTCCACATAGGCTAAGGCCAAAGGGCTGTCCTTTTCCGCGCCGGCCAGATTACCGGAAAAACGTCCATCCCAAATCACAAACCGTTTCCGCATCCGGGAATAATCTTCGTCTTGCGCTTCCGGCCATACTACTCCCAGAGTGGCGGCTTTTGTCCGCAGGACTTTTCGCCCGGCCGGGCCCCGGTGGGCAATGGCATCCAACATTTCTTCAACCAGTTCTGTCCTTCCACTTTGCGCAATACCTACTATTCCCGCCATACGAATAAATCCTCCTTAACCGTTTACGCCTTTACTTTTCTATTTTAACATAAAGCCCCTTCGGTTTTGTTGCAGAAAAGTAAACGGCGCGCTTCCCCCTGGTAAATGCAGGGAAAATCTTTATCTTTTCGCTTGTGCAGTATCTAGTATTTTCTGCACCTGCCGATTATTATTTATATATTTATATATGTATTATGATAAAATATATCTTACCTAAAACATGATAAAATCAGGAGGTGCTCGCATGGGTATAAAATGGTCGCCAGAGTATGCAATTGATGTTGAAATCATCGATAATCAGCACAAGGAATTGTTTAGCGCAATAAACAATCTGCTTGAAGCCTGTAACCAGGGGAAAGGGAAGGAAGAGGCCGGTGAAATCCTGAAATTTCTCGAAAATTATGTGGTTGAGCACTTTAAAACAGAAGAAGAGATTCAAAAAGAAAGCGGCTTCCCCGAATACGAGGCGCACAAAAAAGCCCATGACGGTTTCATTCAATCTTTTACTGAACTAAAAAAAGCCTTTGCCGAAGAGGGCGCCACCTTGAGTTTTGTGGTGAAAATAAACAAAATAGTGGTGGACTGGTTAATTCAACATGTGACCCAGGCCGATAAAAGACTGGGTGTCTTCTTAAAAAGAGGAACGCTCTAAAACCACTATAACTATGTTTTACTCCAGTTAAGCTTTTTTTAAAATAAAAACCCTTCGTGCGTGCAAACGAAGGGTTTTTATTTTCGTACGCATGTAACGTCGCGCTCACGGCACTATGTAATAGGCGTAACAGGCACAACAGGCGCAAAATACAACGGGCGTATGCGCTACAACACGCGCCCGCGTCACATACCACTAGTGTCTACTGCTCAGTACTGCTTCAGCAATATTATTACAGTGGTCGGCGATGCGCTCCAGGTTTTTCATCAATTCCGTGAAGCAAACCGCGGATTTTGGATTGCAGACACCATCATTCAACCTATCCATATGACTCTTCCGGCATCGCTCCTCTAATTTGTCCATGTCTGCTTCCAACTCTAAAACTTCATTGGCGGCTTTATAATCTCTCTTTAACAAGGCCTGAAGACTGTTGAACATCATTTTGCCGGTATGGCGGAAGACATTACCCAATTCTTCCTTGGCCTGGGGAGAAAAGTCGAACCCTTCCTCCTTAAGGTATAATGCCTCTTCCGCTATGTTTGTACAGTGATCACCGATACGCTCGATATCGCTGGTGACATGGAGCAAATTGGTTAAAAGGTCGGATTGCCGATCGGTCAGGGAGTTCCGGGAGACAATCATCGAAAGGTAATGGATAATTGCGTCCTGCAGTTCATCAAGGATCTCCTCGCCCTCTTGCACTGCTCCCATTTTTGCCTGGAGTTGATTGTGCCCGTTAAACATCTTCTCCGCCTCTTGGAAGTTCCCCCAGGCGATCTCTCCCATCCTGGAAATTTCTTTACCGGCGAGTTCCAAAGCCATCTCGGCATTGCCCAAAACGTGTTCATCAAGGTACTTGACGCCTTTTTCCAAATATTTATCTTCTCCCGGGATCAATTTTGTGGCGATCTTGGCCAACACCTGGGTGAATGGCAACCAGAAAAGGGCGTTAAGAACATTAAAAAAAGTATGGGCGTTGGCGATCTGGCGCTTGATCACACTGACCTCAGTAATCCCCAAAGCCGGTTGCGGGCGAGGGGAGATCTGATAAACAAAAGCGACAAAGAGGGGGAATACGAAAAGGCAGACAACAGTTCCGAGGATATTAAAGAGGCTATGGGAGAGTGCCGCGCGTTTGGCAGTCCGGTTGGAACCGATGCTGGCGAGGATCCCGGTAATAGTAGTGCCGATATTATCGCCTAAAAGGACCGGCACGGCAGCGGTTAGAGGAATCAAAGCCTGGATTGTCTCACCGTCTACCACCGCCTGCGAGGCCAGGCTCTGCAAAACGCCAATGGTGGCGCTGCTGCTTTGGACCACCATGGTCATGACCATCCCGATGAGCACCCCCAAGAAACGGTTCTTCCCCAGTTGGGTCATCCAGCGGATGAAGAGGGGGTTTTTCGCCAACGGCTCCAATACCTGCGACATGGTATTCAACCCGATGAAGAGAATGCCAAAGCCAAAAACCACCTGTCCCAAATATTTAAGTTGTTTTCGCCGTCCGAAAAAAAAGAGGATAAAGCCTACTGCCGCGATAGGGTAAGCGAAATCCCCAATTTTAAAGGCGATCAACTGTGCGGTTATGGTGGTGCCAATGTTGGCGCCGATAATGATCCCGATGGCCTGGGTCAATGTTATCAACCGGGCATTGACAAAGCCAATGGTCATGACCATGGTGGCGCTGCTGCTCTGAAGGATGGCGGTAACGAGGGCGCCGACCCCTATCCCCATTAGAGGGTTTCTGGTGACAGACGCCAATATGCTTCGCATGCGGTCGCCGGCGGCTTTTTTCAGCCCTTCACCCATCAGGCTCATCCCGTAGATAAACAGGGCCAGCCCGCCGGCAACACCAAATACTATCTCGCTCATTTTTACCCCAACCCCTGCTGTGTTTTAGCGCGCACGTGTGCGCGCGATTCCTGGAAAATCCCTGGAATCTGCCGTAACGGCTTTGAGATACTTTGTCGCGCGCGTGCGATTCCTGCCTGTTCTGCGGGTATATGAACAAAATATTCCTGGTTTCTTTATTCGTTCCCGGCTGGGATAACCCTGCAAATGATTGAACATGGAGAAAACGGCTGTTCTTACAAGAAAAACAACAAAAAGTAAAGAAAAGACCAATTCTTCAACTTCTCACTTTTTCTTTTTTAAAAAGATTTTAACTTACCATTAAATCAGAGTTTACCCCCTTCTTGGCTGTTATTTTTACACCAGTTCCGGCTGGGGCGCCCGTAGCCCTATTCTCCGGCCGGGACGGTTTTCACCATACACTTCATGGAGATAACGGAGAAACCGCGGGGGTATCTCTTTGTAAAGATAGTGGTACATCCCGGTAAGTAACTGATCTACCGCAGGCGCCTGCGCCCAAATCTCCTGCAAATAGCTGGTGCCAAGGAAAAGTTCCCGGCAATAGTCTTTCAGAAAAAGCGCTAATTCCTGTATGCGGGTTTGTTCCTCTCCGGTCTTTTTCCGCAGCTCCGAAAGAACCTGCCCGGCGTTTTCCTGGTGCTTGCGGACCCGGTCCAAGCGGCGCTTTTGTTCCGCGTTCAGCCAGCCCAAATTCTCCAGGGTTTCCTGTAAGTACTCAAGCCGGTACTCCAGGAATAAACGGGTTATTTCCGCCAAACCCCGGATGACTTCTTCCCATTCCTCTGCGGTCAGCCGCCAATCGCCACGAGGCCGGAGGTTTTCCCGGCCGGAGAGTTCCTGGCAGATCAGGTACAAGGCAGCCACCGGTCTTTTTTGCCGTGCCTCATCCGGGCGCCATCCCCAGTTACAGGCTCTTTTCATCAACCGGCCTAACAACCGGTATCGGAGATCCGGCGCCAGCCGGGCGGGATGGTACTCCGCGCCCCGCAAATCCCTGGCGGAAACAGGCAAGGTAAGGTCGAAACCCGCCTGGTCCATGAGGAAGTTGGTTAATAAAGTAAAATAGCGCCCCGGTTCCCAGAAGGCCAACGGCCAGTCCCGCAGGTAATCCCGGACCACATCAACCCCGTCCACCTCACCGCTGCCCAAAGGCGGGTAATGGCCGTCGGCCCGCAGCACCGGACGGATCTCCGGCGCCCAACTAATCTGGTCGAACTCTATAAAATAAAGAGTTTCCGCCCGTTCACCAAGATACCCCTCCAGCTCCAGGTATCCCTCGGGCGTGGTAAAGGAGATCTTCTCCTTTTCTTCCCGGATAATCTGCTGCCACGCCTCCTCCATGATCACAAGCGCCGTATCGCCAAAATCCATCAGTTCCAAGTCTTGAATATAAAGGAGGAGACCTTTGTCAGGAGCCCTATCCAATTGGTCACGGAGGATACGAACGTATTCAGCAACCCCTTCCTCTTGGGAAATGGGAAAGTCGACCCGGGTTTCCCCGCGGTACTCCTCAGGAAAAACCGGGTAATCGCCCAGGAGGTACCCTTGCGCCCGTAGCAGCTGCGGGTGCATCCTGGTTACCGGGCGCCAAATTTCCTGGGAAATTGGGAAGTTTCTAGGTAAGCCCAGCAAGCCCCCGCTGGCAGGTGCCTCCGGGTTCCCTAGGCGGAACGGCCGGTAAACAACTTCCTCCGGACGGGACCCCGCCTCCTCCCGCCGGGGGGTCAATACCCGGTAGTGGCATTTATCCGGGTGGAGATGGGGGAAGACCAAGTATTTGAGGCCAAAACGCCGGTAAGCCTCCAGTTTATGACTGTCCAGCGACCCTTCGGTGGGGAAGGCGCCTAGTACCGCCGGGAGTGCCACCCCCATCTCATCCCGGTAAAACTCGGCGTTCAAGCGGAGCTCGTCATAGATCTCCTCTCCGGTCAAGAGCGTGATATGGGTATGGTGCGCATGGCCCAGGATTGGGTGGAGCGCCCCCTCACGAAAGGCCGTCTTTAGCTTGGAAAAAGTTTCAGGTGTAATCTGTTCCAACTGAAAAAGCAGTTCATTACTGGCCTCCAAGCAGAATGGAATATTCATCCTCCGGCCCATGGCCAGTAAATCCAGGTAAATATCCCGCCCTTCTTCTTTTCGCCGGCGCAAGTAGTTCTCAGCGGTCACCCCGGACCGGATCTCTTCCCGGTCGGCCAGCGCCTGTAATTGACCGGGAAAATCCCATAACGGTTCGTGGGCGTGGAAGGATAAAATCACATATACCTGCTTCATAAGGTCTTTGCGCCTCCAAAAGTCAACTCGTGGGCTACTTCTTCATGGGTCTGCTGGTACTCCCGGATCAAGTTGTCGGCATAGCCGCTCTCCCACCATTGGCGCGCAGTCTCCCCGATCTCCGCCACCAGTCCTTCCGCTTCTACGGTCTTTTCCGCATTGCCTGTACTCTTGATGGCCTCCAGCAGTTGGCCGGCGCCTTTCTCAATCATCTCCACATTAAAATACTGCCGGCAACTGGCCCACCAATACTGGCAGCTATGCAGGCCGCGGTCCAGATGGGAGCGGGCCGGTTCTTCCTCTCCCGCTTCCGCCACCGCTTCCAGCGCCAGATTGGTCAGGCGCCACTGCATATCGTGGAGTTGGTTGCCGGGAAAATCCCACTGGGGATAGGGGATCCCTGCTGCCAACTCATCTTCCCATGTGCTCCAGGAGGCGGCAACGGTCTCCACCTCCTCCCGGGTAGGAAAAAACTCCGGCAACTCTGAAATGGTACAGGTTCTGATCTCCGGATGCCGGAAGGCTTCGGCCAAAAGGTTTTCCAACCCGTGATGATGGTGGCCGTAGATCTCCCCGTCCGTACCGGTCAAAAGGTAAGTCTCCCGCCGGTATTCGGGACCGAGATCCGCCATGAATTCCTCCAGGTTCCTGTATTTACCGTAGGTAAGGGCTGCACTGTATTTCCGCTCTTTGAAAAAGATCCCGAACCCCGCCAAGCCCTTTACCGAATAAATCCGGCCGGGGGCGATCCGGGCCAGGCGCCCGTTGTAGCTAAGTTCATCTGCGATAATCCAGGAAAACCCTTCTTCTTTAACAATCTCCGCCACCCGCCGATTGTAGCACATCTCCGGTGGGAAAAACCCCCGGGGTTGGAAGGCTTCGCCCAGGTATTTCCTGTTGACCTCCTGGTTGAGACGAATTTGCCGGCGGACCTCCTTCTCCGGGATCAGAGGCAGGATCGGATGGTACATGGCGCTACCGGTAAATTCGATCCGGCCCTCCTCCGCCAATTCCCGCAGGCCGTCGAGGATATCGTGCATGCCGTAGTGATAGAACTGCTCTGTCAGACTGCCGTTGATGTTCAGGGTCAACCGGCCGCCGGAGTTTTCCCGTAGAATTTTCACCAGTTTGCGGTAGCATTCGTCCGCCACTTTTTCCACGATCCAACGTTCCTGGACCGGAGGCTGGTAGAGATGGAGGAAATTGGCCCAGTACATAATCTCGCCCTTTCGCTATAGATTAGTTGTGCGTCCCCGCGCGCAATACCACTTCCATTAGTATTTGCCGGTTTATTGGTTTGGATAAAAAAAATATTGCGAAAAATTTGGGTTCTACCGCACGCGCGTTAAGCCGCCCGGGCATGGCTTTTTTGTTAAGACGTGAATATTCATTGATTATTTAAAATTTGCTTAAAACCCCCCGCAAATCTTGGCAATCATTTATGAAAAAGCTATAATGATAGTGATGTCCTAAAAGTAGTGCTATGATCTATTAATGGTAAATTTTAGAACAAAACTATTTTATTTCAAGTCCTCTCATACTACCATACTACTTGTGCGCACAATATCTCCAAAAAAGTATCTCGACAATTTGCAGTGTTTTACGGAAAATCGTACTGGCAAAAGACAAGTTAAAGGAGAAGAAGAGTGTTTAGGGCTTTGAAAGAAGCATTTACCGAAACATCCCAAGCGATCTTACCGGTTTCCCTGCTTATAATTGTTTTACAGTTATTACTTAGCGGGATACCCCCCATCTCGACCTTGCAATTTATCATCGGTATGATTATGGTCATAGCCGGCCTTTTTCTCTTCTTGACCGGCGTTAAGGTTGCCCTTTTACCCATGGGGGAAATGGTCGGCGCACAACTGCCTAAGATGGGATCGCTTATCTTGGTTATTATTTTCGCTTTTGTCTTGGGATTCGCCGTCACTGTCGCCGAACCGCATGTGCAGGTCTTGGCTTACCAAGTGGATATGGTTTCCGGGGGCCAAATCAGCCCGGGTTTCCTTCTCCTCATGGTAGCCGTTGGTGTGGGTTTTTTTATTGCCCTGGCCATGCTCCGCCTGGTGCTTGGTTTTCCCTACAAAACTCTACTGGCGATAAGTCATCTTTTGATCCTGGTACTTTCCTTCATCGCCCCACCGGCATATGTACCCATAGCTTTTGACTCCGGGGGCATCATTACCGGACCCCTGTTAGTCCCGTTCATCCTGGCTCTGGGTATTGGGACCGTCTCCGTGCTCGGTGGCCGTTCCTCCCTGGCCAACAGTTTCGGACTGCTGGGTCTGGCCGCCGCCGGGCCGGTCATCGCCCTCATGCTGATGGGGGTGTTTATGTCATGAGCGAACTGGTTGTATTCGAAGGTTTTGGCCGGGTCCTGCTTGAGGTTTTCCAAGCCCTTCTCCCCCTTTTGGTTTCTTTCTTTATTTTCCAGGTTTTTTTCATGAAATTACCCGCCAGTTATATTAAGAATATTGTCAAAGGGGTTATTTTGGTTCTGGCCGGGGCCGCTCTCTTTCTCCAAGGCGTACAAATTGGGTTTTTACCCGCCGGCCAAGAGATTGGAGCAGTGCTTGGCGGTTCACCCCACCGCTGGCTGCTGATTCCCGTCGGTTTCATACTAGGCTTTACAACCATTATGGCCGAGCCGACCGTAAGGGTCCATAGCATCGAAGTGGAGAAGGCTTCCAGCGGCTATATCAAGAAAAACGTCATTATTTATACCATCGCCGCCGGTGTCTCGATAATTGTCGCCCTGGCCATGGCCCGGATTGTTTATGGAATACCCCTTCAGTACCTGATTGTCCCCGGCTATCTCCTGGCATTAATACTAATGAAGTTTACTGACCCTGCTTTTGTCGCCATCGCTTTTGACTCGGGGGCAGTGGCAACAGGACCGATGACGGTTACCTTTGTAACGGCCATGTCGATGGGTACCGCCACCGCTATGGAGGGAAGATCCGCGATCTTGGACGGTTTTGGCCTTGTTTCCTTAGTCTTCTTAGCCCCGATTCTCTCGGTTATGCTGTTGGGGTTGGCTTACCGCAGGAAAGGAAAAAAGGAGGATAAAAATGGAGCATAAACACCAACTGATTGTCACCATCATTAATAAAGGACGGTCCGAAGAGATCATCAAAGCCTCCCGGGCTGCCGGTGCAGAAGGGGGTACAGTTATTTATGGTCGCGGCATCGGCATTCACGAACGGCAAATGTTTTTGGGCATCCCCATTGAACCGGAAAAGGAGCTTGTCTTGACAATCATTCCCCGTAATCTGACGGAAAAAGTGTTGACCGCCATAGTCGAGGCAGGCGACCTGAACAAACCCGGTTCCGGCATTGCCTTTGTCTTGGATTTGGTGCAAGTAGCAGGCATTACTCACCTCCGGGAGTCAAAATAAAGTAGCCGGTATACTCCCCTGGAAATCTTTACTGCGTTTTTTTCCTCTTGGCATTATTCTTTAAATACTTTATAATATAAATATAAAAATTCCAGGATTTTCTGATCCGTGACTCCCATGATCCCCGCGTATAACTGGGTTCGTACCTTCATTATCTAACCATTCTTTTAAACCGGAGGGGAATAATGCACAAAACTTTTAAAGAATCAATCCGCGAAACAGCTCAGGCAGTTCTCCCCGTCTCCCTGGTCGTGATTATGCTGCAATTCCTCCTTGCCGGTATCCCTTTAGCCTCGCTTCTGCAGTTCCTTATCGGCACGCTCATGGTCATGGCAGGCCTCTTCCTCTTCCTCACCGGAGTAAAAATCGGTCTTTTACCTCTGGGTGAGATGATCGGTTCCCACCTGCCCAGATTGGGTGTAATTGCGTTAGTTCTTATTGTCGCTTTTGTTGTGGGTTTTTCCGTCACAGTAGCGGAACCGGACGTAAGAGTCCTGGCCTACCAGGTGGACCTGGTTTCAAACGGCGCCATCAGCCAAACTTTTTTAGTTTTTGCCGTCGCCCTTGGTGTGGGGTTCTTTATTTCCCTGGGCATGCTCCGCCTGGCACTCAATTTCCCTATCCAGGCTTTGCTGGGCATAAGTTATCTTGTGATCCTGATTCTTTCTTTCTTTACCCCGCCGGAATTTATCCCGGTGGCCTTTGACTCCGGCGGAGTCACCACCGGACCCCTGACAACCCCGTTCATCTTGGCTCTGGGGATTGGCACCGTCTCCGTACTCGGCGGTCGTTCCTCCCTGGCCAACAGTTTCGGCCTGGTCGGCCTGGCCTCCGCAGGGCCCATTATCGCCGTTATGCTCCTGGGGGTGTTTACAGGATGACCAATCTGGTTGTTTTTGAAGGTTTTGGCCATGTCCTGCTCGATGTCTCCCAGGCCCTTCTCCCCTTGGTGGTCTTTTTCTTCATCTTCCAGATTTTTTTTATGAAACTGCCGGCAGAGTTCGTCAAAAACCTGTTAAAAGGGTTGCTTCTGGTTTTGGTTGGAACAACTCTTTTCCTCCAGGGCGTACGGATCGGTTTTTTACCCGCCGGCCAAGAAATCGGCGCATTCTTTGGGGACTCCCCCTACCGGCTCTTATTGATTCCCGTCGGCTTTTTACTGGGGTTTACCGCCGCCCTGGCCGAGCCGGCCGTAAGGGTTCTCAGTATTGAAGTGGAAAAGGCCTCCAGTGGTTACATCAAGAAAAATTTGCTTATCTATACCCTTTCCCTGGGTGTGGCCATCTTTGTCGCCCTGGACATGGCCAGGATCATTTACGGGCTGCCTTTTCATTATTTGGTTGTCCCCGGTTATCTCCTGGCCTTGGTATTACTGAAATTTTCGAACCCCGCCTTTACCGCTATTGCCTTTGACGCCGGCGGGGTGGCCACCGGGCCGATGACAGTCACCTTCATCCTGTCGATGGCCGTAGGCGCAGCCACCGTTATGGAAGGAAGATCAGCAATTATTGACGGTTTTGGCCTCATTGCCCTGGTGGCGTTGGCGCCCATCCTTTCCGTTATATTGCTGGGAATGATTTATCGAAAAAAGGAGGAAAAAGACGATGGCGACGGGGCATAATCACCAACTGATTGTCACCATTATTGATAAAGGCCGGTCCGAGCCGATCATCAAAGCCTCCCGGGCTGCCGGCGCAGAAGGGGGTACAGTTATTTACGGTCGCGGCATCGGCATTCACGAACGGAAAATGCTTTTGGGCATCCCTATTGAACCGGAAAAGGAGCTTGTCTTGACAGTCATTCCCCGCAATCTGACGGAAAAAGTGCTGACCGCCATCATCGAAGCGGGCGACCTGAACAAGCCCGGTTCCGGGATCGCCTTTGTCCTGGATTTGGATAGGGTGGCAGGCATTGCCCACCTGCTGCAGAAACCGCCGCAAAAACCCGAAAAGGACTAGATTGGAAAAGAAAAAAGAAGGAGATCCTAAACCAACCGGTTCAGCAACTCGTCCCGTTCCCCGTAAAGATAATCGATGACCGGGATCTCAAGCATAGTGTAACACCCGGGTTTCTGACGGAGCCCGGCCCTGGCGGCGGCGACCATGATTTGGGCGGTCAGAGCCGGGTTATTCACCCGCATCTCGTAACGAAAACGTTGATTATGTGTCTTCCCGGAAACTCCCTTTCTTTCCATCATGACCCCGTGTCCGGTATCAATCAGCCGTTCAACCCGGTGCACCGGGATAACCGTGGTTGCGTCTACACGAAAATAGGGATCCGCCTTAATCGCCTCCGCCACCCGGTCGAACTCAGCCCCCTGCTCCAATTCAACGTAAACCATCCGCCGGTGCACGCCCGCGCCGGCCGGTATCGTCATGGCGAGGGCGTTTTTTACCCCGGGTATTGCTTTGGCTGCCACCGTATGCCCCATTGACATCCCCGGCCCGAAATTGGTATGAGTAAGGCCATGGGGAGCCATAAATTCAAAGATCCCCCGGATCATGGAATCCGTCCCCGGATCCCAGCCGGCCGAGATCACGGAAACACAGTTATGTTCCCGGGCCACCGGGTCCAATTCTTTCTTCAGGCGCACCAATTCGCCATGGATATCATAGCTGTCCACTGTATTAACCCCGGCCGAGAGGATCTCCCGGGCGTACTCCGGGACCGCCCGGCTGGGCACGCAAAGCAAGGCCACATCTACTTTTCCCAGTTCGTTGATGGAACCTGCTACGGGATAATCTTGCAACTCCGGCGGGATCCTGTCCAAGGAAGCGGTCCTCCGTACCACCCCGGTGAGGACGAAATCATCCGCCGCTTCCACCGCTTCCAGGGCAAAACGGCCGATATTTCCATAACCAACAATCGCGATCCGGTATTGCACAGGCACTCCCCCTCACAAATATCATAGCGGCCAAGATCCGCTACCGTATTTAATTATACCATTTGCCGCCCGGCCCGCACAACAGCCCCCCGATGTTCGGCGTGCGCGCATGGAAATACTACCAAGTCAGTAACAGCTGTTTTCCTTTAGTTATCCTTCTATCCCTTTGTTGACTTCAATTTCTGTTTATGCTAAAATATACATACAAGCATAAATTATACCCAAGCAACTGAATCGATAAGGGCAAATCCAGCGAAAGCTGGAGACGCAAAGCCACGGGTCTACCGCTCAACTCTATGCGTGAAATGCAGTTGAGTCATGACGGCCGGGCTACCGAAAGGAGGTTGTTTTTTTCTGTAAAAAAATCGATTACATATTCTGACGGAAATACAAGCCTTTCGCTCGTATGTTTATTAACTGTTTACCATAA
>DUNX01000097.1 GCA_012839115.1 Bacillota bacterium
AACCGCGATGGTAACCAGGAGATCGATACTGACAACCTTGACCCTTAATGCCTGGTAGGCTTGGATGGCAATGGGCGCAACCCCGATAATTGAGGCGATTGCCAGGGACCAAACAGCCAAAACGTCATTTTTAAACCCCAGTTTACTGATAAAGGCAATCGTAATCAAAATGCCGCTCAGCAATGTGATCTGTTTCTTCTTGCTTAAGACAAAGCCTTGCATATTGTTACCTCCCTTCTTTCCAGCATTATATCCGTGCCTCTTCCGGAGAATGTATTATAAACCGCCTTCAGGGTGATTATCTCCTAAATTCTTGCCAAAACCGGCACATACTCTTTTAGCCGGATCCGTCTTGCAGTTTTGTTCTTATTGTAATAGAATAATGAGGAAAAAGCGGTAACCAAGGTTACCAAGAGACGAGGGTGATCCGAATTTTTACGAAATGGGAGAAACCATTGGTGGCCTGCCAGTTATTTGCCGGGATTAATAGTGAAGAATTAAAGGTAATGTTAGAATGCTTAAATCCGGCAATTCGCAGCTACAAGAAGGATGAGTATTTATCGGTTCAGGGTGACGATCTGTATGGATTAGGCGTCTTGCTCGAAGGCGAAGTAATGGTTGTCAAGGAGAACGCTGCCGGAGAAAGAGTGATCATGGCGGTTTTGGGCGCCGGGGATATTTTCGGGGAAACCGCGGCCTTCTCCGGGGCGCAAAAGTGGCCGGCTTCGGTTCTTTCCCAAAAGAATTGTAAAGCGTTTTTTTTACCCCCGCAAAAGATCACCGGGAATTGTCAGAGGCAATGCCCCAGTCACCGGCGGTTAATCACCAATATGCTCAGGATTGTTTCGGACAAGGCCTTGGCGCTCAATAAAAAAGTGGAATACCTGACGATAAAGAGTATGCGGGGGAAGATCAGCGCCTTTCTCCTTGAACAATATGAAAAACAGGGGTCGGCCACTTTTATTTTGCCGCTGAAACGTAATGAGATGGCGGAGTTCTTGAATGTGGCGCGGCCTTCCCTCTCCAGGGAGATGTGTAGGATGAGGGATGAAGGACTCATTGATTTTCATCAATCCACAATCAAAATTGAGGATCTGGAGGCATTAAAGAACCTGATCGAGTAAACGGGTTTGCCCAGGCAACGCTGGACCGCGCGCGCGAACCCAACGGGCTGCCGGTATAAATTTCAGAAGTGAAAACCAATGGTACGCTCTTAGCATAAGGGATGGGGAAGAGATAGCAAAGGGTTACGGGCTAAAGATCTTCAACTAAAAAAGGAAAAAACCGAAAAAAGGCGAATGATAAGAGTCATGGTGACAAAAGGATTGGAGGCAAGGAGTTCTGACGCGTGGAAGCGCGGTCTGTCATTATAACGAAAAAGGGGGAAAAAATATTGGGGTAGCAAATGTCCAGATGGTTCTGGCAATGGGTATTTACATGTTAGTCGTCATTGGCATCGGGTTGTTTTATGCCCGCCGGGCAGGGGAAAGCACGGCCAATTTTTTGATTGGCGGGAGAAAAATCGGTCCTTGGATCACCGCCATGGGAGCGGAAGCCTCCGATATGAGCGGCTGGCTTTTAATGGGCTTGCCCGGGGTGGCCTATTTCTTTGGACTGGCTGAAGCAATCTGGACCGCCATCGGGCTTTTGATCGGGACCTACCTGAACTGGTTGTTTGTGGCAAAAAGGCTCCGTTCATATTCGGTGGTGGCCGGCAACGCCATTACAATTCCGGACTTCTTCAGTAACAGGTTTAAGGAAGAAAAAAAGGTGGTAATGGCCATAGCCGCTCTGTTCATTCTGGTCTTCTTCACGGTTTATGCTTCCAGTTGCCTTGTTACCGTGGGTAAACTTTTTTCTTCGTTGTTTGGAGCCAATTATCAGTTGATGATGATTCTTGGCGCAGTTTTTGTCTTATTCTATACTTTTATCGGCGGTTTTTTGGCGGAAAGCGCCTCCGATTTTATGCAGGGTATAGTAATGATCTTTGCCCTGGTAATTGTTTTTCTTACCGGGACTTCACTGGCCGGCGGTGTGAACGCCATTGTTGACAATATCAAAAACTTCCCTGGATTCCTGGAGTTTTTTGGTCTTGCCCAACCGGAAATGGCCGACGGCGTTCAGGTTGTAGTAGATAACAAGCCTTTATTCGGGGCTGCCGGCACTTACGGTTTTCTAACCGTGATTTCTACCCTTGCCTGGGGGCTGGGGTATTTTGGCATGCCGCACATATTACTGAAGTTCATGGCGATCCGGGACCCCAAAGAGCTTACTCTATCGCGGAGAATCGCCACAATCTGGTGTGCCATTTCCCTGGCAGCAGCCGTAGGTATAGGACTCATGGGAAGAGCTCTTTACCCCACGGCTTTCCTTACCCCTAGTTCTGCCGAGCGGATTTTTATTCTGTTATCAACCAAGTTTTTCCCGCCCTTGTTTGCCGGCCTGGTGATGTCAGGGATTTTGGCGGCCACCATTAGTTCTTCCGATTCTTACCTGCTCATTTCCGCCTCGGCTTTTTCAAAAAGCCTCTATCATGGTATTTTCAAAAAGGACGCCAGCGACCGGGCGGTTTTATTCGTCACCAGAATCACTTTGCTGGTCATTGCTGCAATAGCCATGATTATCGCTTTAGATGAAAACAGCATCATTTTCCGGATCGTCTCTTTTGCCTGGGCCGGTTTTGGCGCGACCTTCGGTCCGCTGATGATCTTCTCTCTCTTCTGGAAGAGACTGAACAGGGCCGGGGCGATTGCCGGGATGGTGACCGGGGGCGGTATGGTTTTCTTCTGGAAACTCGTCCTTAACCCGCTGGGCGGCGCTTGGGCCATCTATGAACTGCTCCCTGCTTTTGTCGCCTCCTGTCTGGCGATTGTCATTGTTACGCTGCTAACAAAAGAACCGCCGGCAGAAATCCAAAAAGAGTTTGAACTGAGTAAATCATATGTGGAAGGGTAATTAATCCAGGATAGGCTTTTACTCATTTCCGGTTTTTCGCACTTGCGCCGGCCCTGTGCGGCCAGGCGCAAGTGCTGTTTTTGTCTTGCACCCAAGCCGGGCGGCATGGGGAAGATAAAGCAAGAAATGGTATTGAAGATGAAAGCTTGGCATAAAACCCCGGCGGCAGGCGGTTTTTTTCGGGAGGAGGGCTGTATAATGGCAAGAAAGGTTATTGGCATTGGTCTTCTTTTGACCCTGTTTTTTTCCTGGCCGAACGCAGGGAGGGCGGAAGGGCCGGAAGACGGTGAGCAATATTATACATATTCCATAATTGAGCAATTCCCCCACGACCCCCATGCGTTTACCCAGGGCTTTGTTTACAGTGACGGGTTTTTTTATGAAGGGACGGGGCTATACGGCCAATCTTCCCTCAGGAAAGTAACGCCGGAAAATGGGGAAGTAATAAAAAAGAGGGAGTTGACGGAGAATCTTTTTGGTGAAGGGATCGCTGTTTATCAAGGGAAGATTATCCAGCTGACCTGGAGAGAAAACCTGGGACTGGTCTATGACCGGGAGTCCTTTGCTGTCCTGGAGGTTTTTTCATATCCCACCGAGGGTTGGGGTTTGACCCATGACGGAAAACACCTGATCATGAGTGACGGATCTTCAACTTTGACTTTCCTTGATCCAGAGACCTTTGCACCGGTACGGCGGATCGAAGTTACAAGCAGTCGAGGGCCGGTGGAAAACCTTAACGAGCTTGAGTATATAAAGGGTGAGATTTATGCCAATATCTGGCTGACGGATTATATCGTCCGTATTGATCCGCAAACCGGAAGAGTAACCGGGTGGATCGACCTGAGCGGCCTGCTTCCCCCGGACACTGTCAGAGGCGCGGTGGATGTGCTTAACGGCATCGCCTATGACTATAAACAGGACCGGATCTTTGTCACCGGAAAACTCTGGCCGTTTGTTTTCGAAATCCAGTTGCTCCCTGCGGCTGCCGGTAATTATTGAAAAATCAGATTTATTATACCTGGGCGCAAGCTGCGGTTGGGGTGTGATATAATATCATGAGGATAGGTTTATTCATACTACCTGATCAGTCAGACTGGGTACAGGTGATAAACTAGGCTGCAGATGATAAATCAGACCGGGTACAAATGATGAGTCAGACCGGGTACAGATGATAAATCCGGCTGGATGCAGAAGATAGATCAGACTGAGTACAGATGATAGGTCAAACTAGGTACAGACTGGAGTGGAACGGCTTTTGATCCGGAAAATTTTCGAGTTCAAAGTATTCCGGCTTTTTCTTGTCTTCTTAATCTTTATTTACCTGAATAACACCTCTTTTTTTGTGCCGAAAGGGGAGGGGAACCCCTTGCTCCTTGCCCACCGAGGGCTGGGGCAGACCTTCCCGATGGCAGGAATCACAGGGGAGACCAATACCGCACGGATTATTTATGAGCCCGAACACCCTTATTTGGAGAATACCATCCCTGCAATGGAAGCGGCTTTTCAGGCCGGCGCCGACATTGTTGAGTTGGATGTGCATCCGACCAAAGATGGGCAGTTTGCCGTCTTTCACGACTGGATCCTTGATTACCGCACCGACGGGCAGGGCGTGACCAGAGAACATACACTGGCGGAGTTAAAAAAACTGGATGTCGGTTACGGCTATACTGCCGACGGGGGAAAGACCTATCCCTTCCGCGGCAAAGGGGTCGGGCTCATGCCAACCCTCCAGGAAGTCCTCGATTATTTCCCCAACCGGTCTTTTCTTATCCATATCAAAAGCAATGACCCCAAAGAAGGGGAACTCATGGCCGGTTTCCTGCGGGCGCTGCCTGCGCAACGCCTGGCCCGGTTAACGGTTTACGGTGGAGATAAGCCCGTGGCTGTCCTTAAGGAGAGCCTCCCGCAGCTCCGGGTGATGTCCAAGGCTACGCTGAAAAGGGCTTTGCTTTCCTATGCCCTTCTGGGCTGGACCGGGTATATCCCGCCGGCGATCCGGGGCGCCCAGCTTCACCTGCCTTTAAAATATGCCCGTTACTTATGGGGCTGGCCGCATCGTTTTCTGACGCGGATGAAGGCGGTGGACACCAGGGTTATTTTGGTTTTGGGGGACGGCAAGTGGTCGGAGGGTTTTGACCGGGTGGAGGATCTGCAACAATTGCCGGCCCATTATACCGGTGGGATTTGGACCAACCGGATCGACAGGATCGGACCGGTTTTTACGGCGCGGACAGAACCGGATAGACGCTAAGAAGAATAAGAGAGCCTGTCCACAATCAAGAAACTGCCATGAATTCCCCTGGTTGGCGTTGGATAAAAGAGGTGTTTTTCTTGTCTAAGCTGCTAAAGTTTATTAAACCATACTGGAAAACGGCCTTGCTTGCCCCGGTCTTAATGATGATTGAGGTGGCCGGGGATCTTTTGCAACCGGCAATTATGGCGAGGATTGTCGATGACGGGGTGGCGCGGGGCGACTTAACCTTTGTCTTGCGGTACGGGGCGTTGATGATCGGGATCGCCTTAATTGGCCTGGCGGGCGGTTGGGGCTGCGGAATTGCTTCTACTGTGACGGCCATGAATTTTGCCACGGATTTACGCTTGCGGTTATACCAGAGAATCCAGGAGCTTTCCTTCGCCGCTCTGGACAGGTTTAAAACCGAATCGCTGATTACAAGGTTGACCAATGACGTGACGCAAGTCCAGATTATAGTCATGATGTCCCTGCGCATGCTGGTACGGGCGCCTTTGCTTGCTGCCGGCAGCCTGTTGATGATCTTGCTGATCGATATTAAAATGGCCCTTATCCTCGTGGTAGCCCTCCCCTTGCTCTTCTTTAGCGTGGTTTTTATTATCCGCAAAGGGCTGCCCCTCTTCCATCTCGTCCAGGAGAAGCTGGATAAGGTTAACGGCGTGATCAGGGAGAATCTCAACGGGGTACGCGTGGTGAAAGCCTTTGTCCGGGGAGACCGGGAAAAGCAGAGGTTTACCGTGGCCAATGACGAGCAGATCCTGGTGAACAAGAAAGCGGCCCGGCTGATGATTTTGATGCAACCGATCACCATGACCATAATGAACTGTTCCATAGTGGCGGTCCTTTGGTTCGGGGGAAAACAGGTGACTAGTGGGAGTCTGCAGATCGGGGAGGTTATCGCCTTGATCAATTACTTTTCCCGGATCTTGTTTGCCTTCACCATGGTCACCTTTATGTTGATGGGGGTCTCCCGGGCCCGGGTCTCTGCCAACCGGATCAATGAAGTCCTTGAGACCGGGGTCGGGATTACGGATGCGCCGGGAGTCTCTGCCGACCCGGTGAAAACCGGAGACGTGGTCTTTGCCGGTGTCACCTTTCAATACCAGAAGAAGGGCCGGCCGGTGCTTGACGGGATAAATATCTCGGTTAAACACGGCGAAACCGTGGCGATTCTTGGGACGACAGGGGCAGGTAAAACTACCCTTGTCAACCTGATCCCCCGGCTTTATGAGGTGACAAAAGGCCGGATTTTCGTGGACGGGAGGGATATCAGAGAAATCCAACTCCACGTTTTACGGGAAGGCATCAGTATGGTACCCCAAAACCCGCTGCTGTTTTCAGGTTCGGTTAAAGAGAATATCCGCTGGGGGAAGCCGGATGCTTCCGATGAAGAGGTGATTGCCGCGGCCAAAGCCGCGCAAGCCCATGATTTTATCATGAGACTCCCGCAAGGTTACGACAGCATGTTGGGGCAAAAGGGAGTGAACCTTTCCGGCGGGCAAAAGCAGCGGTTGGCCATTGCCCGGGCGATTGTTAAAAAACCGCCGGTTTTAATTTTGGATGACAGCACCAGTGCGCTGGATCTGAAGACCGAATACCGGCTCCGTATTGCTTTGAAAAAACTGCTCCAGGAGACGACTTGTTTTATTATCACCCAACGAATCACTACGGTAATGGGGGCGGATCAGATTATTCTCCTGGAGAAGGGGCAGATTGCCGGTTGCGGGAGTCACAGGGAATTACTGCGGACGAACCCTCTTTACCAAGAGATCTACCGGTCGCAGGTGGGGGAGGAGGGTGTGGCCAATGGCTAAGGAAAGACCGGTACCAGCCGGATTCCCCCGGCCGTTGCCCGGACCGGGGAGGCCCGGGGGGCATGGACCCGGCGCTGGGCGGTTTTTTGGTCCGGTCAGGAAACCGGAAAATGCCAAAGGGACTTTACTGCGCCTATGGGCTTATTTACGGGAACAAAAGAGGGTCCTCTTTGCCGTCTTTTTATTGGTGGCCGTCAGTTCCGCGCTTAGCCTGGCCAACCCGTTTTTGATGGGGAGGGCCGTGGACAGCTTTATTCTTCGCCAAGATTTCCAAGGGCTCTTTCGCATTTCTCTGCTCATGTTGGGTTTGTACCTCCTGGCGTCATTTGCGGTTTTTCTACAGAACTATTTCATGACCGGGGTTTCCCTGGAAACCGTTAGGAACCTCCGGAAGGACCTTTTTGCGAAATTGCAGGTCCTGCCGGTGGCCTTTTTTGACAGCCGGCCCCACGGGGAGATCATGAGCAGGCTCACCAATGATGTGGATAATGTAAACAATGTGCTGAATACCAGTGTCATTTCGGTCTTTTCCAGCATGATAACTCTGGCGGGTTCAGTGGTGATGATGGTTTACCTGAGCCCGGCGCTGACTCTGGCCAGCATGGTTATTATCCCGTTACTTTTCGTTTTCACCCGGGTAATCACCGGTTATACCCGGGAGTTTTTCACCAGGCAACAGGCGCGCTTGGGGGATCTGAACGGTTTTATTGAAGAGACCATTTCCGGGCAGAAAGTGGTGAAGATCTTTAACCGTGAAGCAGCCTGCCTCCGGGATTTCCAACGGCATAATGAAGCACTGAAAAAAGCCGGGATCCGGGCGCAGGTTTTCTCCGGGTTGATCGGGCCCTTGATGAATCTCTTGAATAACCTCGGTCTTGCTTTGGTCGCCGTTGCCGGCGGGGTACTTGTCATCAAGGGTTCCATTTCCGTGGGGGTGATCCTTAGTTTCATTAATTATACCAGGTTTTTTACCCGCCCCCTCAATGAGTTGGCCAACCAGATCAACCTGATCCAGTCGGCGATTGCCGGGGCGGAAAGGGTATTTGCGGTAATGGATGAAGAGGCTGAATCGGAAGAAGACCTTTCTCCGGTGCAACCGGAGAAAATCGACGGGAGGATTGTCTTTAAAAACGTTTCTTTTGGTTATAAAAAAGATGCCCCGGTTTTGAAAGATATTGATTTTTCCGCCTCACCGGGGCAGGTGATCGCCCTGGTCGGGCCGACCGGTGCCGGGAAGACGACCATTATCAATCTGTTGGCCCGTTTTTACGACCCCGATCAGGGAGAGATTCTCCTGGACGGCCGGGAACTGCGCCGGCTAAAGCGGGAAAAACTCCGTTCCGCCCTGGGAATTGTCCTGCAGGATACCTATTTGTTCGCTGATACGGTGCGGGAGAATATCCGTTACGGAAGGCTGGGTGCTTCCGATGAAGAAGTGGAGGCCGCTGCCAGGATCGCCAATGCCGAACAGTTTATTCTCCGGTTGCCACAAGGGTATGAAACCGTCTTGGCGGAGAACGGGGAGGACCTGAGCCAGGGGCAGAAGCAGCTTTTGGCCATCGCCCGGGCGGTCCTGGCCGACCCGCGGGTGTTGATTTTGGATGAGGCCACCAGTAATGTGGATACACGCACGGAGAGCCAGATCCAAAAAGCAATGCTGGCTTTGATGAAGGGGCGGACCAGTTTGGTCATTGCCCACCGTTTGAGTACCATCCGTAACGCCGATCAGATTCTGGTCATCAACAACGGCCAGATTATTGAAGGCGGCAAGCACCAGGATTTAATGGCGAGAAAAGGGTTCTACTATGACCTGTACAACAGTCAATTCCGGGGCGAGGTTCCTTTGGTGAGCGGCATTCCTTGATCACACGCGCGCGCGCGCGTGCTGCCGGCCCCTGGCCCCGAAGGGCAAGCACCCCCAGGGCTAAACATATTGGGCGGCGATTCACGCCTGGTGATTTTCTTTTTCCATTAGGAGCGTCCGGGTGGGCAGGGCGAATTTTATCCCCCTCCGGGTGAATTCTTCCTTAATCGCCAGGTTGATCCGCTGCTGGATATCCGCATATTGCACGTAATTCCCGGATAAGACGTAATAGACGACTTCAAAGAGGAGACTGTACTCCCCGTATTCAATAAAGTGTGCCCGGTCAAAGCGGGTTCCTTCAATCCCTTTAATGATCCCGGTGATGAGTTCCGGGATCTCCTGCAACTGTGCAGGAGGGGTGTCGTAGGTAACGCCGATCCGGAAGGAAATACGCCGTTCTTTCATGCGCTTATAATTCTGCACCCGGGAGTTGGTCAGATCGGTATTGGAAAAGACGATCTGCTCCCCGCCGAGACTCCGGAGGCGGGTGGTTTTCATCCCGATATACTCCACTGTCCCTCGGTACTCGCCAACTACAATGAAATCGTCGATTTCAAACGGCCGGTCAAAGAAGATCGTGAAATAGCTGAAAAGATCGGCGAGAACCGCCTGGGCGGCGAAGGCCACCGCCACACCGCCAATGCCTAACCCGGTCAGGAGCCCGGAGATCTTGACGCCGAAATTATCCAAGAGGACAAGGAGGGCAATACCCCAGGCGACCACCTTAATCCCGATCAGGAAGACGCTGAGGATGCTTTTCCTGGCTTGGTCCTCTTTTTTCAGAAAATAGGATTCCAGGCCGTAACCGGCGGCATCCAGGAGGAAGCTGACGCTGTAATAGACCAGGATGACGCCGCCCGCTGTCCGCAGGATTTTAGCCCCGAGGGGGTTGAGGGAAAGGACGGCGAAGCCCAGGTATAAGGCGGCAAAATATAATAATGGGATTAAACGCCGGCGCAAGGACTTAAGGAGAAAATCATCAAAGGTGGAGGCGGTTTTTTTCACCCACTGCCCGGCGCGGCCGAAAAAGATTCTTTTGAAGACTTGGATGATGATGATACCGGCAAGAAAGAGAGTGACGGCGAGTAAATAATCGCTGAGCCGGTTATTGAGGAATTCTAAATTTAGCAGTTCAGGCCACATTTAAATCCTCCTCCTTCCGGAGATTTTATGTGGTCTCTTCGACAGGAAACCGGAAATTCCTTTATGGTAGGAGATGCGGAAGATATTGGCGAATATTGTTTATTATGCCCAGAGACCCGTGGGGTGTCCGGGATATTGCCCGGAAGCCCGCGGGGGGTACGGGAGACTGGGAAACACGGCGGCGTTTGGCAAAGAAGAACGTTTTCAAAAGGGGGAGTTTCATGAAAATGGCGGGCAGGGTTTTGCTGGTAATTTGTATTTTTTTTACTGTTTTCAACGGGTATGAGTTCCTATCCGGCAGGCGGCAAACGGTCAAGACAGGGAGACAAAGGGAAATTGTGGCAACCGGTGGTCGCGTATACGCAGGTGTCGAATGGGGTGAAGACTTCATGAAGGCGATTGTTGCTGAGAAAACCAGCAAACTGATTCAAATTAACCAATTGGGTTACCGGCCGCAAGACCGGAAGGTTGCAGTTATTGACGGTCATGGCGGTGATTTTTTTCTCGTGCGGGTTGGTTCACGCGCGCGAGAAGATGAACTGGAAGTGGTTTATACCGGCGCAACCACAGAAGAACCGGTAGACGACGGGGCTTCCGGGGCGCGGATTTATTACGCCGATTTTTCCCAGGTGACAGAGGACGGCCATTATTTTCTTTACCTTCCCGGCGTAGGTAAGTCATATCCTTTCCGCATCGACCCGGAAGTCTACCGCGCGGCAAAAAAGGGTCTTTTGAAGATGATGTACTACCAACGGTGCGGTATTGCGCTGGAGCCTGAATATGCCGGGGTTTGGAGCCATAAGGCCTGCCATTTGAATGATGCTTTCTTCTTTGCCGACCAAAAACAACATAAGGAGACAACCGGCGGCTGGCATGATGCGGGCGATTTCGGGAAGTATACCGTACCCGTGGCGGTGACCCTGGCCGATCTCTTGCTGGCCTATGAGTTGTTCCCCGAGGCTTTTTGCGACTCTTTGCAGATCCCGGAGAGCGGGAACGGGATCCCTGATATCTTGGATGAGTGCCGCTATGCCCTGGACTGGCTCTTGAAAATGCAGGACCCGGCGACGGGCGAGGTCTACCATAAGGTATCAACAAAGAGATTCCCCGGTTTCATTATGCCCGAGGCGGATCGGAACCCCCGTTATATAACACAGGTCTCGCCTACGGCTACCGGCGGGTTTGCGGCGATTATGGCCGCTGCCTCCCGTATCTATTCCGGGATTGATCCGGAGTTTGCCAACCGGGCGCTGGCCGCGGCGGAGAAGGCCTGGCAATGGTTGGAGAAAAACCCCAATGCGCCCAATTTCAAAAACCCGGCCGGGATGGATACCGGGGAATACGGGGATTGGAACAACCAGGACGAGCGGTTTTGGGCCGCGGTGGAGTTGTATCGGGCAACCGGCAGAGAGTCATACCACAATTATGTTCTCCGCAGCCACCGGGCGAATATGGATCTGACCGCATTGGGCTGGCAAAGTCTCGGCGGGTTTGGCGCCGTCTCCTATCTCTTCATGGATGAGGAGAGGCAAAACGAAAGGATCGCCGGTTTCTTCCGGGAAAAACTGCTCAATCACGCCCGGGTTCTGGCCAGGCGGGCCGGTAACGACGGTTATGGGCTTTCCCTGACCGGTAATGATTATTACTGGGGCAGTAACGGCCTGGTTATGCAACGGGCGATGATCCTGATCATTGCCAATCTTTTGGCCCCGGAGGAGGAGTATGTCCAGGTGGCCCAGGACCATCTCCATTACTTGTTTGGCCGCAATGTCCTGGGGAAATGCTATGTTACCGGCTTCGGCGGTAACCCGGTGCTGAACCCACATCACCGCCCCTCCGGCGCCGGTAGTGTCAAGGCGCCGGTACCTGGGATGGTGGCGGGCGGCCCCAACAGCAGGCTGCAGGACCCGACGGCGCAGAGATATTTGCGCAGGAACGACCCGCCGGCCCGGGCCTACATTGATCACCAGGGGAGTTGGTCCACGAATGAGGTAACAACCTACTGGAATTCGCCGGCGGTTTTTGTCACCGCATATTTTGACCGCTGAACCATGCCCCGGCTAATCCATACATGGCTTTGCTTTTTTCTGGTTGCCGGTCCAAACCGTCTACTGATCAAGGCCTTGTTATTAAGGAGTCTAAAACCGGCCAATATGATGAAATCGAGGTTGCTCCCGGGTTTCTGCTGCTCAGTAATATGTGGGCGACAGAAGAAAAGACTGATCAGAAAATCTACCTATATGATGACGGGAGCTATGGCTGGCAATGGCAGCGGGGAGATTCCGGCGAGAAGGATCCCAATTACCCTAAGGTAGTTTACGGCGTAACACCGTGGGGACAAGGGGTCCACGATAAGACTTTACTCTTGCCCAAGCAACTGAAAGAGATTGACACTTTGCTGATGGAGCTGGATTTTGACTATGAAGTGACTAATAAAGCCGGGTGGTGGAGTGTTACTGTAGAATTTTTCTTAACAACAGAACAACCCGGCCCCGGGGAGGATATTACGGTATCAATCCAAGATGAGGTCATGATTTACTTTGACTGGCAGGACGAAACGTATTCTCCGCTGATTCCCAGTGCTGTAGTGGATGGATCTTACACGTATGACTTGACCAAACAGATGGATTTGGACGATTGGTATTACAGCCAGTTCAGGATCGGCGAAAAAGGAAGAGTTCCGAAAGAAGTTAATCTAAAGCGCTTCCTTGATTATATTAAAGAAAAATACAATAGAAGCGACGACCTCTGGCTGGGCGCGGTGGAATTTGGCATAATGTACAACGATCAGACAGCCGGGCAGGGCCTGGTCAAAAAGCTTGATTATGTCATAAACAGTGAAAGAGTGAGTTCGGGCCGTCCATGATGTTACAGGACAAGAGTCGACTCACCGGGCGGCCGGAAGATTAGTTAAAGGGTCGATTAGGGCGGGTTTTTCTTTTTCAATTTAGGGGATTGGCAAAATTTTTCACCGCAGCCGGTGAGCCTCTTGTTAAAATTTTTGAAGTATGATATACTATGGGCGATTGAGATTTTCCAAGAAGGAGTGGGCGC
>DUNX01000098.1 GCA_012839115.1 Bacillota bacterium
AGGCCGAACGGCATATATAAATACCGGCGCAATCTGACTGTAGCGCCGGTATTTATCCACGCGTGAGCTTTAAAGGGGAGGTGATCTTTTGGGCGAACAGGAGCAGGGTGTAACCGGACGCAGCCTTCCCGGGGCGGTTTTTTGGGGGTTTCGTTATGCCGTTCTCCTGCTGGCGATTGGCATAATACTCATGGCGGTCCTGTACATAGCCGGTATGGACTGGACCGGACATATGCGGACAGTATATGATTACCTGTGTTATGCTGCGGTAGTTTTAGGAGCGTTTTTAACCGGCCACCGGTTGAAAACCCGGGGTTGGCTGGGGGGAATTATTTTAGCCCTGGTTTATGGCTTTTTCCTCTTGATCCTGGCGAAAATTTTTGGGCAGGCAATTAGCCTCAAGCTGAGCGTGGTAAAGATGATTATCCTGGTTTTGCTTGGGCTGGTCGGTGGGATCCTTGGCGTCAACCTTTAGGTTGATGATTAATCATTGATCTTTAATTTTTGATTAACACCATTTGCGAGGGGAGTTTTTATCCCGGCAATCCTTGACACCCCGCGGTAAAGCAAGTATAATTAAGTTAAAAGAAATAAAGGGGAGTAGCTCAACTGGCAGAGCGTCGGTCTCCAAAACCGGTGGCTGCGGGTTCAAGTCCTGCCTCCCCTGCCAGATTCTAAAACCGGTTTACCGGTTTTTTTTTGGGCAAAATTTTCCCGGGTAAAAAATACCATACTTAGAAAGGAGAAATCAAGCCATGGTCGCCAGGGTTCCGGTGGGTATATCCAGAGCTCATGTCCATTTGTCACAGAAAGATTTGGAACTGCTTTTTGGTGAAGGATATCAGTTGAACCAAAAGAAGGCGCTGACACAACCGGGTCAATTTGCTGCGGAGGAAACTGTTGCTTTGACCGGACCAAAGGGTTCCATCACCAAGGTGCGGGTTTTGGGTCCCGTGCGGTCAAAAACCCAGGTTGAGGTAACGGTCTCCGATTGCTATCGCTTAGGAATCCAGGCGCCGGTGCGGGAGTCGGGGGATCTGGAAGGGACTCCCGGGATAGCCATTGAGGGACCGGCGGGACGGGTTGATCTTCCCGAAGGGGTAATTGTTGCCAAAAGACATTTGCATTTGAGTCCTGCGGATGCGGAAAAACTGGGCTTAAAAGATAAAGACATTATCAACGTAAAAGCCGAAGGGGAGCGGGCACTTACCTTTGAAAATGTATTGGTAAGAGTTCGCTCCGATTTTTTTATGGACCTTCATTTGGATTCTGATGAGGCCAATGCTGCAGGTCTCAAGAACAAGGATTTGGTGACGATTGTTTCTTGATTATTTTTAAATTAGTTCTTGATTATTCCTTGACTTCCGGCGGTGATCTATAACTGAAACAGGGAATCCTTTTCCCCGGAGTATCAGGAGTATATGGAAAAGGGGAGAACGGCCGCAATGCCGATCTACGAATTCAAATGTAAAAAATGCGGTCACAAATTTGAAGAATTGTGCCGCTATGGCCAGAAAGATATTTTTTGCCCCCGGTGCGGGGGAGCTGAACCACACCGGCTTATCTCCGCCTTTTCTATGGGCAACACCGGCGCGAGCGGGGGGAAGACCTGTACCGGCTGTTCCGGAGGAAACTGCTCTTCCTGCCATTAGGAGGCGCTGGTTGATAAGACCAGCCGGATCTTGACAATCTTCTTGTGGTTTGGTACATTAATAAAAGCACAGGCGTGCATAGGCGTGTAGGTGAAACCGACGGAGATTTTAGCGCGGGGATTACCTTTAAATCGGTTCAGTCAGGCCGGTAAGGTAAAGTACTTAAGCCTTTATGGAAAGGAAAGCCTTCCTGCCGGAAGGTTTTTTTTCTGACTTTAAAAAGGAAGAGAGATGTGGCGTGGGTACCAAAAGACTGATCATGGATGAAGACGCCATTCGCAGGGTGCTGTACAGGCTTTCCCACGAAATTACCGAGGAAAATAAAGGTGTGGACGGCCTGATGCTGGTCGGAATCCGCACCAGAGGCGTTCCTCTAGCCAAACGCTTAGCTGCTTTTATTAAAGAACAGGAAAAGGTCGACGTCCCTGTCGGGGTCCTGGATATCACCTTTTACCGCGATGACCTGACGATCATCTCTTCGCAGCCGGTAGTACGCAGTACAGAGATTCCCGGACGGGTAACGGATAGAAAAATTGTCCTGGTGGATGATGTGCTTTTTACCGGGCGAACAGTCCGTGCAGCTCTGGACGCTTTAATGGATATGGGGCGTCCCCAGGCCATTAAGTTGGCGGTGCTGATCGACCGTGGCCACCGGCAACTGCCGATCCGCGCCGATTATGTTGGCAAAACCATCCCCACATCGGCATGGGAGACGGTCCATGTTTTGCTTAAAGAGACCGACGGAGAAGACCGGATCCTCATTGAAGAAATTTGCTCTCCAGAAGAGACGCCACCTCCTTTCCCTTGCGCCAGCGAGGCTGAAGAGAGGGGAGAATAATAGCCCCCTGATTATTCCGGATCAGGGGGCTATTGGTATACTGGGATTACCTGGCTACCGGCAAGATCATAGCGCACGTAAAAAAAGGGGGGGATTATTTGCATTTTTCCCGGAGATGCCTTCTCGGTTTAGAAGATTTGACCGCTGAAGAGATTGAAGAGATTTTAACAACTGCGGTGCCCTGCAAGGAAATAATCCAACGGGAAGTCAAAAAACTCCCTACTTTACGGGGATGGACAGTAGCCACCCTTTTCTATGAACCCTCAACCCGGACCCGGAACTCATTTGAACTGGCTGCCAAATGGCTGGGGGCGGATACGGTCAATGTGACAATTGCCACCAGCAGTGTGCAAAAGGGTGAGAATTTTATCGATACCGCCAAAACCATTGAGGCTTTGGGGGCAGATTTTATTATTCTCCGGCATGCCATGGCGGGTGCCCCCTGGTTGCTCGCGCAGACTGTTGATTGCCGGATTATTAATGCCGGAGACGGGCCCCATGAGCACCCAACCCAGGCACTGCTGGACCTGTTCACCCTGAAAGAGAAGCACCCTTCGCTTGCCGGCTTGAAAGTGGTGATTGTCGGGGATATTATGCATAGCCGGGTGGCAAAATCCAATATTTACGGGTTGTTGAAATTAGGGGCGACGGTGAGAGTAACCGGGCCGCCGAGTCTGATCCCCCCGGGCATCGAAAAACTAGGCGTTCAGGTTGTGAACGACCTGCGGGAGGCGGTGCGGGACGCCAATGTCATCAACGTCCTTCGTATCCAGTTGGAACGGCAGAAGAAAGGGCTCTTTCCTTCCTTGCGGGAGTACGCCCGCCTGTACGGGGTTAACAAGGAAGTCCTCAGCATTGCGCCGCAGGATGTGGTAATCATGCACCCCGGCCCAACCAATCTTGGTGTGGAAATTACTGAAGAAGCGGCGTCGGATCCGCGGTCGGTCATCACAACCCAGGTAACCAACGGGGTGGCCGTACGTATGGCTTTATTGTACCTAATGAGCGGGGGAGGGAAAAGCGGTGAATTACTGTCTTAAAAACGGCCGGTTAATCGACCCGGCGGCCGGTCGTGACTGCTCCGTTGATCTTCTGGTTGCTGACGGGAAAATAAGCCGGGTGGGACCGTCTTTGGCGGGGGACGCAACTGCCGCCGGTTACGAAATAATCGATGCTTCCCCTTATCTTGTTCTCCCCGGCTTGGTCGATCTCCATGTCCACCTCCGCGAACCGGGAGAGGAAGAGAAGGAGACGATCGCCTCCGGGACCCGGGCGGCGGTTAGGGGAGGATTCACTTCCGTAGTGGCCATGCCCAACACCAAACCGCCGGCGGATAATGGCAGCGTCCTTACTTATGTCCGGGCCAAAGCGGCAGAAGCTAAAGCAGCGCGGGTTTATCCGGTAGGGAATATCACTAAAGGCGGGAAAGGCCAGGAACTGGCTGAATTGGGCGACTTGGTCGCCAACGGAGCCGTGGCTTTCTCCGATGACGGCCGTCCGGTAATGAATGCCGAATTGGCCAGGAACGCCTTTAAGTACGGGCAGTTGTTTGCCAAGCCTTTTCTCCTCCATTGTGAAGATGAAAACTTATCCGCCGGCGGGCAGATGCATGAAGGTTTCACCTCTACCCGGCTCGGACTGAAAGGCTATCCGTCCCTCGCCGAAGAGGTGATGGTGGCCAGGGATTTATTGTTAGCTGAAGAGACCGGGGCCCGGATTCATATTCAGCATCTGAGCAGTAAAAGAAGTGTGGAACTGGTCCGGGAGGCAAAAAAAAGAGGGGTGAAAGTAACGGCGGAGGCCACCCCGCACCACTTGATCTTGACCGACGGGGATGTGGCGGGTTATCATACCGCGACCAAGGTCAATCCGCCTTTACGCACAAAAAAAGACCGGGAAGCCTTGCGCGAAGGGCTCCTGAACGGGACGATCGATCTCATTGCCACGGATCATGCCCCGCACACCAGGGAAGAGAAGAACCAGGAGTTTGGGAAAGCCCCCTTTGGCATGACCGGGCTTGAGACCGCACTGGGACTGATTTTGACAGAATTTTACCATACCGGTCTGTTAAGCCTCGCCAAAATTGTGGACTTGCTCTCCCTTTCCCCCGCCCGTCTCCTCGGGATCCCCGGCGGGACTTTAGCGGAGGGTTCACCGGCCGACCTGGTTTTGGTCGCTTTAGACCGGGAGTGGGAGGTTAAGGAGGAAGAGTTTCTTTCAAAAAGTACGAATTCCCCATTTGTTGGGTGGAAACTAAAGGGAAAGGCCGTGGCGACCATGGTTGGCGGGGAATGGGTTTATAAGGAGATTTAAGGAGTTGATAGGAGAATGCAGCCGGAAAGCGCCGGGGTAATTAGCCTTTCCTCTCTCGGGCAGGCGACAGGCTTTTATCATCTGGTTTTGGCGGCGCCGCAGATCGCCAAGGAAAGCAGCCCCGGCCAATTCGTGATGATCCGTTGCGCGGATGAACAAACTCTGGATCCGCTTTTATTAAGACCGCTTAATATTTTTCGTTTTCATCCTGCTGAAGGCAGAATCGAGATTATTTTCCGTGTTGTCGGCAGGGGTACCGCCTGGTTGGCCCGGCGCAAGCCCGGCGACTCCCTGTCGCTGCTTGGCCCTTTGGGCAATGGTTTTTCATCCCTGGAGAAATATCGCCGGCTCCTGCTTTTTGCCGGAGGCACCGGTATGCCCGCCCTCTTCAGCCTGGTGGAAGAGGAAAGAAAAGTGGGTTCACCTTTAGGTTCACCTACAGGTGCACCTAGAGGTGGACACAACCGGGAATTCACCTTGTTTTACGGTGCACGCACCAAGGACGAGCTGGTTTTTTTAGATCTCTGGCAGGCGGCGGGGGTTACTGTGTACACGGCGACGGACGATGGCAGCGCCGGTTTCCATGGTACGGTTACCAAAGCAGCAGCGGGATTTCTACCGGGAAACTATGATTTTTACTGCGCCTGCGGTCCCCGGCCGATGCTCCGGACGGTCCAGGAAATGATGGCCGGATACGGGATTCCGGGGGAGCTTTGTTTGGAAGAGGCGATGGCCTGTGGGGTTGGCGCCTGCTTAGGCTGTGTTTGCGAGACAGTCCACGGTTACCGCCGGGTCTGCACAGACGGACCGGTATTTCCCGCCGGGGAGGTGAAATTCTCTTGACTACCACTCCGTCCCTGGAAACCAAAGTAGGCCGGGTTACCTTGAAAAACCCGGTCCTTGTCGCCTCGGGTACCTTTGGGTTTGCCTGCGAATATGAGAAATTATTCCCCATTTCCGCCCTGGGCGGGGTGATGGTTACGGGGTTGACCCTTGAACCCCGCGCCGGAAATCCACCGCCGCGCCTGGCGGAGACCCCGGCCGGCCTTTTGAATTCCATCGGCCTGCAAAACCCGGGGGTTCATAGGTTTATTAAGGAAGAACTGCCCCGGTTGCGGGATCTGGGAACAGAAATAATTGTCAATATTTCCGGGTTTACACCGGAAGAGTACGGACGGCTTGCAGAGATCCTTGATAAGGAACCGGGCCTGGCTGCGCTCGAAGTAAATATCTCCTGCCCCAATGTGAAAGAAGGGGGCATGACCTTTGGCGTACTTCCGGAGAGTGCGGCCGCTGTTACCAGGCTGGTCAGGCAGAACACTTCTTTACCGCTTTGGGTTAAGCTCTCGCCCAATGTCACCGATATTGTGGCGATCGCCCAGGCGGTGGTAGACGCGGGCGCCGATGCCCTCAGTCTGATTAATACCCTTTCCGGGATGGCGATCGATCCGGATAAACGCCGGCCGGTTCTTGGTAATATCTTTGGCGGGCTTTCCGGGCCGGCGGTCAAACCGGTAGCCCTGCGTATGATCTGGCAGGTCTACCAGGAAGTACCGGTCCCCCTGGTCGGGATGGGAGGAATTACGAATTACCGCGATGCTCTGGAGTTTATTATGGCTGGAACCACGGCGGTGGCGGTGGGAACCGGGCTCTTCCTTGATCCCTTATCCCCGTTGAAGATTATTGAAGGACTTCAGGACTTTTTGGCTAAACATGAAGAAGAGACCATTACGAACCTGATCGGCGCAGCCCACAACAGCGAGAAGGAGATGCGCGGAGAGAAAAGAGAATAATAGGGAGGAAAGCAATGCTGTCGGAGAAAGAGATTATGAGGATATTTCGCGAGACCAAAGTGTGGCAGGAGGGACATTTCTTGCTTACTTCGGGGCGGCACAGCGGCGAGTATATTCAGTGTGCCCGGGTCCTCCAGTATCCGCGTTTTACCGAAACCCTCTGTTTCGAACTGGCGAAAAGATTTAAAGGCGAAGAGATTGACGTTGTGGCAGCACCGGCGGTCGGCGGGATTATTATCGCCTACGAGGTGGCAAAAATCCTGCAGACCAGGGCGATCTTTGCCGAGCGCGAAAACGGGAAGATGGTCTTTCGCAGGGGGTTTGAGATTGACGAAGACGAGAAGGTTCTGGTGGTTGAAGACGTTATCACCACCGGCGGTTCAGTCCGTGAAGTAATTCAGGCGGTGCGTGCGTGCGGGGGCGATATCAGGGGGGCAGGGGTCTTTGTCGACCGCAGCGGCGGGAAGGTTAGCTTTGACACCCGGGTGGAAGCCCTGCTGAACGTAACCATAAAAACCTATTCTCCTGAAGAGTGCCCGCTGTGCCGTGAACAAAAACCCCTGGTTAAACCGGGAAGCAGGAAACTGGTGACAGAAGGAGCTGAGACAAGATAAAAAAGCGTGTGGCCATTATTATGGGAAGCGATTCGGATTTACCGGTTATGGCTAAGGCCGCCGAGGTTTTAGAGTTTTTTAGCGTGGAATTTTCGGTAATAATCCTCTCCGCCCACCGGACACCTGTTGAAACCATGGAATTTGCCGCCCGGGCCGAAGAGGAAGGGTATGGAGTATTGATTGCCGGAGCGGGAATGGCCGCCCATCTCCCCGGGGTGTTGGCCGCCAAAACCAGCATACCGGTGGTCGGGGTCCCGATTGCCTGCGGTCCTTTGCGGGGGGAAGATGCCCTTTATTCCATGGTGCAAATGCCTTCCGGTATTCCCGTGGCTACTGTGGGGATCAATTGTGCCAAAAACGCCGCTTTGCTGGCAGTGGCGATCCTCGCCCTTTCCGACCCCGTACTGAAGGAAAAATTGTCGGCTTACCGCCAGTCACTACGGGAAGAATGCCGGCGGAAGGCAAAAACCCTGGCCCAAAAGGGCTACAAGGAGTTGCTGGAGGAAAAGTAATGGATCACCCGCAATTTTCGTGGCTTGCCATTTATACATTGACAATAATTCCAGTAGTTTGATAGAATTTATCCGTGACCACAAGTGCTTTCCTTTATAGGAAGAGTTACGGCGGATAGGTTAACCGGTCCACCTGTCCGTTTTTTTGTTCAAGTAAAGGCTCGGGTATATTACCGTATTTTATTAATGTAAAGAAAGAGGGGGAAAAAGTGTCTCATCTTTTTCTGGACAAACCGGAAGAAGCCTGTGGCCTGTTTGGAGTTTACGGCGCAGGGGAAGAAACGCACGCGGCAGCCCTTATTTATATGGGTCTTTACGCCCTTCAACACCGCGGGCAGGAGAGTGCAGGGATCGTGGTTTCTGACGGGGAAAAAATGGCCGCCCATAGGGATATGGGCCTGGTTTCCCAGGTTTTTGATAATGAAATCCTCAACAGCCTGCAAGGGAGGATCGGTATTGGCCATGTCCGTTATTCCCCGGCCGGCGCCACTTACAAGGGAAACACCCAACCGTTGTTTGGCCGGTGTTCAAGGGGATATTTGGCCATGGCGCACAACGGGAACCTGGTCAACGCCGATGAACTGCGCCGGGAGCTTCTGGAAAAGGGGTCGATCTTTCAGACCACCACGGATACGGAGATTATTATGAATTTGCTTGCCGGGTTTAGTAATGAATCCCTGGTTGATGCGGTGATCCGGACCGTGGAAAAACTGGAAGGCGCTTTTTCTTTGGTGGTAGTTTCCGGAGACACCCTCATCGGGGTGAGGGATCCCCACGGCATGCGCCCTCTCTGTTTGGGTAAACTCAATGACACGTATCTTCTTTCCTCCGAAAGTTGCGCCTTCACTTCTTTGGGGGCAAAATTTATCCGGGATTTACACCCGGGTGAAGTGGTGGTCATCAATAAAGACGGGGTTATGGCCAGGGAGTTGAAACCGGCGGCAAAAAAAGCCCTTTGTGTTTTCGAGTATATCTATTTTGCCCGCCCGGACAGTGTCATCGACGGGCTGAGTGTTCATGAAATCCGGAAGCAGTTGGGGCGGCAACTGGCCCGGGAATTTACGGGCGAGGCTGATGTGGTGGTTCCTGTTCCGGACACCGGAATTGCGATGGCTTTGGGGTTCGCCGAGGCTTCCGGGATCCCTTATGACGTCGGGCTTTATAAAAATACCTATGTGGGACGGACCTTTATTCAGCCCAGCAGGGAGATGCGGGATTTGGGGGTCCGGATTAAGTTGAACCCGGTGGAGAAGGTCATAAGAGACCGGCGGGTGGTGATTATTGACGACACAATCGTCCGGGGGACAACCAGCGCCAATATTATTCATCTCCTGCGGGAGGCGGGAGCGCGGGAGGTGCATCTTTGTATCAGTGCTCCCCCCATCACGCACCCTTGTTATTATGGGATCGATACCTCCGTCCGGAAAGAACTGATCGCCGCCAGCCATACTGTGGATGAGATCCGGAGACAAATTGGGGTTGATACCTTGACCTATCTTTCGGTAGAAGGTCTGAAAAAGGCGCTTGACACCACGGCCGATCTGCATTGTTTCGGCTGCTTCGGCAAGGGATATCCAATCCCTTCGGCGCCGGAAAAGAAGGGGGAGGGGTAAAGATGGAAGAATGGAGTTATAAAAAGGCCGGAGTGAATATTGACGCCGGGAATGAGGCGGCGCGGCGGATCCGGCAGCACCTTCAGGCGACCCGCAATTTGCTGGTGCGGGGGGAAGAAGGCGGTTTCGGCGGGCTTTTTGCCTTTCCCAGCGGGGATTTTAAAAAACCGGTCTTGGTGGCCAGTACCGACGGGGTAGGAACAAAACTAAAAGTGGCCTTCGCCATGAACAAGCATGATACAGTGGGTCGGGATCTGGTGAACCATTGTGTTAATGATATTTTGGTACAAGGGGCCGTTCCCCTCTTCTTCCTGGATTATATCGGTACCGGGAAGGTGGAGCCGGTAGTCATTGAAGAGATTATTTCCGGTATGGCCGCCGCTTGCCGGGAATCCGGATGTGTGCTTTTGGGTGGAGAAACCGCGGAAATGCCTGGTTTTTATCAAGAAGGCGAGTACGATCTGGTGGGCACCATCGTTGGTGTGGTGGAAGAAGAAAAGCTCTTGCCCAAGGCGGAAATGGCGGCAGGGGATCTCCTTTACGGCCTGGCCTCTTCCGGCCTGCATACCAACGGGTATACCCTTGCCCGGCGGATCTTCTTTGAGGTTTTAAAGAAAAAAACCGGCGCTTACATGCGGGAATTAGGAAGGAGCGTCGGGGAGGAATTGCTCACCCCCCACCGCTGTTATCTTCCGGTGCTAAAAGAGGCGATCCAGGCAGGACTGGTAAAAGGCCTCGCCCACCTGACCGGAGGCGGCTTTATCGATAATATCCCGCGTATTCTTGCGGGGAACCACCGGGCGGTAGTGAAAAAGAATTCCTGGCCGGTGCTGCCCGTATTCCAAGTTCTGCAGGAAGCGGGGAAAATTCCGGAGCCGGAGATGTACCGGACTTTCAATATGGGCATCGGCATGGTTTGTATCGTCGGGCCGGAAAAAGAGGATGAGTTCAAAGAGAAACTGGAGGCAGCCGGGGAAAACCCCTATCGCCTTGGCTACTTGGAAGAAGGCGACAAGGAAGTCGTATTTTGTTCATAATATGAACATCTTGCAACTTAAATTATGCTGGTTATAGCAGGGGAGGTTGCGAAGGAACCTTCTGGACTTTTTATGCAAGGTATTCTGACTTCACGACATTGTGGTTTGGTAAGATATTGTGATTTCGTAACGCCTGGCGAAATTGCGTATAAAAGACCGGAAAACCGGTGGGGGTGATTACGATGAGCAAAAAAAAGAGAGTAGCAGTTTTTGTTTCCGGGCGTGGGTCCAATTTACAGGCATTGATCGAAGGGATCGCCAAGAACGGGATTCCGGCGGAAATTGTTTTGGTGGTCAGCAATAAGCCGGAGTCTTTCGCCTTAAAACGGGCTGAAAGCTACGGGATTGCCACTGCGGTTTTTTCGCCAGCAGATTTTAACGGCCCGGAGGCTTTTACCGAAGCCTTGCTAAAGCGTGTGCGCGAAGCGGATATTGATCTAATCTGCCTGGCCGGTTTTACCCGGATCCTACCCTCCCGGCTACTGGCAGCTTTTCCCCAGCGGATCATCAACATCCACCCGTCACTCCTGCCGGCTTTTGGCGGCAAGGGGATGTACGGTATGCATGTCCACCGGGCGGTCCTTGCCTCCGGCGCCAAATTTTCGGGGGCAACCGTACATATTGTGACTGAGGAGATCGATGGCGGACCAATTGTTTGCCAGGAGGTTGTTCCGGTAGATGATGATGATACCCCGGAGACTCTGGCGCAACGGGTCTTGGATGTGGAACACCGGCTTTATCCACGGGCGTTGAAATTAATGGCCGAAGATGCATTGGAGATCAGTGGGTTACGTACCCGGATTAAGCAACGGGTAGACTAAATCTGTGAAGTTTTTTGATCAATACCGATAGGCGGTGACAAAAAATGCGTATATTAATCGTTGGTTCCGGTGGCCGTGAACATACCCTGGCCTGGAAAATCGCACAGAGCCCGCGGGCGGAAAAGGTCTTTGTCACCCCGGGAAACGACGGTCTCGCTGAGGTGGCGGAGCCGGTAACCATAAAAGCAGGCGGGATCGAAGACCTGGCGGACTGGGCGGAGAAAAACCGGATTGATTTTACAGTGGTAGGGCCCGAGGTCCCTCTAGCCCTGGGAATAGCGGATGTTTTTGCCCGCCGGGGATTGCCGCTCTTCGGTCCTTCCCAGGTGGCGGCGTGTTTGGAAGCAAGTAAGGTTTTTGCCAAAGAGATTATGGCGAAATATAGTGTCCCCACTGCTCCTTTCCGGGTTTTTGACAATGCGGAGGCGGCGAAAGAATACATAAGATCCAGGAAGGAACCGCTGGTGATTAAAGCGGACGGGCTGGCCGCAGGCAAGGGGGTTATTCTGCCGGAGAGTATCAGGGAGGCGGAAAAAGCAATCTACCAACTAATGGAGGAGAAGATATACGGGGATGCCGGGAACCGGGTGGTAATTGAGGATCGTCTCTCCGGTGAAGAGGTTTCCCTCTTGGCGGTAACCGATGGAAAGACCATTCTTCCCCTGCTTCCTGCCCAGGACCACAAAAGAGCCGGCGAGGGCGACCAGGGCCCCAATACCGGCGGCATGGGGGCTTACGCCCCGGCCTCAATCTTAACCCCGGAACTGCTGGCCACAACCACCACCAGAATTCTGGAACCGGTTATCCAAGGGATGAGTAAAGAAGGGCATCCTTATACCGGGGTCCTCTACGCCGGGTTGATGTTGACCAAGAACGGTCCGGAGGTGGTTGAGTTTAATGTCCGGTTCGGCGACCCTGAAACCCAGGTAATCCTTCCTTTGCTCCAAACCGACTTGGTGGAGGTCATTTCTGCGGTCCTTGCCGGAAAACTGGATGAGGTCTCCCTTTCCTGGCGGCAAGGGGCTGCCGCCTGTGTTGTCCTGGCTTCCGCCGGGTACCCCGGACCATACCAGACCGGGCAAAAGATCACCGGCCTTCAGGAAGCGGCCGCTCTGGAGGATTTCCTGATTTTCCATGCCGGGACTGAACGAAAAGACGGTATCTGGAGAACCAGCGGCGGCAGGGTCCTGAACCTGGTCGGAATAGGCGCCACCATCCCCGAAGCGCTGGAGAAGGCCTACCGTGGGGCGGAACTGATCCATTTCTCCGGTTGCTATTACCGGCGGGATATTGGCTGGCGGGAACTCCAACGTTTGCAGGCGGGTACGAAATGACGCACCTGGGTGCTGTTGACACTGCGGGCCTGTGCACCTTCGCGCCCAATAGTTTCCTTTACGCGCCGTCTCTTTTGAGGAGGATTTTATCTTTCTTCAGCGAAGTCTAAAGCAGGTTGATTATGCCTGGATTGCCAAGGAATGAATTTTTTCTACCAGAATAAGGATACTATAACAGAGAGACTGTTCCTATCAATTCGTCTGTATACCATTTTAATATACCTTTGATATCTATTCTGATATCTAAATTATTCTGGTTTTTATCATTCTGAAATATATATCATTCTGGTATCTATATCATTCGCAGATTAACCATGACGTTGCAGAGGAGAGAGGAGAATTCAGATGTGGCAGACATTTTTAAAGGGTGGCCCGGTAATGTACCCGCTATTATTATGTTCTGTAATCGTAATCACCATCGCCATTGAACGGCTTTGGTATTTCTTCAGCCATCACGGGGATCTCGACGAAATCAAGCGGGTCGTCTTGCGGTTACTTGAAAAGGATGCCCCTCTTGATGCCATACAATATCTCCAAAGAATAAATCACCCGGTAGCCCGGGTCTTACAAGCGGGACTGGTTTCCTACGGCAAGGATCTTCCGGAAATGGAACAGAACCTTAAAGACTGCGGGGAGTTGGAGATTAGGCGGATGGAAAGGGGGCTTGCCCTCTTAAACAGCATCATTACCGCCGCTCCCTTGCTGGGACTTTTAGGAACGGTCCTCGGGATTATTAAGAGTTTTCAAATCCTTTCCGTCACGGAAGGGCTGCCTTCCATGACCGCCATCAGCCGGGGAATCGCCGAGGCTTTGCTTACCACCGCCGCCGGTTTGATCATCGCCGTTCCCAGCCTTTTCATCCTCCACTGGCTGAATAATTTTGTCCAACGCCGGATCGACCAGATGAACCTTTTCTCTAAAGACCTGTTAGAAGCTTACCGGAACAGGAGGCCGGAACAATGATCTTCAAAAGGACCCTTCGCCGTGAATCGAGGGTGGATATTGTTCCTTTGATTGATATTATCTTTTTTCTGATGGCCTTTTTCATGTTTTTCACCACGTTCCGGACGGGAATTTCCGGGATTCCCATTGAATTACCCCAATCCCAACAGGCTGTGACCTTGGAAGAACAGCGGGTGATAGTCACGGTGAACCCCCAGGGCGAGATTTTTTTGACGGAGCCGGACCCTATTTCCCTGGAGAAACTGACGGCTACCTTAGAACCGATGGTGGCGCGGCGCCCGGATTTGCTGGTGGTAATTAACGCCGATACCCAGGTTAAATATGGCAGGCTGGTTGAGGTTATGGATGCCATAACCGCTGCCGGGGTTAGCCTTCCTGCTCTCGGAGTGGAAAAGAGCGCAAGTGTGCGCGGGCAAAAAAAATAGAAACGAGGGAGTTGGAGTGGGAAGAAAACTCCGCTCACAAGAGAATCTGCGTAGTTTTTACTCCTTCCTCCTGGCTTCAGGGTTGCATCTCCTTTTCTTTCTCCTCAATTGGGGCGCCCAATGGGGCGTAGAGGCTGGTGATTCCCGGATTATTCCTGTCTACTCCCGGGTGGTAGTGGTGGAAGAGAAAAAACCGGTCTTCACAGAGACGCCGGCGCCCGTAAAAAAGGACCCCCCGGCGCCGGAGAAGGAGATCCCGCCCGAAAGAGAAGCCAAGGCGGAGGTGGCCGAGGTTGTACAGGAGCAACCGGCGCCACGACATGCCCCGCCCGTGGAGAAAGAAGAACGGCCGTCCCCGGTTGAGCCACCCGGGGAAGAGACTGAGACGCCCACACATGAAGAGGAATTGACCGGTGAAGATCTGGATCCTACCCCCGAAGAAGAGGGTGTGGAGGCGGAGCCGGCCCTGCCACCGCTGGGTGAGGGCAGGGGGATGGTTGCTTCATATCCGATGACTTACCATAAGGACCTTCAGCATGAGAGGGTCGAAGGCCGTGTCCGCCTGGAGGTTTTTCTTGCGGCTGACGGCAAACCCTTGACCGAACCGGTGATTCTCCGGTCTTCCGGCGATGAACGCCTGGATGAACATTGCCTGAAGACGGTAACGAGTTATTGGCGGTTTGAACCGGCGCCAGGACCGTACAAGATAACGGTCGAGGTGATTTTTTCGCAGCAGGAACCCCGCCCAAAAATCGAGTTTTTGGGCGATGCCGTTTATTTATCTCCGGAAGGGGGAGATTCTTGAGATGAAGAGTTACTGGAAAACCGGGCTGATTCTTTTGGCGGCCATCGTAATTGCCGGCGTAGGAGCGGAAAGCCCGGAAGATTCTGGGATCGTTGAAGAAGCCGGTGAACCCTCTGCTGTTGAAAGATTGGAACAGCTCGATCCAAACCGTTTGGTTTTGAGCAATGAATATATTGCGGTGGCGGTTAATAGATCTCCTGATGGTACCGGCCGGTTTGGGGTAAAAGTCACCGGCGGCGATCCTTACCGGAGCGGAGACGAGGAACAGCCCCTGATCTATGGTTTTGAGAACCCCTGGACCTCTTATACAACAATCCAGATTGACGGCAAGGATTATATTTTTGGCGGGCGGACCGGGAAACGTTCAGGCGGCAGCGGTGAATTTGGCCAGGTGATTGCCGGGCCGGAGCTGGATGAAGAGAAGGGGGTCATCAGAACGGTTTGCCGCTTTGATACTGTCGAGGTAATGCAAGAAATAGCAGTGGTGGAAAGTACCACAACCCTGCTTCCGGATACCGCCAAAATCCAGTACACCATCATCAACAGGGATGAAAAACCGCGGGAGGTAGGACTGCGGGTAGTCATCGATACCATGCTCGGTGAGAACGACGGGAATCCTTTCCGCATCGGCGAAACTGCCATTGAAACCGATACCGTCTTTCCCCGGGAGGAACTTCCCGAATTCTGGCAAGCCTTTGATACCTTGAGCAACCCCCGGGTGATCGCCCAGGGAACCCTGAAAGGCAGGGAAGCCATTCCCCCTGATTACCTCTATTTCACCAACTGGGGAACAGTGGCCGATCACCACTGGGACGTACCGTTGGTCAGGGGAAGGGATTTCACCCGGGCCGGCGAGTTTGAACTGGACAGTGCGGCGGTTTATAAATGGGAGCCGGTTACGGTGGCTCCGGTGGATACCTGTACTTATGTGTTGTATTATGGTTTGGGAGGGGTTACGGTTAAACCCGGGGAATTGCAACTGGGCGTGACTTCCCCGGCGGAAATTCCCCTGGTGGCAACGGAGAAGAGTTATTCGATCATCGCGTATATTGAAAACACCGGCGCCGGTCCGGCCATGAATGCCCGGGTCCGGCTGAACCTGCCGCGGGGGCTCGTTTTAACCGGGCGGCGCCCCGCCGAGTCGGCTTTGGGCAATATCCGTCCCGGTGAGATTAAACAAGTCCACTGGGAAATTAAGCCCGACGGTACTGTCACCGGCCAGCTCCAGTTTGATGTGGTGGTCTCTGCCGTAAATCTGCCGGAGAACAGGGCGGTGCGGAACATCCGCCTGATCGGCCCGCCAAAGCTGACTTTGACTGTTAAGAACCCGCCGCCCCTGAAGGTTGTCAATGAAAAACTGCAGCCCGTACCTTACCCCCTGGCGGTAACGGTGAAAAATACCGGTGAATCCTCAGCCTACCGGGTCACAGCCGGTCTCCAACTGGGGCCGGGTATGGAGATGGCCCCCGGTGAACTGCGCCACAAATATGTGGGGCAGTTGAAGCCCGGTGAAACCTATGACCTGAGCTGGTATTTACTTCCCGAAGCTACGGGAAGCAGGACTTTTCAAGGGATCCGGGTCGAATCGGAAACCACCGCCCCGGAAATGAGGATCGTCCTGATTGAACTGCCGGTACTTACGCCCAAAGTACGGGTGGTCCCTTTGCGTGGCCGTTATCAAGCAGGCGATTATTTGGCTGTGGAAATAAGGGCGGAACATATCCCCATGTTAAACGGGGCCTCTTTTGACCTGATCTACGACTCCCAGATCCTCCAGGCGGAAAGGGTGGAAAGAGGGGTATTCTTTGTTGAGGATGGAGTCCTAACCACTTGGCAACCGGGAGTGATCGACAGAGGAAAAGGCGTGATCCGGGAGGTTATGGGGGAGAGAACAACTCCCGGCCGGACCGGAGCACCTTTAGCAACTGTCTATTTTCTGATCAAGGATGAACCAGGAGAGGCAGTAATTAAACCGGAGAATATCCGCTTGTGGAGCAACGAGAATAAGCTCCCTGCTTACCTTGTGGAAGGGTTGGTCATCAAAATTTCTCGTGGAGGAGGGGTGGAAATTGTTCCGGTGCAAGTCGATTAGGAAGGGTCTCTCTTGGGTGCTTCTTTTGCTTCTTCTTTTTGCGCAGCCCGTTTGGGGACAGATTGCCGATCTGCCGCCCGGGCACTGGGCATATGAGGCTGTAAAAAAACTGGTCGACAAAGGGTACCTCGCATTATACGACGACGGGACTTTCCGGGGAACTTTCCCGGTAGACCGTTTTACCTTGGCCACGGTTGTTGCCAAGCTGCTTGTGGCAATGGAAGAAGGGCCGGAACCAGCTGATCTGGCCGATGCGGAATTGTTGCGGAAATTGACGAACGAATTCCGGAGTGAATTGGTTTTGCTCGCCACCAAAGACAAGGAACTGGCAGCAAGAGTGCAGCAGCTTGAAGAGAAACAGCTGATACTCTCCGAAGAGCTGACCAAAGGCATTGCCGGTCAACGTGAAGAAATAAACCGGTTACTCCAACCGCTGGAGTCGGATTACGCAAGGCTCGAAAGCGAGTTATTGCAATTACGCCGCGATCTGGAGAAGGAAAAACAGAAGAACCGCACCTATTTATTTATTGCCGGATTCCTTGGCCTGCTGATCGGCTACGGTATCAGCAGCGCCCGGTAGGATTAGTCGGTATTGCGGCGGTAAGGTTTGTTTGCATTGCGTCTGATGCGATCCGTTTGTATTGTGCCGGTAAAAATCAGTCTCTATCACATCGGGTAAGTTCCATCTGTATTGTACCGGCAGGATCTGTCTATATTGCACCCCGCGGGAGCGCGCTCAGGAAAGAAATTTTCCTTTTAAAATTGACAATGCTCTTTTCCTCGTTTATAATACAGAGGTGATAAAAAAATGGAGACCTTGTTAAGAGTCGACCTTAGTACGATTAAAGAGCAGACCGGCGGGGTGCTTGAGCTTTCGGAGAAACTCCATCTCCCGTCACAGGGAAGGGTGGATTTTCCCGAACCGGTAACCGTACATGTACAGGTTAACCGGACAAACCAGGGTTATTATGTGTCAGGCAAGATCCACGGGCGGTACCAGGTACCTTGCGACCGCTGTCTGGAGATGATCTGGGAACCCTTGGCCGCGGAATTTGCCGAGAATTTCTACGACCGGCGCAGCCGGGAACGGGAAGAGAACGACAAGATTGCCGGGCCCGAGGGGATCGATCTGACGCCAACCCTTTTGGAAGCAATTACCTTTGCTCTTCCCATGAAGTATCTCTGCCGGACTGACTGCCGGGGTCTCTGTAGTGTCTGCGGAAAAAACCGCAATCTCAGCGGTTGTTCATGCAGTGAACAAAAAAATGACCCACGCCTGGCTGTGCTGGCCAAATGGAAGAAGTAGCGAGGAGGTGGAGGAGATGGCCAACCCTAAGAAGAGACATACCCGGACCAGAAGAGACTTGCGGCGCACCCATTGGAAACTGGAACTCAAAACATTAACCCGTTGCGAGCATTGTCATGAACCCAAAATTGCCCACCGGGTCTGTCCCAATTGCGGTTATTACAAAGGCCGGCAGGTTTTTGAAGTAACCCAAAAGGAAAAGAAAAAGGTCACATAGGCCTTTTTTCTTTTCCAGAAACCTCCCTGCGCTCCCTTGATTTGATATTTTAAGGTATTTTCTTTCTTTTTTTTAATATATAGATGTTTACAGGGTATTTTTTAGTTTATTGAAGGGAGGCTCGGACCGTTGAAAATTGCGGTGGATGCCATGGGGGGCGACTTCTCTCCTAGAGAAGCTGTTCGCGGCGGTCTTCAAGCCGCAGCAGAGAAGAACCTCCAGATTATTTTTGTCGGGCGCGAAGAAGAGATTAAAGAAGAACTCGCTGCCGCCGGTTATCAGGGAGAAGCCCACGCACTGGTTTCGATTGTCGATGCCCCCGAAGTAATCACCATGGATGAGCATCCGGCTACTGCGGTAAGGAAAAAAAGAAATTCCTCCATTGTCGTGGCCAACCGTTTGGTCAAAGAAGGAGCGGCGGATGCCGTTGTCTCTGCCGGTAATACCGGGGCAGCGATGGCCGCTTCCCTCTTGACTTTAGGCCGGATTCCGGGGATTGCCCGCCCGGCAATTGCCATTCCCATGCCTACTTTACGCGGGGCAACGATCCTTCTGGACGCCGGGGCCAATGCCGATTGCGATCCAAAGGATTTGTTGCAATTCGGCCTGATGGGAACGGTCTATGCCGAAGCAATTATGGGAATCGATTCGCCCCAGGTGGGGTTACTCAGTATCGGTGAGGAAGAAACAAAAGGCAACCGTTTGGTCCTTGAAAGCCACCAACTCTTCAAGAAAAGCAGTCTGAACTTCATCGGTAATATTGAAGGGCAGGAGCTTCCGAAGGGCCTTTGTGATGTGGCGGTCTGCGACGGGTTTGTTGGCAACATCGTCTTGAAACTTACAGAAGGCGTGGCCGGCGTATTTCTACAACAGTTTAAAGAGATCCTGACCGGTTCCCTACGGGGCAAAACCGCTGCTTTACTCATTAAAGCGGGCTTACAATCCCTGCGCAACCGGTTGGATTATGCCGAATATGGCGGCGCCCCGCTCTTAGGGGTCCAGGGGATTACAATTATCAGTCATGGGCGTTCCAAGGCCAGAGCCTTTAAAAATGCGGTCCTTTTTGGGGCAAAGGCAGTGGAGGAAGGGTTGATTGACAGGATCCGGCAGGCGATCGAAGATTATAGAGGATTAGGCAAAAAGGTGAAGGAATAGAAGGATGGTAGGAGGTTGGCAATGACCGGAAAGAAATTGGCATTTCTTTTTCCCGGCCAGGGAACCCAAAGGGTAGGAATGGGAGAAGCTTTTTATAAAGAACATGCAGAAGCCAGAGAGGTTTTTGCCGAAGCGGAAGAGGTTTTGGGCCTGCCTTTGCGGAGTTATTGTTTTGCAGGGCCTGCTGAGGAACTTACAGCCACCCGTATCGCCCAACCGGCGATTGTCACTGTAACCTTCATTATCTCTCAGTTAATGCAAAGGAAAGGAATTGCCCCTTCTTTTGTTGCCGGACACAGCCTAGGGGAGTATACGGCCCTGGCTGCTGCCGGCGTTTTACCGTTTTGCGAGGTTTTGCTCCTTGTCCGGAAAAGAGCGGAATTAATGGCGGCTGTTCCCGGTGAAGGTGGTATGGCCGCCGTACTGAATGTCTCACCCGAACGTTTAGAGGAGATTTTGGCCAAGTATAAGCGGGAAGGGTTGATCGAAGCGGCCAATTTCAATTCTCCCTCCCAAATTGTGGTTTCCGGGGAGAAAAAATTGGTTATGCGCCTGGCCGAGGAGATTAATAGTAGTAATACTAGTAAAGAGAAAACTGGTAAAGCTATACTTCTAGAAGTGAGCGGAGCTTTTCATTCCGGGATGATGAAGCCGGCAGCGGAGGAATTCGGGAAGATACTGGCGGGCTTTAATTTTTCCACCCCAGTAGTCCCACTGGTAACCAATGTTACCGCCAAAGCGGTTACGGCAGCAGGGGAGATTCCCGGTTTATTAGAAAAGCAGCTTTATTCTCCGGTTTTATGGGACAAGTCCTTACGCCAACTGGAGAAGATGGGGGCAGAGGTTTTCCTGGAAATCGGCGGGAAAGTCCTGACGGGTTTGGTCAAAAAGACGCTACCGGGGGCGAAAACCCTCGCCGTGGTTGAACCGGAGGACCTTAAAAAAGTTCTTGCATTTTTAGAGGAGGTTTAGTAATATGAAAATAGCTCATGAGGTGGCTTTAGTCACCGGCGCCGCCCGGGGGATTGGTCAAGCGATCGCCCTGGCGCTGGCAGAAGCAGGAGCTTCGGTGGTTTTGGCTGATCTTCTCCCGGAAGTAAACGAGACCGCCGCCGCCTTGCGGGAAAAAGGTTATAAAGCCTGTGCGGTCACAGGCAATGTCGCCTCCCTTGCCGATGCTCAGCAGATGGTGGAAAAGGCCATTGACGAATACGGCAGGCTGGATATTCTAGTTAATAACGCCGGAATTACCCGGGACAACCTGTTATTACGCATGCCGGAAGAGGATTGGGATCAGGTCGTCGCCGTAAATCTTAAAGGGACTTTTAACATGACTAAATCTGCTGTGAAAACCATGATCAAACAGCGGTCCGGGAAAATAATCAATATTGCTTCGGTCATCGGTCAGATCGGTAATACCGGCCAGGCCAATTACGCGGCCTCAAAAGCAGGGGTCATAGCTTTCACAAAAACAATGGCCAGAGAACTTGCGAGCAGGGGAATAAGAGTTAACGCGGTCGCTCCCGGCTTTATTCAATCGCTAATGACGGAGAATCTGCCGGAAGAGATAAAAAACACCATTTTGCGCCAAATTCCATTGGGGAAATTCGGCCAACCGGAAGACGTCGCCAAGGTAGTTGTTTTTCTTGCTTCTGAGGTGGCAGGGTATATTACCGGACAGGTTTTGCGGGTCGATGGTGGAATGGTAATGTAAGCAGAAGAAGATGGTCTTGCAATTTTCACAAGGAAATTTGACAAGTTTTCCCAGGATAGGAAATTGTGGAAGGAGGTGACATGGTGGATAATATATTTGACAAGATTAAAGAAATTGTGGTGGAGCAGTTGGGTGTCGATGATGAAGAGGTGACAGAGAAAGCCTCTTTTGTCGATGATTTGGGCGCCGACTCCCTGGATATTGTGGAACTTATTATGGCCCTGGAGGAAGAGTTTGATATGGAGATCCCGGATGAGGACGCCGAAAAAATCTCCACCGTGGGGGATGCCATAAAATACATTAAAGAGCACTCTCAATAAACCAAGTTTCGGAAAGTCCCGGGAAAACTCGGGACTTTCTTAAAAACCTTTTTTTGCTGTAATAATATCCCCCACCTATTGTGGTGGGGATATTCATAGTGCTAATTCTTGCCACCATACTGGCAGTGCCAAAGTACTATCACAAGCGAAAGCCCAACCTGGGTAGTGTATACTGAATGAGGTGGGAAAATGAAAAAAAGAGTCGTCATTACCGGACTGGGAATCATAACAGCTTTAGGCCAAGATGTTGAGGAGTTTTGGCCTGCTATTGTCAACGGCCGGTCCGGCGTATCCTTAATCACTGCTTTTGACACCACCAACTTTGACGTAAAAATCGGATGCGAGGTTAAAGATTTTGATCCTTCGGCATTTATTGATAAAAAAAGCCTCCGGAGAATGGACCGGTTTGTCCAGTTTGCAGTGGTAGCTGCCTTAAAAGCCCTGCAAGACTCAGGAATCGAAATAAACGAGGAAAACGCTTCCCGGGTTGGGGTGGTATTAGGTTCTGGAATCGGCGGCATGCATACAATGGAGGAACAGTTTAAAGTAAATCATGAGAAAGGACCGCGACGGGTCAGTCCCTTTTTCATCCCCATGATCATCGCTAATATGGGCGCCGGACAGGTTTCGATTTATACCGGGGCCCGGGGGCCCAGCTTCTCGACGGTAACCGCCTGCGCTTCCAGTGCCCATGCGATTGGCGAGGCTTTCCGTGCCATCCAGTATGGCGATGCGGATGCGATGATTGCCGGCGGTTCCGAGGCGACAATTACTCCCATTTCTTATGCGGGTTTCACGTCAGCGGGAACCCTCGCCAAGCGGAATGATGAACCGGAAAAAGCCAGCCGTCCCTTTGACGCCGGGAGAGATGGTTTTGTCATGGGAGAAGGCGCCGGCGTAATTATCCTGGAGGAACTGGAAAAAGCCCGGGCGCGGGGAGCCAGGATCTACGCGGAAATCATCGGATATGGACTCTCCTGTGATGCTTATCACATAACAGCGCCACACCCGGAGGGGCTGGGTGGGTACGAAGCCATGAAAAACACCCTGAAAGATGCGGGTCTGAAACCGGAAGAGATTGAATATATTAACGCCCATGGCACCTCCACCATTCCTAATGACAAAATCGAAACCATGGCCATTAAAAGGCTTTTTGGCGAACATGCCTATAAACTGGCGGTCAGTTCCACCAAATCCATGCTCGGGCACCTGCTGGGCGCCGCCGGCGGAGTCGAGGCGATCATTACTGCTCTAGCCTTAAAAAACGGGGTTATTCCCCCGACGATTAATTACGAAACACCGGATCCCGACTGTGACCTGGATTATGTGCCCAATAAGACCAGAACAAAGGAATTCCGTTATGCGCTCTCAAACTCTTTTGGTTTTGGCGGTCATAACGCCTGCTTAGCTTTTGCCCGGTTTGATGAGTGAGACGGTATGGGCGGGAAAAACAAGAAAAAAACTGTTATAAAACCACCCCGGGACCACCATAAACTCGCCCGGAAACTGGGGATTTCCAGCGAGGGGTTACCCCTTTTAAAACAAGCATTGACCCACCGTTCCTACAGCCATTTAGCGGGGGAACCCTCCAACGAACGCCTGGAATTTCTTGGCGACTCCGTTCTTTCTTTGGCCATCACTGAATATCTTTATTCTAAATACCCCCGGAAAAACGAGGGGGAATTGTCAAAGATCCGGGCTTGGCTGGTTAACGCGGTGACATTAGCCAAGGTGGCGGAGGAACTTGAGGTTGGCGCGTATATTCTTCTGGGGACAGGAGAAGAAAAATCCGGGGGACGAAAAAGAGAGGCTTTACTGGCTGATGTAATGGAAGCATTAATAGCGGCAGTTTTCTTGAACCGCGGCTGGGAACAGGTGAAAAAATTCATCATCCGGCACTGGGGGGCAGAACTTAAGCAACTACTGGCCGCGGGGGAGGAACCACTGGATCCCAAAACCCGGTTGCAGGAGTTACTGCAGAGAAAGGGAGAATCTCCCCGCTATGCTTTGGTCCGGGTTGACGGGCCTGATCATGACCGTAGTTATACGGTAAGCGCCTATTACCGGGATAAAGTAGTCGGTACCGGCCAAGGCAAAAGCAAGAAAGAAGCGGAACAGGAAGCGGCAAAAGAAGCTTTGCAGTATCTGGGGAAACTTACTTGATAATGAAGGAAATCATCAACGGTTGTGTAATTATAACAGCAGGTGTAATTAACTGGCAGGGATCGCGCGCACGTTAGAGAAAGGGAGGGAGAATAAGCATTGGAGGTTCTAAAGGTTTCAGCAAAATCCAGTCCCAAGTCTGTGGCCGGTGCTTTGGCAGCGGTAGTAAGAGAGAAAAAATTTGTAGAAATCCAGGCTATAGGCGCCGGCGCCGTAAACCAGGCGATTAAAGCAATCGCGATTGCCCGTGGTTACGTGGCTCCCAACGGAATCAATTTGATTTGCATTCCGGCCTTTTCTGAAGTGGAGATTGACGGAGAGGAGCGAACAGCAATTAAGTTTGTTGTTCAACCCAGGTAAAAAGAAAATCGTTTTTCCTTGACACCGGTCGATAATTTTCCGGTATATAGGGGACAACCTGGCCATATATATTTATCAGGACGTGATATGGTCAGGAGGTGGCGGCATGAGTCCCAGCAACCAGGAACGCGATTTGGAGTTCATTACCAGGATAAAACGGTCTGAAGATCCGGTGGCAAAGGAGGATTTGGTCCGTAAGTACCTCCCAATGGTCAAACATATTGTGAAAAAAAACATAAATTCAGCACCGGGCGAGTATGAAGATCTGTTGCAAGAAGGGGTCATCGGGTTACTTAAAGCGATTAATAAATATAATCACGAGCTGTATTCCATTAAATTCAGCACTTTTGCTTATATCTGTATTTTACGGAAAATCTATAATGCCCGGCGGCAAATTTGGAATACGGGAAACCGCTTGACACAAGAAGCCACTTCCTTTTATCAGGAACTTACGCCGGAAGACTCACGGGTTCTCCTGGACTTAATCAATGATTCCACTTTCGACCCGGCGAGGATTATTGAAGAAAAGCTGACCAGCCTCCGGCTGGAAAAGGTTTTAAAAGCCCATCTCTCACCCGTTGAGTATCTTGTCTTCTTTCTTTATCTCCAAGGGCTCTCTTGCCGCGAAATCCAGAAAAAACTCGGGATCAAAGCAAAAGTGGTTGACAATGCCAAGACCCGGGCCCGCCTGAAGTTGCAACGGGTAATTAAGCGTTATGGATCATTGCTCAACCCGGAAATCCCTCTAAAGACCAGAAAGAGAAGGGATTTGTCGCTCAAGATTATTTCGTAAAGAACCGGGGCAAATATATACATCAGCAAGCCTAAGAGAGTGGATTTAATTTTCAATTGGGGGAATTTAAGAGTCGCACCCGTCAGAAAAATGACGGGTGTTTTTTTTACAGAAAGTATGATAGAATAATATAAGTTATTGAATAACTGCAGGGGAGGAGCGTAATTGCGCCTTAAGCAGTTGGAAATTCATGGTTTTAAATCCTTTGCCGACCGGACAAACCTCACATTTTTGCCCGGGGTCACGGCAATTGTCGGCCCAAACGGAAGCGGGAAGAGCAATATCGCTGATGCGCTCCGTTGGGTTATGGGCGAACATAACGTCCGTAACCTGCGCGGGGTTAAGCTCGAGGATATTATTTTTTCCGGCAGTGAAAGCCGGAAACCCTTGGGTATGGCTGAGGTGACTTTATCCTTGGATAATTCCGACGGGTACCTTCCCCTGGACTTTGCAGAAATCGCCGTTAGCCGGCGGATTTACCGGTCAGGGGAGACCGAATTCTTAATTAACCGGACCCCGGTACGGCTAAAAGATATTCAGGACCTGTTTTCTGATACTGGTTTAGGCAAGGAATCCTATTCCATTATTGGGCAGGGGAAAATTGACGCCATTCTCTCTCTCCGCCCGGAAGAACGGCGCATGATTTTTGAAGAGGCCGCCGGTATTACCAAGTACAAGAACCAGAAGGCTACCGCCTTGCGTAAACTGGTGGAAACCGAGAATAACCTCCTGCGGGTACAGGATGTTCTGGAGGAATTAAAAAGCCAGGCCGAACCGCTGGCGGTCCAGGCGGAAGCAGCCCGCCTCTACCTGCGGGTCAGTGAAGAGCTGGCAACATTGGAGATAAATCATGCTCGCCAAGAACTGGAAAGGATCCGGTTGGAACTGGAAGATTTGGCTGTCAAAGAAGAAGAAGCTACCGGTGTCATGAGCGGTTTAGATGAAAAAGAAGGTGACCTTGAGCAGAGGATTGTCGAGTTAAAATCCCTTCTCGCTAAATTGGAAGGGGAAAAAAACAATACGCAGGATTTGCTACTGGCGCATGGCGCCGAAAAGGAACGGGCCATGGGCAAGCTTCATCTTTTGGCTGAACGCCGCCGGTTTCACCAGGAAAAACTGGAGGAATTGACGAATCTTCTCCAGGAACAGGAGAGAAAACTTTCCCAACTGGAAGAGAGGAAAGCGACCCTGGCGGTTCAGGTCGAGTCGGGGGATGAAGAAAAAGCCCGCATCAACCAGGCTGTTAAAGATAAAGAGGAAGAACTTCGTTGCCAGGAAGAACGTATTTTGGAGACACGCCGGCGCCTGGAGGAGAAAAAAACCCGTCTCTCCCGGCTCCTGCAGGATTTGACCCGTTTCAAACAGGAGATTAACACCATTGAAGTACATAACGGATTCCGCCGGGAAAAAATCGAGGAATACCAGGAGAGTCTGGAAAACCTCGTCGCTGAGCTGGCGGATTATACTGAGAAAAAAACCCTGATCCAGGCAAAGATCATTGACGCCCAGCAAAAAAAGGCCGCTTTGGAGGAAGAAGAAAAGAATCTCCGGGCGGAACAGGCAAAAACCCAAAATTACCTGGAAACGCAGGCAAGAAAGAACCAGGAAGTTAGAGAGAAGATCCGGGCGATTGAATCGAAAATCACCATCCTTGCGGAGATGGAACGGGAGCGCCAGGGGTATAACCAAGGGGTAAAATCCTTGCTACAGGCGACAAAAGAACCGTTTCACCGTGAGATCCAGGGGGTGGTGGCGGATCTGATTAAGGTAGAAAAAGGCTATGAACTAGCCCTGGAAGTAGCCTTGGGCAGGGCTTTGCAGTTTCTTGTGGTCAATACGGAAGCTGCCGCCAGGAACGCCATTGATTATCTGAAAAGATATTCGCTGGGACGTGTTACTTTTCTTCCCTTGGATCTTGTCGACCCCGGCGCCGACCGGCTGGAGGCTTTTACCGGGTTGCTGCGCCAGCATAATTGCCAGCCGGCAACGGCGGTTATCCGGCATGACCCCGCATACCAAACGGTCTTTAAGCACCTGTTGGGAACGGTGATTATTGCCCCGGAGATGAAAACCGCGGTCCAGATCGCGGAGAAAACCGGGAAACGTTTCCGCATCGTCACCCTTGAAGGTGAAGTCATCGCTCCGGGCGGGGCAATCACCGGTGGGAAGTTCCGTCAACAACCGGCGGGGTTGTTGACGAGAAAAAGGGAACTGGCAGAATTGGCGGCGGAGAAAAAAGACTTGCTAGCCTTTTTGAACCGGGGCTTAACTGAAGAGAAAAAGCTTCAGGAAAAGATGGCCACGGTGACCGCTGGTTTAGAAGAAAAAACCGGCCTGCGCCAGGAGATAATCTTGCAAACCAACATTCTGCAGAATGAAGGGGAAACGCTGGATAAAACCTGCGCGCAGATGAGGGAAGAACAGGCGCGGATCGAAAAAGCCGTCAGCGGACTGACGGAAGAGATCTCCACACAAGCCAATGCCGTTAAAGAGAAAGAAATTGTCCTCAAGAGACTCGAAGAAGATATTGATAGAGAAAACAGTGAACTGAAGGAATTAGAAGAAACCGAAAAGAGCTTATTAGGGGATAAGGAGACAGGACTGAAAGATTATTCCGAGCTTACCGCCAGGCTGGCCGGTATTCAACAGGAATGGGCCGGAAAAAACGAAAACCTGTTGGAATTGGCGAATTCCATCCGGGAATTGGCTGCCGCCCGGGAAGAAAAAGGGCAGGAATTGGCCAGAATTGAAGGGGAACTTATAAAGGAAGACCAGGAACAGGCATCTTTGGAAGTCAAGACAAAACAGGATGAAGAGGAAGAAAAACGGCTCACCGCAAAACTGGAGGAAATCAAGGCTGAGTGGCAGGTAATTGCCGCCGAATTGGCGCAGAAAGAAGAGGACTTGAGGGCGCTTGGGAAGCGGCGCGGCGAAATTACCGCTTCTTCCCACCGTTTCGAGTTGCAACTTAACAAACTACGACTCCAGGAGGAAAACCTCCGCGGTTACCTTCTGGAACGCTACGGGGAGGATTGGACCTGCCGGGTACAGGAGGATTGGAGCGAGCCGCCTGGGGTCAAGCGGAGGATCTCCGGTTTGAAAAAGGAAATAAAAGAGATGGGACCAGTAAACCTCCAGGCCATCGAGGATTACGAAAAACTGACGGAACGCATAGTTTTCCTCGCCAATCAACATGAGGACTTAACCGTTGCCCGTACCAAACTGGAACAAGTGATTGAAGAGATCGAAAAGAAGATCAAGGTGCAGTTTCTTGAGACCTTTAACCTGGTCAGGACGGCCTTTATCAACCTTTTTGCGGAACTTTTTTCCGGGGGCCGGGCCGATCTGAAACTGTTGGACCCGGATGATCCACTGGAATCGGGGATCGAGATCCTGGCCCAGCCGCCTGGGAAACGCCTGCAGATTCTATCGCTGCTTTCCGGAGGCGAACGGGCAATGATCGCTGTGGCTCTTCTCTTTGCCGTCCTCCGGGTTAAGCCGGCGCCCTTCTGTATTCTTGATGAGATCGACGCGACGTTGGATCATACAAATATCAAGCGTTTTGTGGAATTGTTAAAATTGTTCAGTAAAGAGATACAATTTATTATGATCACACACCGGCGCGATACGATGGAAGTGGCAGAGGCTTTATACGGAGTGACAATGGAGGAAAAAGGCGTATCCAAGCTGATCTCCCTGGAGTTGAAAGAGGAAGCGGGTTAAAACCGTGAACCGCTTGGCATCTTATGCCTAGAGAGCATAAGGTTTTAATAAAGGAGGCAACAGGAGTTGCTGGCCAAATTAAGAGACAGCCTCGCCAGAACCAGACAACGGTTAGTTCACCAACTGGAAGAGGCTCTTTCTTTACATCCCCGCATCAGCCCCGAGCTTTATGATGATTTGGAAGAAATCCTGATCACGGCCGACGTCGGTTTGGAAACCTCCGGCCGGGTCTTGGCGGAATTAAAAGCAAAAGTCAAGGAAGGCAAGGCAGAAAACCCGGAAAAGATCCGGGAATATTTAAAAGAAACCCTCGTGGACTTGCTTTCCATCCCGGCCCCTCCGGTCATTGACCGGCCTCCCCTGGCCATCCTGGTCGTCGGGGTAAACGGGGTGGGAAAAACCACCTCCATTGCAAAACTGGCGGCGTACTACAAAGCCAAGGGCTGCAGTTGCCTGCTGGTGGCTGCCGATACCTTCCGGGCGGCAGCTGGAGAGCAGTTGGCGGTCTGGAGTAAACGGCTGGGCGTAGAGATTGTCCGCAGTAGAGAAGGGGCCGATCCGGGGGCTGTTGTCTTCGACGGCTTGGCGGCAGCCAATGCCCGCCAAACCGGGGTGGTAATTATTGATACCGCCGGGCGCCTGCATACGAAGGCCAATTTAATGGCGGAACTGCAAAAGGTTTACCGGGTCTGCACCCGTAACCTGGGGGACAGGAGCCTGCTTACCCTGCTGGTCCTGGACGCCGGCACCGGTCAGAACGGTCTCAACCAGGCACGGATATTTCAAGAAGCGGTCGGGGTGGACGGTATCATCCTGGCCAAACTCGACGGCACCGCCCGGGGCGGCATTGTTCTTGCCGTCGCCGACCAACTGCGTTTACCCGTGATTTGGGTGGGAATTGGTGAGCAACCCGGCGATCTGCGGCTCTTTGACGCTCATGAGTTTGTCGCGGCCCTCTTTACTTAAGAGCAACCCTGCATACATAGGCGGTAGATAATCATGGTGCACCGGAGGCAGGCACGGGCGAAAGAGAATCCTCCAGGTACGAGAAGGGTAACAATGCCGGAAGCACGTGACACGGGGAATTCCTTTGGTAGAAGAATAGCGGTAAAGCCCGGAGTACCGTGATGAAGAGTCACGTTTGGACCAGAGCACGTAAAGCAGATGAGGAGGATGAAACCAGGGAGTGAAAGACCGTCTACCCTCGTGTGCGCATCCGCGTACACCCACTTACTATATTAGAACCTTTGGCTGCCAGATGAATGCTCACGATTCAGAGGTTATTGCCGGCCTCCTGGAGCAGTTGGGATATAAAAGGGCTTCCAGCCCGGAAACAGCGGATTTAATCCTCTTAAACACCTGCTGTGTGCGGGCTAACGCCGAAAACCGTCTCTACGGCCACCTGGGGAATTTAAAACCTTTGAAAGAGGAGAGGCCGGACCGGGTCATCGGTGTCTGCGGCTGCTTTGTTCAACAACCTGGGGAACAGGAGAAGATCCGGGAGGAATTTCCCCATGTTGATCTGGTCTTCGGTACGCATAACCTCCACCGGTTGCCGGCACTCCTTGCCCAACTGGAGGAGACGAAATCCCGGGTCTTTGAATTGTGGCAAGAAGGCGAGCGCGTGGAGGACCTGCCGGTACAGAGGGAAAGCCCGTTCCGGGCATGGGTTAACATAATATATGGTTGTAATAATTTCTGTTCCTACTGTATTGTCCCGTATGTGCGGGGGAGGGAACAGAGCCGCCGGCCGGAGAAGATCCTTGAAGAGGTCCGGGCTTTGGCTGCCGACGGGGTTAAGGAAGTCACCCTGCTCGGGCAGAATGTCAACAGTTACGGTAGGGACCTGCCGGCTGGGGAAAGGATGGATTTCGCCGATCTTCTCCGGCTGGTTGGTGAGGTTGACGGTCTCTCCCGGATCCGCTTTCAAACCTCACACCCGAAGGATCTCTCAAGCAAACTAATCCGGCAGATGGCGGCGGGAGAAAATGTCTGTGAACACCTTCACCTGCCGGTGCAGGCCGGAAGCAACCGGGTACTGGCGGCAATGAACCGGCAATACACCCGGGAGCATTACCTTAAGCTGATAGAAGAATTACGGGCGGCTGTTCCCGGGATTGCGATCACCACCGATATCATTGTCGGTTTCCCCGGGGAAGAAGAGGAAGATTTCTTGCAAACCTTGGATTTGGTTGAAAAAGCCGCCTTTGACAGTGCCTTTACCTTTGCGTACTCGCCCCGGAAAGGGACGAAAGCCGCCACCCTGCCCAACCAGGTGGCGCCGGAGATCCGCATGGAAAGGCTTTACCGTTTGATTGAACTCGTTGATACGCTGGCGAAAAAAAGCAACAAGCGCCTGGAAGGAGAAGTGGTCGCCGTCCTGGTGGAGGGGTCCAGCGCAAAGCGGGAGGATATTTATACCGGCTATACCCGCACCGGTAAACAGGTGCTTTTTCCGCATCCGGATTCGGATGAAGATTTGACCGGCAGGGAAATCCCGGTCCTGATTGAAAAAGGGCTCTCCCATACCTTGCACGGGAAGGCAGTGACCGGCAGGGAATAACCTGCCCGCAATTGGAACGGGGCGCCGCCCCACGAGGTGAGTAAGGGAGGTGAAGCCTTGGGACAAGAAACTCCCATGTTACGGCAGTACCGGCGGATAAAAGCAGAGCATCAAGAGGCAATCCTCCTTTTCCGGCTGGGCGATTTTTATGAGATGTTTATGGAAGATGCGGAGGTTGCCGCAGGAATTCTCGAGATCGTTCTTACCTCCAGGGAGGCGGGGAAAGAAGGACGCATCCCCATGTGTGGGATTCCGGTCCATGCCGCCTCCGGTTACATTGCCCGGTTGATTGAAAAAGGCTTTAAGGTAGCCATCTGCGAACAGGTTGAAGATCCGAAAAAAGCCAAGGGCTTGGTAAAAAGAGAAGTTGTCAAGATCATCACCCCCGGCACCCTGACTGACCTGGAACTGCTTGATGAGAAGAACAATAACTACCTTATGGGTATTGCCGTGGCCGGTGACTACTACGGTCTGGCCGTCTCCGACCTCTCCACCGGCGATTTTCTGGTCACCCAGTTTCCCCGGGCTGATCTACACCTCCTGGTTGATGAGTTGCACCACTGGCAACCGCGGGAGATTCTGGTGGCTGAAGAAATACAGGAAGAAGTGGCCAGACTGGCACGGCAGACTTCTGCTCTGGTCACCCCAAGACCGGCGCGGGAGTTCCAACCGGCAACAGCCCGTGAGCGTCTTTGCGAGCATTTTCAAGTGGTTTCCCTGGAGGGTTTTGGCTGTCAGTATCTGGATGCTGCAGTGGCGGCAGCCGGTGCGGTCCTGGCCTATTTCCAGGAGACGCAAAAAGCGCGGCTGGAACACCTTGCCACAGTTCGTACTTATTTTTTGGATGATTTTATGCGCCTGGATCTTTTTACCCGTCGTAACCTGGAACTCGTCCGGACAATCAGGGAGAATAAAACCCATGGCTCCCTGTTGTGGGTCTTGGACCGGACAGTAACTGCCATGGGCGCCCGGTTGTTGCGAAAATGGATTGAACAACCCTTGCGTCACCAGGATGAGATCGAGGAACGCCTGGAGCGGGTGGCGGCTTTTTATCACCACCATGATCTGCGGGAAGAGTTTAGGGGCCTTTTAAAAAGCGTCTGTGATCTCCAGCGGCTACTGGCCCGCCTTTCCTGCGGTACGGTTAACCCCCGGGAACTGCTGGCCCTGGGCAGAACCCTTGCCCTGCTTCCCCAGGCAAAAGAGCTTCTGGTCCAAGACGATACGCCGGCTTTGGCCGAACAGGTACGGGATCTCGATTTATTGCCGGCGCTTTCCTCCTTGCTGACCTCGGCGATCCGGGAAGATGCCCCGGCCGGTCCAAAAGAGGGGAATATTTTCTGCCGGGGATACCATCCTGAGCTTGATGAATTACTCCAGGCCAGTCAGGAAGGGAAGGGCTGGATCGCCGGTTTGGAGCGGAAAGAACGGGAAAGAACCGGGATTAAATCATTGAAAGTCGGATTCAACCAAGTTTTCGGGTATTATATTGAGGTGACCAAAGCCAATTTGGCGGCGGTCCCCGAAGACTATCAACGCCGGCAGACCCTGGCCAATGCCGAACGATTTATCACCCCGGAGTTGAAAAAATATGAAGAACTGGTCCTGGGCGCCGAGGAACGGCGGATCGCCCTGGAATACGAGCTTTTCTTGGAGTTGCGCCGCCGGGTTTTGGATGACCTGCCGCAACTGCGCCAGATTGCTTTAACCTTGGCTGAACTTGATGTTTTGGCCGCCCTCGCCGAGACGGCGGTAAAAAACGATTACTGCCGTCCGGTCATTACCCGGGACCGTCAAGTTAAAATCACCGCCGGGCGTCACCCGGTGGTGGAAAAAGTCCTTCCCCCGGGTGAGTTTGTTCCCAACGACACCTTGCTTGACGGGGAAAAACACCGCCTGCAGATTATTACCGGGCCTAATATGGCCGGAAAATCCACCTACATGCGGCAGGTGGCGTTGATTGTTTTGATGGCCCAAATAGGATCGTTTATCCCGGCGGCTGCGGCGGAAATCGGGTTGGTGGACCGGATTTTTACCCGGGTGGGGGCAGCCGATGATCTGGCGGGAGGGCAGAGTACTTTTATGGTGGAAATGAACGAATTGGCCAATATTCTCCACCATGCCACCGCCGATAGTCTTTTGATTCTGGATGAGATCGGGCGGGGTACCAGCACTTATGACGGGTTAAGCATTGCCTGGGCTGCCCTGGAGTACCTGTGGGATCCGGAAAAAATCGGCGCCCGCACCCTTTTTGCCACCCATTATCACGAACTGATTGAGCTTGAGAAATACCTGCCGGGGGTGGAAAACCTCAATGTCGTTGTGGCCAAAAAGGATGAGAAAATTATTTTTCTCCGGAAAATTATGCCCGGCGGCAGCGACGAGAGTTACGGAATTGAAGTGGCGAGGCTTGCCGGTCTGCCCAAAACACTGCTGGACAGGGCCGGAACAATTTTGGCCGGTCTGGAGGCAAAAGAAGAGAAAAATGTGGCGCGCCGGATCGCCGAGAAAAAACCCGTCCTTTTGCAGATGCCTCTTTTTCATCCCGGTGAAGAGGAACTCACTAAAGAGCTTCTCGCCTTGAAACTGGATGAGATCACACCGCGCCGGGCCCTGGAACTCCTATACCGCTGGCAGGAACGGCTGACCCGGCAGAAGAAAGAAGCCTAGCCCATACCCGGCCAAACGCGATAGTACTCACCGTAACTTGCTTGCACGCGCGTGAATAAGCGGTTGCAAGGCGCCAAGGGAATATGGATGGAATATTGGAGTGCATTAAGATTTGCAGCCTACAGGAAACGGATTTCTCCGGGAGGTAAAAATGGCGAATAAAATCTATATCCTTGATGAGTCGACAATCAACCAGATTGCCGCCGGGGAGGTCATTGAACGCCCGGCGATGGTTTTAAAAGAGTTGCTGGAAAATGCCATTGACGCCGGAGCGGAAAAGATCGAGATTCACCTGGCCAATGGTGGACGCCAAAAGATCCAGGCGATCGATGACGGCGAAGGCATGGACCGGGAAGATGCGCTTTTGGCGCTGGAAAGGCATGCCACCAGTAAGATCCGGGTCCTGGACGACCTGTACCGTTCCTCTTATTTGGGGTTCCGGGGAGAAGCCCTCCCGAGTATCGCAGCAGTATCCCGTCTTACATTGCAGACAGCCAAGACGGCAGGGGTACCCGGTACCCGGATTGTTGTCGAAGGCGGTAAGATCATCACCTGTGAAGAGGTGGGGGCGCCAAAGGGCACCAGCGTTACAGTGGAAAACCTTTTTTATAATACCCCCGCCCGGCTGAAGTTTTTAAAGAGCATCCCGGCGGAACTTACCCAGATTAAAGAGACGGTAACCGGTATTGCCCTGGGTTACCCGGAGATCGCCTTCCACCTCAGTCATCAAGGGAGCGAACTCATATCGACAGTGAAAGGGAGCAGTCTTGAAAACCGGATAAAACAGGTTTTCAATCCGGAGATCTCCCGGCAACTGGTGCCGGTGCAAGGCAGTTACGGACCGCTCCGGATTAAAGGGTTTGCCGGCCGCCCGCCAATCGCCCGGGCCAACCGGATGCAACAGTATTTCTTTTTGAACCGGCGGGTGTTCCGCTCGCGGCTAATTGCCTCCGCTGCCGAGAAGGCTTACGGCACCCTCTTGCCGGTGGCCAGGTTCCCTTTTCTCCTTCTCTACCTGGAACTCCCCTTGGACCAGGTGGATATCAATGTCCATCCTAATAAAATGGAGGTTCGCTTCAGTGACGAAAAAGAGATTTACCGTGGCGTCTTCCATATTCTCAAGGACTGCCTCCAAACAGAATTGGTGGCAAAAGCCTGGACCCCGGGTTACCGTTTTCATCACCGGCAAGTAGAGGCCGGCAGTAAGCGTGAAGAAGACGGTACCGGCCTGAAGACCACGGTTCCCTGGAAGAGCGGGCAGAGGGAAACAGCGGCCTTTGCCTTTCCAGAAACGGAAAACGCAGAAACCCTTCAAGTTGCGGAGGGGAAAAAAGATCCTACCGGCGCAGGCAGCATCTTCAGTAAAGACCCGGGCCTGCACTCACCAGGAGTTTTTTGCCTTTTTGGTACCTATCTCTTCTTTGAAGAGGGGGACCGGGTGGTAATTATTGATCAACATGCCGCCCACGAACGGGTCATCTATGACCAATTGCAAAAGAAGAAAGGCCAATGCGGGCAGGCTTTTTTGACCCCCGTTCCGGTGGAATTAACCGACGAACAGCTGAAAACTGCGGAAAAGCAAAGAGAATTACTGCTGGAGCTGGGTTTTGAGTTCGACTTGTTCAGCGGGCGAACAGTCTTGTTACGCTGCGCACCGCTGGGGTTTTCCTCCAGCGAGGGGGAGGATCTCTTTCTGAGCCTATTGGCAGAATGGAGCGGCGGGAGTGAAGCCAGGAGAGACTATATGGAGAGAGCCTTGAGCCTGATCGCTTGTAAGCGGGCGGTAAAGGCAGGAGACTCTTTGACCCTGGATGAAGCCGCGGGATTGCTCCGGGACCTCCGTAAAACCGTATTGCCGCAGACTTGCCCCCATGGCCGCCCGACAATGGTTGTTTTGGAAAGAGCAGAGATTGAACGGATGTTTAAACGGAGGTGAAGGAGAGAACTTGCCACTGCTTATCGTGGCGGGACCTACCGCAACCGGAAAAACAAAGATCGCCATTGAACTCGCTTTGCGATTGGGGGCGGAGATCATTTCCGCCGATTCCATGCAGATCTATAGATACATGGATATCGGGACCGCAAAACCGTCGCCGGAAGAAAGAAAACTCGTGCCCCACCATTTAATTGACTTGATTTCCCCGGCAGAGCCTTTTACCGTCGCCGATTATCAACGGTTATTCTCAGCCACGTGCCAACAGTTGCAAGAAAATGGTGTTTTGCCGCTTTTAACCGGCGGTACCGGTTTGTATATCCGGGCGGTGACCCGTGGGTACAATTTCCCGGGGCCCCCTATTAACCAGGAGTTACGGTCCAGCCTGCGCCAAGATGCCCAGGAGCTGGGAAAAGAAGAGATGCACCGCCGCCTGGCGGCAGTCGACCCGGAAAGCGCCGGAAGGATCCACCCTAACGATCTCAAGAGGGTCCTGCGCGCGCTTGAAGTCTACTTGACTACCGGGGCGCCGATCTCCTCCTGGCAAAAGCAAAAGAGGAACGGAAAAACCTTGCCGGAGGATACGATCTATATCGGGCTCGCCAGGGACCGGGAAGAGCTGTACCAGAGGATCGAATTAAGGGTGGATTTGATGATTGCCCAGGGTTTACTGGAGGAGGTGAGAGGCCTACTGGAAAAGGGTTTTGGTCCGGAACTTCAGTCCATGCAAGGATTGGGCTATAAAGAACTGGCGCCGGTGGTAAAAGGCCAAACAACGCTGGAGGAAGCAGTCAGGCTGCTGAAGAAGAGGACCAGGAATTACGCTAAACGACAGATGACTTGGTTTAAAAAGGAACCGGTGGAAAAATGGTTTTTTCTCTCCGGGGCTGAAAATGAAAGTTTCCCCGAAATCTTGGCGTATATAGAAGGTAGAATAGCCGCAATGTCGAATAAATAGGTATATGTTGTGTTATGCACACCGATATTTTTTGGAGGTGGATGATTTTGAACAAGCCGGTAATCAATTTGCAGGATGGATTTTTAAATCAGGTACGTAAAGAAAGCGTACCGGTAACCGTTTATTTGGCAAACGGGTTTCAATTGCGGGGTTTAGTAAGAGGATTTGATAATTTTACGATTATTTTGGATAGTGAAGGCAAGCCGGAATTGGTGTATAAACACGCCATCTCTACAATTATTCCCGCCCGGCCGCTCCGGGAGTTCAGTGGGGAGCCCGGCCTGAGTAAAGAACCGAAGATCGAACAGATTTAAGCCGGGAACCAAACCCAAACTGATTCTTATTTTTATTAATTTATTACCCTTAAGACAAGAAAGTGGGCGAAGTGCCCATTTTCTTTTTTTCCATTAACAGATTCTCTTGACAAAGACGTTTTTTATATGGTAAATTTACTTAAACCAGAAAGACCGGTTAAAAAGGGAAATTGGGAGGTCGGAAGATTGCAGATAGTAACTTTAGGACCTAAAGGCACATTTTCTGAAGAAGCCGCGTTACTTTATCAGAAACGCATAACCGGCAAGGTTGATCCGGAAAAGATAAAGTTCTTTAATATCTTTGACTGTCTTCAGGAAGTAGAATCATACCGGGCGGACCGGGCGGTTTTGCCTGCAGAAAATATGGTGGATGGGATTATTGGCATCACCTTCGATGCGCTCATCGATTTTCACGATTTTGTTAAAGTCAATGATGAGGTCCACGTCAATATCGAATATGTACTGGCCGGGAAGATGAAAGTCGCCGGTGAAGTGGAGAAGATTTTTTCGCATCCTTCCGCCCTCAACCAGTGCGCGCATAAACTGGACAACTTGTTTCCCACCCTTGTACAGGTGCCTGTTTCCTCCACAGCGGAAGCAGCGGTAAAAGCCATGGAAGAACCGGGGGTAGCGGCATTATGTTCGCCCCGGACCGCCCTGGAGTATGGGTTGAATATCCTCCATGAAAACTTGGCTGATTATCCTAATAATGAGACCAGATTTTTTGTTTGCGGGCTGACCGACAGCCCGCCCACGGGTAATGACCGGACCCTGCTGGCCGTCAGGTTCGGGGTCAACCGTCCCGGACAATTGCACGAAATCACCGGTTTCTTTGCGGAGAATAATATTGACCTGACTTTTGTCCAGTCCCGCCCGTATAAAGTGCGCCCGCAGGAATATGTCTTAATCTTTGAGATGATTGGGCACAAGTCGGAACCGGGACTGAAGAACGCTTTAAACAAGGTGGAGCAAAATGTGCGGGCCACCGACGGTTGGAAGAAGGTATTGGGGAGTTATCCCCACCGGAAAAAGGAGGAAAAGCCCCTTGCCCACAAGCCCGGAAGGAAAAGTTCGTGATCTAATCAGAGCAGCAGAAAAAGACTTGCACCAGGTTTTTGCCGTTTTTGAGGAAAGGGGCCTGCGGAACCAGGAACGGATGTTGGTAGCCTTTCAAAAAGAAAGGGTAGGGACCCACCATTTTCCGGCCTCAACAGGCTACGGTTACGGTGATGCCGGGCGGGAAACCTTGGAACGGGTTTTTGCCCGGGTCTTTGGCGGAGAGGCGGCACTGGTCCGGCAGCAGATCGTCTCCGGAACCCATATAATCCATTCTTGCTTATCCGGTATTCTGCGCCCGGGTGATGAATTGCTCTTCGCCACCGGCAGGCCCTATGATACCCTGCGGACGATTACCGGGTTGGAAGGAAACGTCCCCGGGAACCTGAAAGAGTTCGACATTACCACAAAGACCGTTCCTTTGCAAGCAGACGGGGGGATCGATCTTAATGGCGTGCTCCGGGAAATAACCCCCGCCACCAGGGTAATCGCTTTTCAACGCTCCTGCGGGTATGAACACCGGCCCTCTATCGGCTTGGATGAACTGGCTACGGTTTTCACCCGCCTCCGGCAGTTGGATGATTGTCCCGTGCTTTTTGTTGATAATTGCTATGGCGAATTTGTGGAAACCTGTGAACCGCCCGGGGTTGGCGCCCACCTTACCGCCGGATCGTTAATGAAAAACCCGGGTGGGGGCTGGATTCCCAGCGGCGGTTATGTGGTGGGGGAAACACACCTGATCAAGCAGGTGGCAGCCAGGTTGTATGCTCCCGGCCTTGAGGATGAGGTAGGCCCTTCTTTGCTGAACCTGCGCCTATTTTTCCAGGGTTTTTTTGACGCGCCCCACCGGGTGACAGAGATGCTAAAGGCTGCCGCCCTATTTGCCCAGGTCTTTCAGGACCTGGGATTTCCGGTGGCGCCGGCGCCGGAAGCAGAGCGGACCGATATTATCCAAAGAATTGATCTGGGCTCAGCCGGCTTATTGCTTAAAGTCTGCCGGAGCCTGCAACAGGCCTCTCCGGTGGAAAGTTATGTTTCCCCTGAACCCGCCGCGATGCCGGGTTATCCGAATAAGATAGTTATGGCGGCCGGGACGTTTATCTCCGGCGCCACCAGTGAGTTGAGCGCCGATGCCCCGATAACCCCGCCTTACAGCCTTTATGTCCAGGGCTGTCTCTCATACTTCCATGCCAAACTGGCTTTGGCCCGTATCCTTACTGCCTTGCAGAGTGATATCTTTTAAAAGGCGGAATAAAACCGGGATCACCGGTTTCGTTTTCCGAGAAGGAATAGAAGAAGGAATGAGAGAAGAAATAAGGAATAGATAAACAAAAGGAATACTAACCGGGATAGGCTGTTACCGTCAACAGACGAAAGGGATGATCAAACTGAATGTTCTAGTGGAAATCGGTATAAAACTGGTGTTAGCCGCGGGTTCCGCCTTTTTTCTTTACCGGGATGCCAGGGCCAGGGATTATTCCTGGTTGATGTGGACGATTCTTTGTGCTTTTATCCTTTTTACTCCTGGACTTATCGGGGCGTTTTTTACTCTTCTGTTAGTCTTTGCCATCTATTTTTCCACCCGCCCGAAAGGGGAGCTAAAACCTTGCCCCCATTGTAAAAAAACCGTCCATCATATTCTGGCGTTTTGCCCTTTTTGTAAAAGACCGGTCAAAAGAGAATGCCTGCGGTGCCATGAAACAGTGGAATGGGATACGGTTATCTGCCCGCATTGCCGTTCGACGAATTTGACAGACTCGTAGCTTATTAATGTTTATATGATTTGTGAATAGCATACTCTTGTGAATAGTATGCTTAAAAATGGTTGACCGGAGAATAAACCTTAATCCATAAAAGACTATCGAAAAAAAAAAGACAGGGTGAGGAGAAATAAGCGGGATTATACTGGTTATCCGGCTTTTCTTAGCCAGTTTAATGGGTGCTTTTATCGGCTTGGAACGGGAAAGTCACGGCCGTCCGGCGGGGTTACGCACACACACCCTCGTTTCACTGGGCGCCTGTTTGGTCATGCTTATTTCCATATATGGTTTTGAAGAAGCCATCAGCCGGGATCCGGCGCGTCTAGCCGCCCAGGTGATCAGCGGGATTGGTTTTTTGGGCGCCGGCACCATCCTTCGGGAAGGCGCCACTGTCAGAGGGTTGACCACCGCCGCCAGTCTCTGGGTGGTTGCCGGAATTGGACTGGCCATAGGGAGCGGTTTTTACCTGGGGGGAGTTGTCACCACTGCCTTTGCCGTTTTTACCCTTGTCTTTTTGGATAAAATTGAAAAGAAAAATCTTTCATCAAAGGGCATAATAGTAGAAGGAACCATGGAAGATAAACCCGGGCAACTTGTGGCTTTTTGTAAAGTCTTTTCCGACCACGCTTTTAATATTAAAAATGTAAATGTGGAGATTAACGAAGAGAAAAACCAGGCCTTGATTATCCTTCAGCTTCATGGCGATACCCAGCTTAAAGAGAAAATACTGGATGAGTTGTCAGTCTTGCCCGGGCTGATCAGAGTGAACTGGCGGTAAAGACCGGCAAGAGAGGACCGGCACGAGGGTATGAATGTTTTTTAAACCGAGAGAAGGAGATACAAGCAATATGGGCCGAGTAATTCCTTTTCCCTTGCGGGAAGAGAAAAACCCGGGAGAAGAAAGGCTGACTGATGCTTTAATCCGGGAAAAGATATTAACCGGGGAGGCAGAATTGCTAGGGGTTTTTGAAGAAGAAGGATGCCCGTATTCCTGTTACCGTCTACGGTTTGACGACCAAACCTACTACATATTTGATTTGACATCCCGGCGGCAGTAAGAATAAAGGAGAAAAAATAAAGGAGGTTGGAAAAAGGGAGAGAAATATAAAAGAAAAAAGAAACAGAAAAGAGGAGGGATCTAAAGCATGATTGAGGTGAGCCGGGACGATCTTGTCCGGGCCCTAAAACGCTTTAAGGGTCTGGCCAAACAGGATCTACTGGCGAGTGAATTAACCGCTGACCCCGCATACTGGCGAACGCACGCAGAATCACGCCGGACGGAATACAAGAAGCTAATTGATCTTGTGGAGACTTCCGGCATCGAAAAAGCGTGCGTTTATGCATTTAAGACCTACCAAGATTTAAATACCGGCGAAAATGAAGAGGATTTTGGTGAATACAAAGGACGGGAGCAAGCAATCGAGTTGTTTTTTCACATCTTTGGCATTGACCCGGAAAAGCTCCGTATCGCCAGGAAAAAACGGAAAAATTACGAAGAGTTTTCTTGCCAATACCCAATAAAGGAGATTGTCTAGGCTAAGAAGAACCGGAAAATTGAGGGCATGAAAATACCCGCCTGTACCGGGAGAGAGAACCCGGACAGGCGGTTTTTTGCCGGCAATTTATGACCGGTTAAAATTTTCTCACCAAACCAATAACACGCCCCAAAATAGTCAAGCTATCGGGATAAAGAGGAGAATAGCGGGGGTTTTCCGGTTGCAGCCGGTATTTACCGTCGGGGTCGGCAAAAAACCGTTTAACCGTGGCTTCATCATTTTCCACCAGTGCAACCACAATGTCGCCGTTTTGGGCAAAGGGTGTCTTATGGACCAAGACCAGATCGCCGTCGAAGATGCCGGCCCCGGTCATACTGTCGCCCCTCACCCTTAACATAAAGAGATCCTTGTAAGAAGTGAAGTTGTAGGGGAGAGGAAAATACTCCTCAATGTTTTCAACGGCTAAAATAGGTTCACCTGCGGTTACCCGGCCAACAATGGGAACTGGTATGAAATTGGCAGGCAAACCGGGGGCCTCTTCTTCTTCTTGCCGTAAAACCTCCAGTGCCCGTGGTTTAGTGGGATCCCGCCGGAGATAGCCAAGGGATTGCAGTTTTTCCAAATGTGCGTGCACGGTGGAACTTGACCGCAAACCTATGGCCTGGCCGATTTCACGGATAGAAGGGGGATACCCCTTCTTTTTGATCTCTTTGGCAATAAAATCTAAGATTTCTTGTTGGCGTAGGGTGAGATCATCCATATCCATGTCACCACCTTTTTATGTAAAAAATGGCATAAATAAGAAAAAAGTCGCATAGCTTAATTATGGTACAAGTATATCATAAAGTATAAAAAAATGCAAACAATTGTTCGCTTTTTCTTGACAACAAACATATGTTTGTGATATACTTTGTTATAGGAACATATGTTTGGAGGGGTAGCAATGAAAAGCCGGCAAACAGTTTACCGAAAACGTTGGCGTGTGAATCCGGTCCGCTTATTGATGAACATATTTCTTTTGCTCAGCTTAATCCTGTTTTTTCATTATTTCACCCGCAGCATTACCGTGCAAAACCGGGAACAGGAGAGCGAAACGTTTATTAATATAATCATCGAAAAAGGGGATACTCTCTGGAGTATCGCCCGGGCGCTCCATCCCAACCGCGACCCCCGGCCTGTGGTAGCCATGATCAGGGATCTAAACGGGTTGCAGGAAAACCCCACGGTTTTTCCAGGGCAAATTCTGAAGATACCGGCGCCCGCCAGAGCAATCGGGAAGAGGGGAGAAACAGCCACGGCATTTTTCAGGATTGTTCCTTAGGATAGTTAAAAAATCCCTTGACAAAGGGGATGAAAAGAAAATATAATATACTATATCATTGATTAATTAATCAATCAACAGTAGGTGATAGGCGAATGACGCCACGAAAACCGGAAGATAACCGGGAATTACTGGAACAGCGGAGATCAGAGATTTTGGAGGCAGCACTGAAAGTCTTTGCCCGCCGCGGGCTGGCTGGAACCAGGGTGGGAGATATCGCCGCAGCCGCCGGCTTAAGCCACGGTCTGATCTACCACTATTTCCGGTCCAAAGATGAGATCTTCACGGAACTGGTGAAAATCGCTTACCAGGTTTCCCTGGGAACGGTGGTCGCTGCAGCGGAGTTGCCCGGGACGGCCTGGGAAAAGCTCAAAGCAATGACCGAGATGATTGTTTCCGGCGCTTACCGGGGGGACGGGCCTTATTATTTCCTCATCATTCTGCAGGCTTTTACTTCGGAGGCTGTACCGGAGGAAGTAAAAAAGATGACGGTGGAAAACTCCCACCGTTATGTGGAAGTCGTGGCGCCGCTTCTGGAGGAAGCGGCAAGAACGGGTGAGATTGCCCCCGCCGATCCCATCCAACTGGCTACCACCTATTTCTCCTTAATCCAAGGGTTGGCAATTATGCAAGTGCAGGGAGGCGGGAGTTTGCCGTCCCCGGATCCTGAGGTTGCTCTTCGTCTCCTGAAGGGACCGGTTGGAGAGAATCAGGAAAAAGAGCCCGGCAGCAGTAGCCAGAGGGGAGAACAGCAGGATGAAACGCCAGGCCGAGCCTGGGCAGAAACGGTTTTTGGACCGGTAAAATTGAAGAAAGAACGGCTTTTCTACCGGACGAAGAAGCGTGCGGAGAAGAAATATACGGTCCACAGCGCGCTTTTGACAGAAACCGGTGATTCTTACCGGATGGAGAGTATTGAGGAAGACGGCGCCCGCGCCGTTGCCATAACGGAGAAGGCCAACTGGCGGCCGCGTTTAGTTCAGAAGTTTAATGCTGCCGGCAAAAAGATCACGGAGATTACGTACGGTGACGGTTGGGTCTTGTTTGACCTGGAGGAACGGGAAGTCCAGAAAAAACTCAGCCTTAGTGGAGAATATTATGATTTCCACACGCTTTCCTTTCTCTTCCGGGCCTATCCGTTTGGCAGTAAAGAAAGGGTCACCTTTCGCCTGGTGATGGATGGCAGCGGCGGCAGCCCGCTTACTGCTGTTATCATGTATCTCCAAGAAATAAAGCGGGAGGAAGTGACGGTTCCTGCCGGCACCTTTGACTGTTTCAAGTTGGAGATGGGTGTAGGGGGAATGGCCGGAGTCTTTGCTGCCAAATACCGGTATTATTTCTGGTATCCGGTCGCCGAACCCCGTTTCCTTATTAAGTATGAGAGCGCCGGCGGGGACCTGGTGGAACTAACCGGAGAAGAACCTCCCTCCGGCGCCTCCCTTGGTTGAGATTCGCAATGAAAAGCAGGCGCACTAGTGAGGGAAGAGTGGTTCTGGTAGTCCGGGCATAGGGGGGTCTCCAGGCAATATGGAGATAGATCCCGCGTACGAAAAAACCGAAAAGGAGTGGGGAGAATATGGAGGAAAGGACAGTGAAAAAAAAGCCTTTAAAAGTTGCGGCGGTACTCTTTATCCTGCATGGATTAGGCGAAATGACGGCACTGGCGGCGGCTTTTTTACCGGGTGCGGATCTCTTTATGGCCGATTTTGCCGGCCAGGAGTTTGCCAGTAAACTTGTTTATATGGCCATAACGGGAGTTTTATGTGGAATAGCGCGGTTTATCGCGGCCGCCGGTTTGTTGAAGGGAAGAAAATGGGCGATAGCTTACGGGATAATCCTGGCTGTGCTCACCATGAATAATTCGGTTAACATGGTACCCTTTGGTATCGTCGACTTCCTCTTTGCCCTCCCGGTTTTACTCATCTTGTTATCCGTCTGGTTTGGCCGGGAGAAAGCAGGCTGACTTACTGGGGAAAAAGGATTTATATATAGAGCATTCATATCAGCTTCACCGCCTTTTTACCGGGGTTTATCACTATATTAAGACAAAGGCAGCAAGGTAGGGTAGGGGAGCTTTTTTTTTGCCTAAAAATCCTTTTTTAGACACGTTCATGGGAGGCCGGTAGTTTGCTGAGGTGTCTATTCAATATAAATAAAAGCTTGAAAAACAAATTATTTTATATTAGAATAGTTTTATAATAAAAGTAATTAGGTGAATGGGAGGTAACTAATGAGGGAAGAACTATTACCCACCCTTACCATGCTTGCTTGTTTTCACCGGAGAATCTTTACTGAAGCGAACCGCTTTTCCGGGAAGAAGGAGGTGGGCTATCAGAGATATATTATCCTTCATTGCCTCAATCTTTCTCCTGAATTGAGCCTTAAGAACCTTGCAAAGCTTTTGGGAGTATCAGCTTCCGGCCTGTCTTTAGTTGTCGACAGCTTAAGAGAGGAAGGGCTGTTAGCCCGGAAAGAGAACCCGGCTGACCGGAGGCAAGTTGTCCTTACGTTGACACCGGCCGGGAAAACGTTGCTGGAAGGAATTGAAGGGCGAATGATGGACAGATTAGAAAAACAGACGGGCAGGCTAAAAAAGGAGGAAAGGTTAAGGTTAATTGAGATCTGCCAGGAGCTTGCTGAAGGTTATTTACCCCGTTTTTTCTCAATTATTTAAAGGTAATGGGGTTTGGTACGAGAGGAAAAAACAAGTCAAAAAGGCCGGTGCCACATGGGCAAAAATGAATACCTGCATAAACGCGCTCTTTCCTTAAAACTGGTCTCTTTATTGAATTACCTTAATTATCCCTTCTTTCTTCTGGGGATCCTTTTTCTTTTTTGGATAGGGATAGAGTACTTTCTAAAATTTTTCTTTTCCCCGTTTGTCTTAGAAAGAGTTGCCACCTTCAGCCGGCCGGTAACAACTGTTCTTTCGCCGGCTGTTGTCGGCTACTGGACCAACCGTTTGGCCATAAAGATGCTTTTTCATCCCCGGCGTCGCAACGCCGTCTGGCAGGGGTTGATTCCGGCCAGGCGTTCAGACCTTGTACACCAAATAGCCGCCGCAGTCTCTGAATATCTGATTTCTCCAGAAATAATCCAAAAATATCTGCGGGAGAGTGGGCTGCTGCCGGAATTCCTTAATCGCTTGTACCCGGCGGTAAGAGAAATGCTGTCCGAGAAGAAACTGGCCAATGAGGTAAAGGCCTTTCTTACACAACAGGTTACCCGTATATTGGAGGATCCGGCGACTGAAGAGCGAATCACCGCCTATTTTAAAGAAAGAATCAAGAATTGGTCCGGTATTGGACCGGGAAAGAAACTGCTGGCGTGGACGGAAAATATCTGGGGACCGGTGGTAATTAATACTTTAAAGAAAGAACTCTCGGTGCTTCCAGCTTCCCTGGAACGGTTTCTTCCTTATGTTGAGGTTTCTCTGGAAAAACTCCCGGAGTATATAGGAGAAAACCGGGAACAAGTAGAAGAGGTTTTTACCGGGTTTATCATTACCGGCCTGCGGTCGCTAGACCTGGAATCAATCATCCGGCAGCAATTGGAGAAGATGGACGAAGCCGAAATAGAGCAGTTGATTACAAAAACAGTCTCAGCAGAGCTTATTTTTATCCAGACATCCGGGGGCATATTCGGAACCTTGGTCGGTTTGGCAGCAATTTTCCCTTTTCTCGTTTTTGTTTTTGCCGGCGCCGGTTTGGTTCTGCTTCTAATTTACCGTTTGACGGTGAAGTAGTGCTATAAATCAGCCTGTTATCAATATTCCTTGACTTACTTTATAATATTCCTACCTGGGAAATAGCAGGGTCAAGAGTATCTTATCCCCACGGTATACGGTACGGCTACTAGAGTTCTAAGTACAGGATAGGGAAGTATTTATTTTATGAAGAAAGGAGAGGTAATCTTGGAGAGGACAATAAGAAAGAACTTCTGGAGTTATAGTATGCGTTTTCTCCTGATTCATCTTGTCACTTGGGCGGTAATAGCTTCACTATTTTTGCTCTTCAAAGAGAAGCTGCCTGAATCAAGGCGGGTTGCCCTTGATTTTTTCCGGCCGTACCGCCTTGGGTGGCCGGCGGTGGCGCCGGAAACAATCCGCGGGATTATTTTGGCTCTTGTTCTTTTTCCCTTTTATGATCTCTTTGTGAAAAGCAACCGCGGCCACCTGGTTCTTTTCAGCGCGCTTTGGGGCCTTGCCATTCTGGGTTCGATTGAACCGTTGCCAGGTTCGTTTGAAGGAATGATATATACAAAGACTACTTTTGGCGAACATCTTCTGGTGCTGGTGGCCACCGCCGTTCAGGTGTTCTTGTTTTGCACCTTTTTTCTACGTTGGGAGAAAAGGGGAAGGGGGAATAAGGCGTGAAAAAAAATGTTTTTCGGTACGTAGCCCGGTTTATTCTTTTGTATACCATTGTTTATTTTATTGTTGGGATGATTAGCTACCAATTGTTCGATTATGAAAAGGCCCTAAAAACAATAGAGCATTTTGAGCTGTTTCGGCCTTTGGGTCCAGAAAATCCCGCCATGGCCGGTGTAGTGTTTCTTGGTTGCATTATTCGCGGGGGAATCCTTTCCTTGTTCTTATATCCGTTTTTTGGCGTCATTCTAGTAAAGAAGCATGGATGGTTCCTGCTGTTCGCCATTCTTTTTTGCCTTACTGCTCTCGGTTCGCCAATTTTCCTTCACAATCTCCTGGATCCGGAGGCGATTAGCGAAGCAGGCTCAATAGGCCAGGCATTGAATGAACTGAAATATGGCGTACCGGAAATAACCCTGCAGATGTTCCTCTTTTCCTTGGGCTTTTTCTTCTGGGAAAGAAAAAAGAACAAGCCGGTTTAAAGCCCGCAAAATCAGTTTTTTAGTCCATGCCAATATAAAAACCCTATGGGTACGTAAAAAAGCAGCCAGAAACCGGTTACGGGAAAGGGGTTTTGCCGTCCATATTACGTCCTATAATACATATTATGTGAACAGAAAAGAACAACCGGGGTTTTCCCTTAAAAAAATGTGCTTAGCATACTCAAGCCAATAAATAGTACGCAGCCAGTTAAATACGCCGGATATGCCACCGGGGGCATCCAATATGTCTGGCGTTTTGCACCTAAAGCGCCCTTCTAAATCTTCTAAGCCTCCTAGACTCCTCAAACCCCTTAAACCTCTCTCTATCCTCCTAAAAAAACTTTTCCAATCCCCCTTTAAAACCTTCTTGGAGCCCTTTACGTCTTTGTGCCTTTGCCCCTTCAAAATATGGCCTCCCCAGCCAATTCATTACTTTAAGGTCAGAATTGGTCAGGACACTATTTCTCTTTCTGTTTAATCTGCAACTATAACCGCTTAATTACCCATGTTTAATCCCTTAGCTATGATATAATCAAGATCCCGGATGCTAATAAATATACATTAGCATGCTAAAGTTTATGAGGATTTTTGGTATAAATATATATGTACTATCTTGTTTCCCTGCCGGATATTTGCCGGATCTATACCGGGCAGCACAGATAACTCCTGTAATAGGCTTTTTTCAGATCACCTTCCTGCCAGGCTTTGAATATATTAACTTTAACCAGGAGGTGAATGTAAATTGCGATGTCCTGCAGGAACATTTGAATATACTATCCGTGCCGGTGACACATTCTTTTCTCTAGCCCAAAGGTTTAATACAACCGTAGAAGCTATTCAAAGAGCCAACCCTAACGTAGACCCGGATCGGTTACAGATCGGCCAGGTCATCTGTATTCCCAGAGATATGGAACCAACTCCCTGCCCGTCAGGAACCTTTGAATACACAGTTCGTGCCGGTGACACCTTCTTCTCTCTAGCGCAGAGGTTCAACACAACCGTGGAAGCCATACAAAGAGCGAACCCCGGTGTAGACCCGGACCGG
>DUNX01000099.1 GCA_012839115.1 Bacillota bacterium
ACGGGCGAGTTCCACATCGTACTTGGCCTGGGTAGCCAGGTCGCCGAGGGAGACAATCCCCACCAACTGGTTGTTTTCCATCACCGGCAGGCGCCGGACTTGCTTTTCAGCCATGATCTCCGCCGCCTGGTTCAGGCTGGTATCCGGTGAAACCGACTCCACATTGGTGGTCATGACGTTCCGTACCGGGGTCATACTGGGGTCTTGCTGGTGGGCAACGTTGCGGACGACAATATCGCGGTCGGTCACAATTCCTACCACGTTTTGGCCTTCACAGACCGGCAACACCCCGACGTTATGCTTCTGCATCAGTTGCGCCGCTTCGGTCACTGATGTCTCCGGGCTAACATAGGCGACTTTGTCGGACATCAGATCTTTAATCCTTTTCATTGGCGAAAGCCCCCTTTCTGCTGAGCGTTTTATGGGTTTGGCATTGGAAAACGGCCTAAAATTTAGGCTAAAAGGTAGTATCCCCAGGAGGAAAAAAGAAATACATCCCCGGCGGCTCCGGGCAGCAGCAAGAAAAACATAAACACAGGAGTGAACAACATGAAGAACCTCGCCGTGATTTTCCTGTTGGTTGTTGTGAGTTTCGCCGGGTGTAGGAGCGGTAGTGGCGGTCCGCCACAAGGCGATCCGTCGCTGGTGGTCAGCCACCACTATGAACTGGTGATCGATGGAACCGCCTATTTCCGCCAGGACGAGGTCCACCCCGGCTTCATCCTGGGGGGAAATACCGGGGCCTGGAGTGAAAGGCTTACTTACCCCGAATCGGGTGAGTTGATGGGGGGCCTCGGCCACGGGATCCTCCGTTTTCCCGGCGGGGATGCGGCCAATGACTATTGCTGGGTCTATGAATTGGAAGAGGGGGAGGATTGGAAGATCAAGATCGACGAATATGTTGCCTTCCTCAAGGAGAACAGGATGAAGCCCCTCTTTGGCGTGAATATCTTTGACCATGAGTATAATGGCATCCAGCATAACGCCCTTGCGGAAGCGGTCGCCTTGGTGGAATATATGAAAGATCAGGGGCTCGGCGGTGGTTACTACGAGCTCGGCAACGAGAACGACGGCCCCTGGAACGACTATGACGGGCAGCAACTGACGATCAATGAGTACCTGGAGAAATACATCCCCATCGCTGAGGCGATGAAAGCCGCCGACCCGGAGATCAAACTGCTGGGCCCGGCGGTTTCCGGTTATGATAATCCAGGGCAGCATAAACCTTATATCGAGGGTTTTATTGAAGGAATGCGCGGCAGGAGAGATCTGGTGGATTATTTCAGCTACCATTACTACGGGGAGACATGGATTGATCGCAGCAACAACAACCGCATTAACCTGGACAGGCCCCAGTCCCTGGCTGGACAAGCCCGGGATATCCGCGGTCAACTGGCAGCGGCCGGCCTTTCCGATGTAAAACTGGCGATCACCGAGTATAACGCGGCTGTCTGGGGTGAATCGAATGTGGATAATTGTGTGATCGAACAAGGCCTTTGGCTGGCGGATTTTATCGGCGAGGCCTTTTGCCATCTGGACATGGCCACCGTCTGGATCAGCCTGACGCCCGCCTATGAGCCGGGGAAAAAGTCGGGCGACCCCCACGCCCTTATTGATGAAGGCGCCAATCCGCCGTGCCCGGCAAGGAACTACTGGCCGTGTGCCCTGGCCTTCAAGGCTTTGGCCAATGGGGACCGGGATAATCCGGTCCGCGTTTTGCAGGTGAACTCTCCGGCCCCTACCAGCCAAATGACGGTTTACGCCACCAGGGCCGCAGATGAGAGCTGGGCCGGGGTATTGTTGATCAATAAGGGCAAAACCGCGGTGACAGTGGAAGCTTCGATGGATAACTTCCCGGGTTTTACCGAGGTTCGCGGCTGGCGGATGGGGGAGAAAGAGTACAACCAGGGGTATAACAACGAGAAGACCCTGGTGGAGTTTGTCCCCGATTGTGAAGGGAACGTAATCTCCCTTCTACTGCCGCCCCTCTCGCTGGTGGGGATCTCCGCGCATTGCAGCGGGGAATAGGCGGTTCCTCCCGGGTTTGCGAGGATGGTGTGTCTTCCCGCCCAGCCGTGCATGGGGTGGCTATTGTCATAAATTCGTGGAACGATTATGAGCGGGCGGCCCCTGCCGGGCAGGTGTGCCGGTAGGCCCCGGCTATAGCAGGTATTCCCCGGCTGTAGCAGGAGAAGTTTTGCGGAGTGAAGGAGGGATTACCCGGTGAAAGAATTGTTGGCGGCGGCCAGAGGCGAGGTCCCGGCGGATCTGGTTTTCAAAAACGGACGGGTCTTTGATGTTTTCAACGGGACCCTGGTCGAGGAGACGGTGGCGGTGGCCGGTGGCCGCATCCTGGGTTATGGTGATTATGAAGGAAAGACCGAGGTGGACCTGGCAGGGAGGGTCTTGTGCCCGGGTTTTATCGACAGTCACCTCCATATCGAGAGTTCCATGGTGACAGTGGGTGAGTTTGCCCGGATGGTTATCCCGTTGGGGACAACCACGATCTTTGCCGACCCGCACGAGATCGCCAATGTGGCCGGGGTTGAAGGGATCGAATTCATGCTGGAGGAAGGAAGGAAGTACCCCTGGAACTTCTTTCTTATGGTTCCTTCCTGCGTTCCCGCTTCCCCCTTTGAGGCCGGCGGCGCCGCGCTGACCAGTGAAACCCTGAAACCGCTGGCGGAGAGGGAAGACCTTTTTGGCC
>DUNX01000100.1 GCA_012839115.1 Bacillota bacterium
CACGTACACCCCTACAATCTCTTTGTCTTTGTCCGTTTCTTTACAGTTCATGCGGATGTGTTGCGTATATGTCAGAAGTTAATAACCTGTTGGTTGTTTATTGATCATAATGTTAGTATACTAAAAATGTGAAAGTTATTCAACAGAGTGTTTACTAATGTGGGCGAAAGAACCGCCGGCAATGGAAGCTCTTTTGTATGGGCAGTATCTTAAAGCTCACCATAGATTTCTTGAAGAAAAGGAGGAATGGGGATGGCAGTTACCTACCTGGTCACAGGCGCCACCGGCTATCTGGGGAATAATATCATTCGCCAGCTTGTAACAGAAAGAAAAGATATTCGCGCCCTGGTGCTGCCGGGTGACAAGGGGGCGCGGCGTATTCCGGCGGCTGTTCAGATCCATGAAGGCGATGTGCTAAACCCCGGTGATCTGGAGGAGTTTTTTAGAGTCCCTGATGGTACGGAGATCATTGTCATTCACTGCGCCGGCATTGTCGCCACCACCTGGAATTACAAGGAACGGATTTATAAAGTGAACGTCCTTGGCACGCAAAACATTGTCAAGCAATGTATCCGGTCCCAAGTAAAAAAGCTGGTCTATGTCAGTTCCGTCCATGCCCTGCCGGAACTGCCCAAAGACCAGACGATCGTTGAAATCAAGGAGTTCAAACCTGAGCTGATTGTCGGCTTTTACGGCAAGACGAAAGCAATGGCCTCCCAGATTGTCATGGACGCGGTAAGGAGCGGGGAACTCAACGCCACCCTGGTCTTCCCCTCCGGGTTGTGCGGCCCTTATGATTACGAGATCGGGTATGTCACCCAACTCCTTATTGACTGCGCAAAAAACAAACTGCCTGCGGGGATAAAAGGCGGGTACGATTTTGTTGATGTGCGGGATGCGGCAAAAGGCGTAGTCGCCGCCGGCGAAAAGGGGGGCAATGGCGAAGGCTATATCCTGGCCAACCGTTACCTGCCGGCAATGGATATTCTCCAATATGTCCACGAGCAAACCGGTTGCCGGCGGGTCAAGCAGGTCTTGCCGGTCTGGGTGGCCAAGGCGTTTCTTCCTCTTTTCAGCCTTTATTACAAGGCAAGAAAGAAACGCCCCTTGTTCACCCGTTACTCCCTATATACGATAACCAGCAATTCCAAGTTCTCCAATGCCAAGGCCCGGCGGGAACTGGGGTTTACCGTTCGCCCCTTCGCCGAGACTGTCGCCGATACCCTGAACTGGTTGCAGGGAGAGGCGTTTACATAGAAGAATAAGCAAAAATGACGCGCGCCCGTTGAGATAGGGCGCGCGTGCCTCTATGCTCGTTGCTCGTCGCTCGTTGCTAGTTGCTCGTCATTTATAGTCTTTTTGTTTCTGTCATTTCCTGCTTGCCATCTCTTCCTTCAGCTTCGCCAGGAATTGCTCCCGCGCCCAGGCGCCCAGGTCCCCCTCTTTCCTGCTCCGGACCGCGATTTGCCCGGCGGCCGCTTCTTTCTCACCGACCACCAGCATATAGGGGACCTTTTGCAGCTGCGCTTCCCGGATCCGGTAGCCGATCTTCTCATTGCGGGCGTCCAGTTCCGCACGGATCCCGTTCTCCCGCAGCCAATCGTAGATTTTACCGGCGTATTCCTGGTTGGCGGGGAGGACCGGCAGGACAACAACCTGGACCGGCGCCAGCCACAGCGGGAAGGCGCCTCCGTAATGCTCGATCAGGACCCCGAAGAACCGTTCCAAAGACCCCAGGAGGGCACGGTGGATCATATACGGCTGGTGGTCTGCGCTGTCCTGGCCTTTGTAGGTCATGCCGAACCTTTCGGGCAGGTTAAAATCAAACTGAATCGTTGAGCACTGCCATTCGCGGCCCAAGGCATCGCTGATCTTGATATCGATCTTCGGCCCGTAAAAGGCCCCGCCGCCTTCGTCCACTTCGTAGGGGAGGCCGCTCTTCTCCATCGCGGCCCGCAAGGCGGCGGTGGCTGCTTCCCACCGCTCTTCGTCACCGACGGACTTCTCCGGCCTGGTGGCAAGGTAGAGCCGGAAATCCTCAAACCCGAAGGACCGGAGGATATGGAGGGAGAAGGCCAGCACCCGGTCGATCTCCTCCGGCATCTGGTCCGGGCGACAAAAGATATGGGCATCGTCCTGCGTAAACCCGCGCACCCGGAGGAGGCCGTGGAGAACCCCGCTCCGTTCGTAACGGTAGACCGTGCCCAGTTCCGCCCAGCGGAAGGGGAGTTCCCGGTAGGACCGGCCCCTGCTCTTGTAGATGGCAATATGAAACGGGCAATTCATCGGTTTGATATAGTAGTCCTGGCCCTCGATCTCCATGGGCGAATACATGTTTTCACTGTAAAAGCCCAGGTGCCCGCTGGTTTCCCAGAGTTGCCCCCGGCCAAGGTGGGGCGAGTAGATAATTTCGTAACCATTTTTTTCATGCTCCCGGCGCCAGAAATCCTCAACCACCTGCCGGATCCGGGCGCCTTTCGGGTGCCAGAGAATAAGGCCGGCGCCGATCTCTTCATCAGTGGAGAAGAGATCCAACTCACGCCCGAGTTTCCTGTGGTCGCGCTTGGCCGCCTCCGCCAGCCGCTCCAAATGCGCGTCCAGGTCTTCCCGGCGGAAAAAGGCCGTGCCGTAAATCCTCTGCAGCATCGAGCGGGAAGAGTCTCCCCGCCAGTAAGCCCCGGCAACGCTCATTAGCTTAAAAACCGCCGGGTACCCGGTGGAAGGAAGGTGCGGGCCGCGGCAGAGATCCGCAAATTCGGCCTGCTGGTAAAGGCTGATCTCTCCTTCCGGCAACTCCTCCACCAATTCCACTTTGTACTCTTCCCCTTTTTCGCGGAAGAAAGCCAGCGCCTCTTCCCGGGAAAGCTCCCTCCGGGTAAAGCGGTGGTTTTCCTTAATGATCCGGCGCATCTCCGTCTCGATCTTCTCCAGATCCTCAGGGGTCAAGGGCTGCGGCAGGTCAAAATCGTAATAGAACCCGTCGGCAATCGCCGGCCCGATCCCCAGCCGGGCCCCTGGGAACAGCCTGGTCACCGCCTGGGCCATAATATGTGAAGTCGAGTGGCGGAGCACCTCCAAAGCCTCGGGGGAATCCGGTGTCACCAAGAAAACCTCCGCTCCTTCCGGCAGCTGGGTCTCCAGATCCACCAACCGGCCGTCAATCTTCAAACAGACAGCCTTTTGCAACGATTTTTCTTCGCCCCCGGCAACCAGGCTTTTCACCGCTTCCCAACCGGAAATCCCGGCCGGCACTTCATACCGGCTACCGGCAGGTGTAATCAGCACACTCTTCATTTTCTGGACCTCCTTTTCCTCTTCTCCCGGTACTGCATGCTTAGCCTTCCTTGCATGCCTTGACCACAAGTGCTCTTTCCGCAATCTCCCGGTCCCCGGGGAAACTTAAGACGTTTAGTTCCTCCCCGGTCAGGAGCTGGATGGCGGTAAACATCCCTTCCTCCGGCCGGAGTTCTCCCCCGCGGGCTTCCATATAAAACCAGTGGACCCGCTTGTTATGGCGCCGGCCGTTCTTAAAAAAGCTGTAGGCTGTCTCCCCCAGCTTGGGACCGAGGCAAACCGAGATTCCGGTCTCTTCTTTCACCTCACGGCAGGCTGCTTCTTCCAGGGTTTCCCCGGGATCCACATGGCCTTTGGGCATCAGCCAGACCCCGTTCTTTCTTCTTAAGGCGACAATTCTCCCGTTGAAAAAGACTACCCCGCCGGCACAGATTTCTTCTTCACCGGTACGATGGTCATTGCCATAGTTCGTGTGTGCGGATGCGCCTTTGCTGTATTCCTCATCAACCTTTGTCTCCCGGTCCATGCTTTCACCACCTTAAATAAAAAACCCGTCCCTGCAAGGGACGGGATAACCCGCGGTTCCACCCTTATTGGTCCGTAGGCGGTATGCTCCGGACCCGGCTTCAGCGGGCGCCTCAGCGCCCATAACGTATAACGGCGTTACCCGTCCGGCTTCATTCACCGGCCGCTCCTGGGCGGTCTTTCACCGGGTGGACGGGAAGGGTTTTCAGCTTCCCCCTTCTCTCTTAACCGTACCTGCTCCGGCTACTCTCCCTTTCCTCGCATTCAACAGGTTGCTATTATTCGTTATTATAAACCATCATCTTTCAGGGAGTCAAGGTGTTTTTGAAAAACTCCACTGTCTTCTGTAAAACCTGCTTCTCCCAGTCATGCCGGTTGAAAGTGTGGTCGGCGCCCTCAATAATTACCAGTTCCGGGTTTTCGGCAAAGGCCCGCTGGTATTTATAGGCCGTCTCTACGGGTACGAGCCCGTCCGCAGAACCGTGGATGATCAAGACCGGCCCCGGGAATCTGCCGGCTGAAGCCGGGAGATCCCACTTTTCCATGTCTTCCAGGAAAGACCCGTTCACCCAAAGCCCGCCCATGTCGAAACAGCCCCGTTCATCCTGGTAATACCCGCCTTCCTCCATCCGCTGCCGGAAGGCTTGTACCACCACCCCGGTTTCGGCCGCCGCCCACAAGACCAGGCCCTGCAGTTCTTCTGGCCGCCGGCCGGCCAGGGCCACTGTCACACCGCCGCCAAGGCTCAAGCCGATGGCGCCTACCCTTTTCCGGTCGGTGGCCGGCAGGGAGAGGGCGTAATCGAGGATCGCCTCCGCCTCCCGCACCTCGGAGGAGAAGGTCATCTCTTCAAAATCGCCGTCGCTCTCCCCGGAGCCGCTAAAATCAAAACGCAAGGCGGCGATTCCTGCAGCCGCCAACGCCCGGGATAGTTTAAGAAAGATCCGGTGCGGTTCCAGTTTATTCCCACCGAACCCGTGAAACAGAAGGACCGTGGGAAAAGGCCCCTCCCCTGCCGGCTGGTGGTACATCCCCCGCAGGGTTTTTCCGTTTACCACAAGCTCCACCGCTTGCTGCATTCTCTTCTCTCCTTTCCGCGCTACGGGCGCTGCAGGCTTTCTTTGCTACAGGCGCTTCGCGCAGACGTTCTTCACCGCATTCTTTTCGCCGCGGTTCTCTTCGCCGCAAGCCTTTTTCGGTCACAGATGCCCTCGTTCCGGCTTCCTCCGTTAAACCGCCAGCAAACCGCTGTCGTGCGCGTGCGCGTGCGCGAGATCGCAAACCCATGGGCCTGAACCGGGCTGCGCCGTGCAACCTAACCGCTGTCGCACACGCGCGAGAGATCGCAACCAAACAGCCGGCAAACCACTATTAAAGAGTGGGTCTGCTCCTTTGTTTACGCCGCCACCGGTAAGCCCGTGGCGAGATCACCAGGAAAGCAAGGAGCAGGCTTAGGAATAACAGGCCCACCAAAGCCCAGACCAGCAGGGGCAGGGTCTTCACGGCATTGATCCTCCCTGCTGTCCCGGCATAAGCCCGGTCGATAACAGGGATCCCGTCTTCCCCCGGCTGCTGGCCGGCGGTGTATTCAACCAGGGTTTGCCAGATTTTGAGCTCCGCGCCGTCCACCCGGACAACGGCCGCGTCCAGAGAAAGCGGGGCGCCGGTTTTGTCTTTGGGGACAACCGCCAGTCGCGGGAGGAGGTTCCCGACCATCGGCAAAAACTGCAGCATATAATAGTCGCTTACGACCCGGTAAAGGGTATCATCCCCCCGCAGCAGCGGCAGGTATTCACCGCCGTTAGCCGGTTGTATCCCCTCGCCGGCGTAACGTTCCGCCTTAAAAACAGCCTGCATGCTGGGGACAGGAAGGTTTTTCCCTGGTACGGTCAGCCAAAGGATCCGCTGGGGCGAATAATCATAACGCAGGCCGGAAACATGGACAAAGTAATCATGGTCAAAGACCACCGGGAGCAGCGCGGTGATCTCCAAAACCCGCCGTACCTCTTCGCCGGTGAGATAGAATGAGACCACCGGGTAGCCCGCGTTCCCGTCCGGACCCATACCCAGCGGGCATAGTACTAACAGGTCGTAAAGGGAGAGCAGCCCGCGCGCATGTTCCGCCCGGCCCGGGGTCAGCGCCTGCCGGATCTGGCCGGCCGCTTGAAAAGCAAAATCCACTTTTTCGCCGGTCTTCTCCGCCGTAACCAGGCGCATGGCGTCAGCCACAAAATTCCCGGCCGGGGTCTCCTGGTTGGACTTCGGGTTTGGCAGGGTAAAATCGCTCCGGGCAATAACGGCCAAAAGGTCCGGAAAGCGCCCGCCCGTCGCCGCGGCAAGAAGTTTGCCGCAGGCGCCGGTATACTCCGCCACCGCCGCTGCGATCTCCGGGTCCGGGGTTATCCGGTCATCCAATGACAAAAGGTAAGGACGGTTGACCCCGTTTCGCAACTGCAGGCCGCTGCCGGGCGTGTAGGCCAGTTCCAGGAGGCCTAGATACTGCAGGCTGTTGCCGGTCTGGGCGATAATTGTCCGTCCTTCCCGGAGCGGTTCGGTGAGGGCGGTATGACAATGGCCGCTGATGATCAGATCGATCCCTTCGACCTGCTGTGCCAATTCACGGTCTTCCTCAATTCCGGCGTGGGTTACGGCAATAATCACCTGGGCGCCCCGGGCTTTGAGAGCGCCCACCGCTTCCCGGGCTGCCTGGTGTTGGTCGCTAAAGCGTACCGGTCCGGGCCTTGCCACCACGTCTACGGCGGCCTTGCCCAGCAACCCGAAGAAGCCAACCCGCAGGCCGTTGGCCAATTCTACAAGATGCGTCCGGGTCAGTCCCACGGCGGCCAGGGGATGATCAGCGGGCGGCATGGTATTCGTTGCCACCACCGGCATCCCGGCGGCAGCCTCCGGGTACCCGGCGGCTTGCAGGTAACCGGCAAGCACCTCCGGGCCGTAATCAAATTCATGATTACCCAGGGTTACCAGGTCATAGCCAATCCGGCGCATCAAGAGCAACTCGGGAGCCTGGCCGGAAAGGGCAAGCCAGGAATAGGGGGTTCCCCCCAGAAAATCACCGGCTGAAATCAGGAGAACCTCCTCGCCTTGCCCGGTCTTTTCCTCCCGCAACTGTTTTACCG
>DUNX01000101.1 GCA_012839115.1 Bacillota bacterium
CAAATCCTCTGTGTTGTTCAAACCCCTCTCCCGTCAGCGGAAATCTCGATTATTCGCCCTTTTAATTATCTGCAGAAGAAAAAAAGAATCCGGTGGCAATTGGTATTGGAGAACGACTTCGCGCCCGGTCTCTTAAAGGACGTAGATCTTGTAGTCTTCCATAGAAACTGCCGTCCCAATTGCCTGCCTATTCTTCATGCGGTAAAAAACGCCGGCATACCGGTCCTGTATGAACTGGACGATCATTATTTGGCAATGCCGGAAGACCTGCCAATCGGCAGGTATATGCGACTGCCGCAGATTGTGAGGACCCTTGAGACGTTGTTGCGCTCCGCTGATCTGGTTAAAGTCGGCTCCCAGGAGATGATCCCCTTTGCCCGGGAAAGGAACCCGCAGGTCGTATCCCACCCGTACGCTGTTGATACCAGTGTTTTTCGTAATTTGCAAAAAACCTCCCACCGGCATCTGCTTGTTGGCTATGCCGGTTCGGTTAACCACAGCCGGGATTTGGCCCTTATCGCCGGGGTAATCCCCAGAATCTCCCGGGAGTTTCCGGATCTGAGGTGGGAATTCATTGGTTGCCTGCCGGAGGGGGTTCAACCCGGTGCGAACCTAAAGTTTTCCGGGTTTCTCCCCAGTTATGATGAGTTTTTGACCACCCTGTACCGCCGGAATTGGGATATAGGTTTGGCGCCGCTCCTTGACACCGTCTACAACCGGTGCAAAACCGATAATAAGTTCCGGGAATACGGCGCCTGCGGTATTGCCGGCATTTATTCGGCTATTCCTCCTTATACAACATCGGTCCAGCACGAAATCACCGGTCTGCTCACGGCGAATACGGAAGACGCCTGGTACCACGCGCTAAAAAAATTGATCTCAGGTGATACTTTCCGAAAAAGCATCGCCAATAATACCCAGAAGTGGGTGTTAAAGAATAATTCGCTCCCGGTAATCGCCGGCCTCTGGGAAGAACTCTTCTCCACGCTGGTTAAGAAAAAGAGGGGTTAATCTCTATGAAGTTGATTGCCTACGGTGAACAACTAGCCTACTACGGCGCAATATTAAAACGCTTCTTTACCTTATTCCGCCCGGTTACTTACCAAAACGTGCCCATCAGTAAGCACCTCTATTACCAATGCCTTGGTTTTATCAATCACCGCTGGGGTTTGGCCTGGTCGAAAAAGAAAGTCTTTTTGGAGAAAATGCACGAGTTGGATGCCGGCCAACTTTTTTCTTATTTTGACGAGCCCTACGTCTGTAAATCCAACCCGGAGGGGATTTTCCTTATGCGCAGCGGGTTTGGTGATATTGCCTCCCTATTCCTCCCCCCTGAAAGATACTATCTGCTCAGCCCTTTCCAAGCGGAAGTAGACGTGATCAAGCGCAACCGGCCGGATTTATCCGTTCATAACATCGAAAACTTTCTTCGTCCCAATCCCGGGGCGGTCAGGGACCTTGAAAAGAAAATCACCGGGCTGTTAGAAGAAGAAAAGCAGGACCCGATCTTCGGCAGTCCCCATTTTTTGCAGTGGGTATTGGGCCGTCTTCCGGACCTGGTTACCAGGTTTGATGCAGTACAAAGGATAATTGAAAAACTTAACGTCGGCGCGGTCCTAACCATCTCCTCGATCCATTGGTTTGGCAGCGCCCTGAACTTAATTGCCCGGGCCAACCAGATTCCCTCCCTCACCGTGCAGCACGGGATCATCGCCGACTCCCAGTTATTCTGTCACCTGCCGGTTTTAGCCACGAAAAAAGCGGTTTGGGGTAAAGGGACTAAAGAGTGGTATTTAAAATTCGGCACCCCGGAGACCCGGGTAGCGGTGACGGGCTCCCCCAGGTTTGACATGATTTTTAACCGGGAATGGTCCGGGCAGGAGAGCCTGAAAAAGAGATTACGGATTGACCCCGCGTACAAAATTGCGGTTTACGCCACCCAACCTCTGGGCGGGGCCAGGATCAGAGAGGTTGTTGCCACCACGTTAAATGGTTTGAACAGAATAGAAGATCTCTTTGTCCTCATTATGTTGCACCCTTACGAAAGAAAAGAACTCTACCAGCAACTGGCCGCGGCCAATGAAAGATGCCGGGTATTTTCCTTTGGCGAGGTCAGTTTGTATGACGCGCTAAACGCTGCGGATCTCTTTGTCACCTCTTTCTCCACGGCAGCCTTGGAAGCAATGATGTTTAATGTTCCGGTGGTGACGGTGGAACCATTTCCTCTCAATTTCTCTTATGGCAAAAGCGGGGCGGTTTTTGCCGCCCGCACCGCAGAGGAACTGGCTTTTCTTGCCCGGCGGGTCCTGAGTGAAGAGGAATTTCGGCAAGAGGTGTTGGAAAAAGCCCGCCCTTTTTTGAAAAAACACTGTGTAACCGATGGTTTTTCTTCCAGGAGATTGGTCCGGGAAATGGAAAACCTCAGTCGTTGCGGAGGTGTCTATTGATGCTTTTTGACCCCATGACCCCTGAGGGGCTCGCCCTCCTTAATGAATTCTGCCAGGTCTTTGCCCCACTGAAATACAATGGGATGTCTCTCGCCCGTGTTTTATTCTACGATTATCTTCGTTTTCTCTGTAACCTCCCGCAACTGGTAGAGAGGCGCCGGGAACTTGGTGACCTCCCGTCAATTCCCTGGGCCCGGTTACAACCTTCCCTGGTTGGCCGCTACCCGGAAACCTGCTACTCCGAGGGGCCGGTGCTTATCGAAGGACCGATGGCTTCCTATATCCCTGAAGAGTTCCAGGGTACTATTATAGCCGGGACAATCAGGGGTGGGGCCATTCCTCCCGTAAAGGACCTTAACCAATTTCGAAGGGAAATGGGGGAATTACTGCACAGCCTGGCCGGTCATCCCATCTTTGGCCATCCCCGGTTTCGCCGGTGGTTTATCTCTCTGGCGGAAAAAGCGGTCGCCGGTTTACACGGGACGTGGAAAAGTAAGGAGCGGATAAAGCCTTCCTGCGTAGCCTATCAGGGAAATAATTACCTGTTGCCGCTCCGGATTTTAAGCGAAGTCTGCCGTGCCTCCGGTATCCCGTCCGTGGCCTATCATCCCCTGACCTTGCGTGGCACTTCCGAAACGGCATATCTCTATCATGTCCTGCCGCTGTTAAATTCGGCCTATTTCTGCTGGGGGGAAGAGTTTAAAGAATGGATGGTCCGGTTTGGCGTTGAGCCAAAGGCCGTCATCCCCACCGGTTGCCCGCGGTTTGATTCTTTGCCGCTCAAGAAGCCGCCGGCTGTTCCGGTCCGTACCGCGCTGGGCCTGACCGTGGAGCAGATCCTGGTTTTAGCGGACCAGCAGGTCGGGAAGAGGGAAGCCATCTTCCGTCTGGTCTGGGAAGCCGTGAAGAAAGACCCCAGGTGGGTTCTGGTGGTAAAACTCCACCCGCATCACGAAAAGCTGATCTCTTCCTATAAACGTTGGAGCGGTGATGATCAACGGATCCGGTTTGTCCCTCCGGTTAATCTTTCCCTCTATGACTTGTTGGCGGAAGCCGGTGCGGTTGTCACCTATTTTTCCACGGTCGGGGTGGAAGCGGCTTTTTACCGGGTCCCGGTAATCACCCCGGTTTTTCCGGGCAAACCCCCCTCTTATCTCTTTTGTAAAAGCGGGGGGGCCCTACCGGTACAAAATGCGGAAGAATTGGGGGAAATTCTGGATAGATTATGTACGGACCAGGGTTTTCTCTCGCGGGTGGAAGCCGCGCAAGAACAATACCTGTCTTATGTAACAATCCCCGACGGTAACTCCGCCCGGCGCTTTTTTACCTCCCTTCTCCAGGTGGCCCGGGGAGAATTATCACAGTGACTATCTGCCGGTAATTGGTCCGGAGAAAACATCACCGTGACCACCTGTCGGACGCTGGGCCTGGAGAAAACTATCACTACGATTATCTGTCGAACGATTAGCCCGGATAAAAATAGAGCCCGGAAAGGCAATTCCGGGCTCTATTTTCTTTATTCGCAATTCTTTTCCGTTCGCGAATTCTTTCCGTTCTTTGCTTTTCGCAGGGTCTATCCCAAATCAGAGGGGACCAGTATTCTTACGAAGGCTGTAAGCTGCGCGACAACAGTAATCGATTCGATCACCAGGAGGCTGGGATCAATATTCTCAATGTACGAGATATTATCCAGGGTTAAGGTCCCATTGACGATTACGTTTGGCGGAAAATCCCCCGGTACGGTAATTTGTTCACTAAAAGGCACGGTTACTTCCTGGGTGTGGGTGAGGGAGTCGACCCCGGTATAGACTACGGTAATCACCAATTCGCCACTGACTTGAATGACCACCGAATCAACGGCAATCACCTCGAACCGTACATTCCGGAGGGCGGCGGTGAGGGAATTGATGGATAGCCCTAGTACCTCCAACTCAATCAGCCTGCGGATTAATAAGGATTCTGTAGCCTCCGCCACTTGAATGAGGACGCCCGGGGGCAAAGCAAACAAAGCCCGGCACCGTCTGTTTATATCCATTAGAACTTGGCGGGTAATTTGGTTGCGAAAACAAGCCAAAGATGTGTTGAACTTGGGAACGCAGGGAAGGCTGCAAAGAACCGGCGACCCCTCGGAGCCGAATCTCAGCCGGGTACAGGAGGTGATTAAATCCCGGCTTCTCTTCTCAGTAGTGCTGGTTTTCTCAGATTGACAAAATGTCATTTGCACTCACCTTACTTTTCAGTTTTTCATAAAGTCCGCGCCATGCGGCGGCAACTGTTTCCGGACTATTGCTTCTCCGCGCTTGTTCCCGGGCGACGGCCAGTTTTTCATCTCTCTTTGTATCCAAGAGGGCCTCGCGGATCCTTTCTACCCACTCGGCCGGTTGGTTGCCGGCCAGCCAACCGTTTGTGCCCTGATGAACCGTGTGGCGGTAGGGCGGGAGGTCGGCATAGATTCCTGTGACGGCGGCAGCGGTGTAATCCCGGAATTTACTATCGCTTTTCGCCTCATTAAAAGGAGTGGGACGTAAAGGCGCGAGACCGATGGTCCAATTAAGGGCTGCAAGTCTTTTGAGGAAGGCGAAATAATCATGGACGTAGGGATGGATAACTACTTTTTTCAGTTTTGACCAGCCCTCAGGGTAACAGCCGATAAATTCAAACTGCACCCGTTCCCGAAAGAGCTTATCAATGCACAGCAAGGCCGGGAAGATGGCTTCGATATCCTTGCGGTGATGGGGGGTGCCGAAATAACCAACACGGAAAAGAGAGGCTTCCCCCCTTTTTTTTCTGGGTAAAGCCAGGAGTTTCACAGGATAAGGCTGGTAGACCGCTCTGAACCCCCGTTTTTCTAGCCTCTTTGCCAACTCCAGAGACCCCGCCTTGATTAAATCCGCTTCCGCCAGTAGCGTTTCGATAATATGCCGGTGGAAGTCTTTCCGGTAGAGTTCGCCCCAGCTTTCATCGGGGGGCGGCGCCAATAAATCATCATCCAGCTCGTAAAGGACGGGGATCCCCTTTTTCCGGGCCAGACGGAGAAGAGCAATGGTTCGTGCTTGCCGGCAGCGGTAGAGGATCAGTAGAGCGCAACCGGTTAAATTTTCTGCGTTAAGCTCCCCCTCCAACTGGAAGTCCCAGGCAAACCCATGGGCCTGCAAGACTGAAAACGGCAATTCATAGGCAATGGTGATGGCCGCCCCCCGGCCGGGGGAGACCACCAGGATTCTGTGGGGGGGAAATTTCACCGCCGCCTGGCGGGTACTTAAATAACACAGCATGACATAGATACCCCAATGCTTTTGTTGGATTAATTATTTTATCACTTTATTATATAGTAATGGCTGCTGATTGCCACCGTTTACCCGGGAATTGTTATATAGGAATAAATTCAGCTGATCAGGTTGAAAGCCCCGCACCGGCTTGCCAGTCCCCCATAAACTAGATCAGGTAATGGGGGTTTTTCAGTGAATAACAAAGATTACCGTCTTTTGTTACAAAACCGGACCGTGCTTGTGACCGGCGGAACCGGTTCCATCGGTTCGCGGTTAGTCCAGGAGATCCTGAGATACCAGCCGCGGGTGGTCAGGGTTTACAGCCGCGATGAAACAAAGCAACTGGATCTCGTTTTGAAGTTGGGTGAACCTTCCAACCTCCGGAGTTTGGTCGGGGATGTCCGCGACGCGCCCCGGTTGGGAACGGCCCTCGACGGGGTAGATATAGTGTTTCATACGGCGGCTTTAAAGCATGTTGCCGCTTGTGAATATAATCCGTTTGAAGCCGTAAAGACCAATGTCATCGGCACGCAAAACTTAATCGATATGAGCATCGCTAAGGGTGTAAAGCTGGTAATGGGGATCAGCACTGACAAAGTGGTAAACCCCAGTAATGTGCTGGGGACAACCAAATTGATGGCTGAGAAGCTCCTGGTTGCCGCCAACTTGATCACCGGCAAAGAGTATCCGCGGTTTTCCTGCGTGCGTTTTGGGAATGTGGCGGGCGCCCGGGGTTCCGTCATCCCCATCTTCTTGGAACAACTCCGCCGCGGCGGCCCGCTCACGGTCACGGATCCGGAAATGACCCGTTTTATAATGTCTTTTGATGAAGCGGTGGACTTAATTTTGCAGGCCGCATCCTGCGCCGCCGGCGGTGAGGTTTTCATCCTCTCCATGCCGGCAGTACGGGTGATGGACGTGGCGGAAGTGATCAGGGATCGTTTCTTTGCCGTGACCGGAAAGCGTGTGGAGATTAGGATCACAGGGGTTGGCCCCGGGGAAAAACTCCATGAGGAATTGGTCTTCAAAAATGAACTTTCCCGCTGCGAACTACAGGGTAATCTGTTCATCATTCATCCGGAATACCGGCACTTAGCCGGCAATAAAAAGAAAAGACAGGGAAAGAAATGCTCAGCTCCGGTCTGTTCACAAGAAGTACCCCACCTTACCCGCGGGGAAATTTTACACCTCGTCGGCCAGGTTGACCGGGAGAATACCCTCAGGCTTAGGGAGGAATAACCCTTGTCCAAGGATCTCCTGCTCGCGATTATTCCCGCCCGCGGCGGCTCAAAACGCTTGCCGCTGAAGAACTTGCAGCTCCTGGCGGGAAAACCGTTGATCTGTTACACTATTGAAGCCGCCCGCCAAGCGCAGGCTGTCAGCAGGGTATTGGTCTCCACCGACGCCGCGCGGATTAGGGAGGCTTCTTTGGCCGCCGGTGCGGAGGTTCCTTTTCTGCGCCCGGTAGAGCTGGCCGGGGACCATACAGCAATGGTGGACGTGATTTTCCATGCCGTTGCCTATCTGGCGGAAAAGGAAAACCGGACCTTTCCTTATTTTGTTGTTTTGCAACCCACCTCGCCCTTGCGGACAGCGAAAGACATAGACCGGGCGTTCGCGCTCCTCCGGGATTCTCCTGCGGATTCCCTGGTCAGTGTCAGCGCGCGGCCGTTGCGCAGTGAGGAGATATACCACAGGAAAGGGGGTTTTATCGAGCCGTTCTTTTCACCGGCTGACAGGCAAGGCTTTTTCCGGCTAAACGGCGCCTTATATATGGGGAAAACCAGTCTTATAAAGGAACGGCGGTTATTGGGTGACGCGGTGTTGGCCTATCCCATGCCCGAGAGCCGGTCCCTGGATATAGATTATCCTGAAGACCTGGAACTGGCGAGGATTTTGCTCAAAGGAGGAATAAACCAATGATCCCGTTGTCAAGGCCGGACATTACGGAGAAAGAGATCCACCGGGTCGATGAAGTCCTTAGGTCACCCTATCTAAGCGGGGGAACGGCTCTGAAAGAATTTGAAGCAAAGGCGGCACGGGTGGCGGGAACAAAATATGCGGTGGGGGTTAGTTCAGGAACCGCCGCCCTCCACCTTATCCTCCTGGCCTTGGGCATTGGGGAGGGGGATGAAGTAATCACCACACCCTTCAGTTTTGTCGCCTCCGCCAACTGTATTTTATATGTCCGGGCCAAACCGGTCTTTTCCGATATTGACCCCAAAACCTTAAACCTGGATCCCAAAGGGGTGCAGGCAAAAATCACGCCCCGGACCAAAGCCATCCTGGTGGTGCATGTCTTTGGCTTTCCCGCGGAGATGGATGAATTTCGTCGGATCGCCGCGGAAAACGGGGTTCTTCTTATTGAAGACGCCTGTGAAGCCATTGGCGCCCAGTGGCGGGCGAGACCGGCGGGGGGTCTGGGAACAATGGGCGCCTTTGCCTTTTACCCAAACAAACAGGTTACCACCGGCGAGGGGGGGATGGTCGTTACGGATGAGGAAGAATATGCAGAAATTGTCCGTAGCTTGAGCAACCAGGGGCGCAAGCCAAATGACAGTTGGCTGACCCACGAACGCCTAGGGTATAATTACCGCTTGGATGAACTCTCCGCCGCCTTGGGTTGCGTCCAACTGGACCGTTTGCCCGAAATTTTGGCCGCCCGTGAGCAGGTGGCTACCTGGTACCAAGAGGAGTTGCGGGGAGTCCCGGAGCTCGATCTCCCCCAACACCGGCTGGTTCCGGGGGTAAAGCCCAGTTGGTTCCTTTATGTGCTCCGGTTTTCCTCGCGAAATCTTCGGGACCGGGTTGCTGCAGCCCTGACGGAAAAGGGAATTGAAAACAAACCCTACTTCCCTGCCATCCACTTGCAACCCTTTTACCGCAGGGCCTTTAATTATCAAGGCGGGGAGTTTCCGGAGACGGAAAGGGCGGCCGGGACCTGTCTGGCCTTGCCCTTTTATAATAAGCTTCAGCGGGAACAGATTTGCGCAGTCGGCAGTATTATAAAAAAGGTTGTGGGGTCGAAATAATTGGCACCGTATGCGCGCATTTTTGAGGATTGTTGTAAAACCCGCAAATTGGGGGGATTGCTTTGAAGCCCGCAAATAAAGGTAAAGAGTATATTCCTGTTTTAAAACCGTCAATCACTGAGGAAGAGATCGCCTCGGTTGTTGAAACCATGCGTTCCGGATGGATCGGCCTGGGCCCGAAAACGGAGGAATTTGAAAAAAAGTTTGCGCAAAAAGTCGGCGCTAGGTTCTGTGTGGGCTTAAACTCCTGTACGGCAGCGCTGCATCTTGCCATGGCTTCCCTGAACCTCTCCCAGGGGGATGAGGTAATAGTGACGCCGATGACTTTTGTCTCAACAGTCCACGCGGTGGTGTATACCGGGGCAACTCCGGTTTTCGCCGACATACAGCCCGACACCTTAAACATCGACCCGGAGGATGTGTCGACAAAGATTACCCCCCGCACTAAAGCCATTATCGGCGTGGATATGGCCGGACACCCCGTGGACCTGGACGAATTGACGAACCTGGCGGAGGCCAACGGTTTAACCCTGGTGGAAGATGCCGCCCATGCCTGCGGCGCCATATACAAAGGCCGGCCTGTGGGCAGCCGCCCCCATTTTACCTGCTTCAGTTTTCATGCGGTAAAAAATTTGACTTGCGGCGAAGGGGGCGCTATTACCTGTGAACATGAATGGCAGGACCGTTGGTTCCGGGAAATGCGCTGGCTCGGTATTTCCAAAGACACCTGGGAAAGGACGGTGGAGGACCTCACATATAAATGGAAATATTCTGTTAACCGGATCGGTTACAAATGCCATATGAACGACCTGGCGGCCGCCATCGGCCTGGTCCAACTGAAAAGACTGGATGAACTGAATAAAACCCGCCGGGAAATTGCCGGCCGGTATCGAAAAGGATTATCCGGCCTTGAGTGGTTGACCCTGCCTACGGAACGGCCGTATGTCCAGTCGTCCTGGCACCTTTTTCAAGTTCGGCTACCGGAGGAAAGAACCCGGGACCGGTTCATCACCCACCTGACCAATAACGGGATCGCCCCCGGCGTCCACTATATCCCGGCCTTTGTGCATCCTTGTTACCGCCAGTACAAGGCGGCCTGTCCGGTGGCGGCCACTGTTTGGAAGCAACTGGTTACCCTCCCGCTTTACCCGGACTTACTCCCGGCGGAGCAGGAGAAGATCATCAATACCATCCGTTCTTTCCGTCCATGAAGCGGGGAAAGGCAAAATCCTTATTCAGCAAACCGTCGTCCAAAGCAATCTCCGCCAGGACCGAAGCGATTTTTTTCCCCGCGCCGCCCCGGTAGGGATTGACCTCCCGACAGGACTCGCCCTTCTTTACTGCGGTCTTTCCGGTCCTCCGTTGCGTCAGCAGTTTTAGGATCGCCTCTTTAATGCGCTCTTTTCCACAACCGTCCTCCAGATCAATGACGTTCCCCGCGCGCAAACGCCCTTTTTGCCGGTTGCCCAGATTGATCACGGGTAAAGAAAAAAAAGGGGCTTCAATTATACCGCTGCTTGAATTGCCGATCATCAGTGCGGCCTTTGCCAACAGGCCCAGGTAAAGCCGGCGGGGGAGATGGGTTGCCATCCGTATGCCGGGAGAATCCTGGAAGCCTTTTAAGACGTTCAATAATAGATTACGGCCGGCATCGGCGTTCGGTAAAAAAACCAGGCTCGCCAGGCCCAAGTCGGAAAGGGCGGCAAGGATGGCGGTGAAGTTCTCTGCTGATGCCGTTTCTTCCCCTACTACCGGGTGAAAAACCACCAGGACAAATTCTTCTACTAGGGGGAACCCCAGTTGCCGGAAGAGCTCCTCCCGGGTAACCGCAAGGCCAATCCGGGCATCATCCAAGCCGGGCGCGCCGACCAGAAAAATCCGCCTTTGCTCCTCTCCGGAAACTGCCAGGCAATGGGCGGCCTGGGGGGTAACGGGAAAATGGATATGGGCGAATTTCGAAATGGCATGGCGGATGGAACCGTCGATCGAACCGGAGAGTTCTCCACCATGAATATGCGCCACCGCTATCTTCATATGGGCGGCGGCGATCGCTCCGGCCAGCATTTCATCCCTGTCCCCCAGGACCAGGAGGATTTGGGGTTTAACCCTCTCCAAAGCCTGGACCAGCCCTAAAAGGCAAAGGGCGGTGGCTTTGACCATAGCCGCGCCGGAGTCGCTTTTCAGCAAGATGTCGATCTTTTCCACGATGGAAAAACCGTCCGCCTCCACTTCCCGGATGGTCTCCCCATACTCCGGCAGTAGATGCATGCCGGTGACGATCAGGTTCAGTTCCAAATCAGCCCGTTGGCTGATCTCTCGCAGGACCGGCCTAAAGATCCCATAATCGGCCCTGCATCCCGTTAATGCTGTTACTCTCCGTTTCATTCTTTTCCCTTTCTTCCAGGATAAAGTCGCTCCATTGTAACAAGGAATCCTTGGGAATAAAACGGGCGGCCCGCGCCTTTGCCACCAGGGTAAGGTATTGTGGTGGGATGCCGGTTCCCGGCCTTTTCAAGGCGAGCATTTCTTCCGAGAAAACCGTGCCTTTTTTAATGTCAACACGGGTGACCAGGCTTTTTCCGGCTACCGCCCGGACCGCTTTCTCTCCGGCGGTAATTATCTTCCGTCCGTTCCCCAGTGCTTTTTCTGCGCTCTTGATCCTGCGGACATACTCCTGAAACTCCCCGGGGGTCAGGGAAAGCTTATGGTCCGGGCCGGGAAGATTTTTGTCCAAGGTGAAATGTTTCTCAATGATCCTGGCGCCTAAAGCCACTGCCAGCAGGGCTGCGTCATACCCCTCCGTATGGTCGGAAAAACCCACCGGATATTTGAAAGCCGCCCGCAAGGTTTTAATGGCACGGAGGTTTGTCTTCTCCAACCGGGCGGGATATTCGGAAACACAGTGCAACAAAGCAATTTTCTTGTTTCCCGCCTCCTCCGCGACCAGCACCGCAGCCTCCACCTCTCCCAAGGTGGACATCCCGGTAGAAATGATTAAAGGCCTGCCGGTGGCAGCGGCCCTCTTGATGAGCGGGAGGTTGGTGATTTCCCCGGAGGGTATTTTTATAGCGGGGACGTTAACCTTTCCCATCAGGGCCAAGCTTTTTTCATCAAAAACAGAGGCCAAAAAAGGAATCCTTTCCTCCGCACATTTTTTCTGTAAACGGAAAAAATCTTTCTCCCCAAGGGAGAGTCTTTTTAACATCTGGTATTGGCTGTTCTCCTCCACCACCATTTCCCCGGGGAAATAAGCCTGGAACTTAATAATGTCGGCTCCCACTTGTTTGGCCTTTTCAATTAAGGAAAGCGCCATGGCAATGCTGCCGTTATGATTCACCCCGGCTTCGGCGATAATTACTACTCCCGCTTCTTCATCCGGACCAGTTGTTAGTTTTCTCTCCCAACCCGGTCCGGTTATCGGTTTTTTTTTCCGATCCGGGCTGGTTGTTGGTCTTTTTTCCTTGGTCATCTTCTTCCTCCTCCAAGTGGCGAATCAACCGGGCCGGCACCCCGGCGACTAAAAGATTGTCCGGGAGATCCCGGATAATCACGCTGCCCGCCCCGGTTATTGTCTTGTTACCAATGGTGATTCCCGGAATAACAACGGTCCCTGTGCCCAACATGGCCTCCTCCCCAACTGTTACTGTTCCGGCCAGGACCGATCCGGGACAAAGATGGGCATGGTTTTTCACCCGGCAGTCATGATCAACGGAAGCCCCGGTATTAATGATGCAATTGTCACCGATGACAGCACCCGGTCCGACCACGGCTCCGGCACAGATGACCGTACCTGCGCCAATCTGGGCAAACCGGCTGACCTGTGCCCGGCGGTGAATGACCGAAACAAGGGGGATCCCCTTAGCCGAGAGTTTTTCATAGATCCTTCTTCGTGTCCGGTTCTCCCCGATGGCCACCACCACCCCGTCCAGGCGAAGACCGGGCCAATTCTCCACCAGGCTGGTTTCATTGCCCAGGATCGGCCAGCCAAGAGGGCCTTCCCCACCGGTCCTTTGGTCAAAAAAACCCGCCGGCTCCATTCCGCGACTTTCCAGGATGAGATCAAGAATAACCCGGCCGTGGCCGCCGGCGCCCACAATGCCGATTTTCAAGACAGACACCCCTTTTTCCGCTCCATCTTATGCGGGCCGGAAAACCTTTGCCACCAGGGATTCTTTTGTTAAGATCCGGTCAGGGCTGTCGTTAAGATGGCCCGGTTCATATCCTAATAAAGAAGGAGTTCTATATGAAAAAGACTCTTTTGGAGGGTCCGGCATGGTCTTAAAAGGGAAAGGGGTTGTTCTCCGCGGGGTTACACCGGAGGATTTACCCGACCGCTACCGGTGGCTGAATGACCGGGAGATAACGCGCTTCTTCACTACTCTGGGCAGTCACCACCTCTCCTTGGAACAACTCAATAAATGGCTGGACGAATCTAGCCGGCGCAATAATGAAGTGCATTTTTCCATTGATACTGCCGCAGGAAAACACATTGGCGGGGCGCAATTGAAGGGGATCGACTGGCGTAATCGCCATGGGGAACTGGGGATTTTTATCGGGGAAAAAGAGGAATGGGGAAAGGGCTACTGTTCCGAAGTTGTTGCCCTCTTGCTTAATTATGCCTTTGACACATTGAACCTGCACCGGATCTGGCTCCGTGTGGATGCGGAAAATGCCGGGGCTTTACGCTGTTATGAAAAAGCGGGTTTTTCAAGGGAAGGGGTGTTTCGTGAGGAAGTTTACCGTGAAGGAAAGTATAATGATACCTTGGTCTTGAGCATCCTGAAAAAAGAATACCGGAGAACCGTCTGAACAGTCGCTTTGGCTTTGGTCTCTTGGTATATCTTGAAGAGAGAATACTGGAAAACTGCTGAAAAACACCTTTAACTTCGACATCCCATGGTTGCTTCCTGTTTGCAGGGACTGGCTAGATCCTGGGCAACCGTAAAGTAGTCAGTTTTTTTCTTCTTCAAATTTTTCCACTGCCTTCAGCACGCTGTAGAATGCCGGCTTGGGCTGGAGCCTCCGGTCAAAGAGGCGGGTTAGTGTCCGGTCGTTAGGATAGAAGAGATAGTTATCCATGAGGCCGAACACAGTTACACTGGTTACATTGGCCAGGTCGCTGGTTTTCACCTCAAGCAGAACCCGGAATACCTCCTCATAACGGTCGGCCTGCATTTTGAGGAGTTCCGGATCGGAGTATTTGGGATTGATCGACAGCTCTGTAACGTGGATTTCCAACCCCAGTTCTCCCAGGATCGCCAGGGCGGTCAGGAAATTATTGACCCCGCCGCTGATCCCCGGGTAGGTCAGGCTCATGTAGCCCTGCATGCCAATGCCATCGATTAAACCTTTTTCTTTCAGATGGGAAGCGAGTTTGTAGATGGCCTGTGTCTTCATCGGCTGGAAGGTGTTGTAGTCGTTGTAGAAGAGTTTTACTTCGGGAGCTGCGTATTTCCTGGCGTATGCAAAGGCCTTTTCCACATAGTCAATACCCACCACCACATACCAGGGATTATCGCGAATCCTGCTGAACTTGGTCCGGATATTGTAACCGGATTTCGTCTCATAGTGGCCGGCGGTGTCTTCAACGGCTTCATTCACCACGTCCCAGGCATAGATGACTCCCGGGTATTCCTTTTGGGTGAATTCCAGGACTTGCCTTATGTAGCTTTCCAACCGGGCCAGCATGGTTTCGCGGTCAACATACTTACCGAAGTCGCTGTAATCCTCCTGGAAGAACCAGTTGGGCGTCTGGGTATGCCAGACCAGGACATGGCCGCGCATTTTGATCCCATTCTCTTTACAGAACTCCAAGCCTTTGGTGACCGAATCAAACTTGACCGCCGGTTCCGGGTTACCGGCTTTGAGGTTGGCGATGCTCCCCTCCTGGTCCAAGAGATAGGAAGGTTTCATCAAATTGCTATAGGTGGTACTGTTAAAGTGATATTTGATGATTTCTGTCATGGCTTTGGAGTTGACGGTGTCGGTCTGGGTGTTGCTGCCATTAAGGCCAACGCCGATTAAAAAATAGTCTTTATAAGCGTCTTTTAAAGGGGTTCCGGAGACCGCGGCCGTTATCTCAAAACCGTCGATGAGAATGGCCCTTGCCGGCCTTGGTTCCATAGAGAACCCTGTACCAGTAGTTAGAAAAAGAGAGATCAGAACCGCCAAAAGGAAGAGTTCTAATATTAGTCGTGGGGATTTCATTTCCGTCATGAAGGTAACCCTCCTTGTCGGCAATTTTTGGGCTGCGGTTGTTTTCTTTGGGAAAAAGGCGAAAGAAGGAAAGTCCTGGGTGTATATTACCGGGACGATTATTTATTTTGGTGACGTCCTGCTCTGTGCCTGGTTAGAAGATTGGGTCAGTGTGGCTTTTCATGCCTGGGGCCTCTTTTCAATCTGGGGCGGGTTTTCTGCGCTAAAAGCCCTTAAGACCCTGGACTCCCAAGGGACTCCTGAGACTCTGGAGCTTCAAGGGTAAAGCTCTCCATGGACAGCCGGCCGGTAGCGGCCAGGAGCTTTACATATGCAAGGTAGAGATTGGATTTGACCTGTTCGTACTGGACCTCCGCTTCGTTCAACAGAAGCTGGGCTTCAAGGACCTCTTTGGCTGAGGCCAAGCCGGACCGGAATTTGGCCTCAGCCGCATCCAGGTAGACCCGGTTATATTCCAGCTGCAGGGCGCTGCTGCTGATGCGGCTCTCCAGGTCCTTGTAGTTATAATAGGCCTCTTTCACCTCGTATTCGATGTTCTTTAAGGTCTTCTTCTCCTCTTCCTCCCGTTGGCTAATAAGCAACGAGGCTTGCTTCACCTGTTCCCTGCGGACCCGGCCGTCGGTGAGGGTCCACCGTAACACCAATTCCAGACGGTTATTCCCCGCCTGCCCGCTTTGGTTCTGGTCGTATGCGTGTGTACGGTACAGAGAAACCCCGGCGTTTCCCCGGAGGTTCCATTCACCGGTGTTGCCGTCGCGGGCCTGGTTGGAGAGGCTCACCCCTGTCCGGTAATTCTCGCCCTGGAATGACCAGTTCAGGCCGACTCCTAAATTTTGTGTAAGTTTAGCCAGCTCATGCAAGGTTTCAGCTCTGGACAACTCCAAACCGGCCTGGCGAAGCTCAGGTCGGTTCTCCCGGGCGGCAGCTATCAGTGCCTCCAAATTCTCTTCACAACCGGCAGTTTCTAAAGGAGCAAGGATCAATTCCACTGTTTCGTCGACCCCCAAAAGCCGGCAAAGATCAAATTTGGCCAGGTGGTACCGGTGGATGGCCCGGTCCAGCCCGGTTTGGGCGTTGGCCACCTGTACTTCGGCGCCGGTTTCATCAATGATACTGGTCAGGCCGACTTTGGCCTTGACCATAATCTCTTCGTAAAAACGTACGGCGCGGTGGTAATTTTCTTCGGCCAGTTCCAGGTCGCGCCCGGCTGATAACAGGCTCTGGTAGGCTGTAATCACCCTGGAGATCAGGGCGGTTTTCTGGCTTTCCAGGGCCAAAAGGTTAATCTCGAGGTTGAACCCGGCCAACAGGTCGGAGTAGGATTTGGCTCCGAAAATATTCGCCACGGGAAGGGTTTTTTCCATGATCAGTTCAATGGCGCCGGC
>DUNX01000102.1 GCA_012839115.1 Bacillota bacterium
ACAGGACCGGAAGCAGTCTTTACCCTCCGGGAGATCTTGGGGCAGAGACTGAAACCGGCTGGAGCCGGGACGGTTTTTGAGTTTTAAGAGAGATTTTGCAGGAAAGTTTCTCTAGAAAAAAGGAAGAGGATTTTGGTTGTCAACGGAAAAAAAGTCATTGAAAAATTGGCGCCCATCTAAAATTGATCGCCCTGCGGTTATTTTGGGAAAGGAGGGAGTTGACAATGCCGGGACGGTTCCACACCAAATTGGAGTTCCCTGTTTACGAATGAATTGCCCTGATTGTGGGAGCCCGATGACCAGAAGGTAAACTTTTTCATGTACAAAGCTGTTTGTAACGGTATCTGCTCGTCGCGAAGGCGCGAACAGAGAAAAAGAGAGGGGGTAACCTATGGAAAAACTCTCACATGTACGGGAAGAACTTTGTGCCCACTTGCCGTACACCATCTTCAGTTCTGCTTTTGGCTTGATTGTAATGGGTATTCTAAGTTTTGTCGCTTTTTTCTTTGACGAAACACGGTTTCCGGAGGCATCCGCCGGGTTGTTCCATATCTTCCATCCGGTGCACGCCCTTTTGAGCGCCACGGCTACCACGGCCATGTTTTGGCGCCATGAGAAAAAGCTCTTCAAGGCGGTACTTGTCGGTCTTTTTGGTTCCGTAGTAATCTGCGGGATCAGTGATGCTTTCATCCCCTTTATCGGGGGGCGCCTATTGGGAGTGGCCATGGAGCTTCATATTTGCCTCTTTGAACACCCGGGACTCCTTCTCCCCTTTGCGGGCGCCGGCGTTTTCATTGGGATTATTGCCCCGGCGGTAATCAAGGAGACTACGGTTTTTTCCCACGCCACCCACGTATTTATCAGCAGTATGGCCTCCATCCTCTATTTGGTTTCTTTTGGTTTAACCGGGTGGATGGAGCATTTCGGCATGGTCTTTTTCTTTACCATCCTGGCGGTATTGATTCCTTGCTGCATCAGTGATATTGTCTTTCCTTTGCTTTTTTGCGGAGCCACGAACCATAAAGACCATTGCCCGCCCGCCCATGAAGACCCGGGAGTCGCCGGCTAAAAAAGTTATTGACATATGCCCATAAAGGGAGTATAATATAATTGACATATGCTCATAATTCAATAAAGGAGGGGAGATTATGCCGTTTGGAGATGGTACCGGACCAATGGGCTATGGCCCCATGACCGGCCGGGGCGCCGGGTACTGCGCCGGCTATCCGGTTCCGGGGTATATGAACTCGTGGGAAGGATACCGTGGTTTTGGCCGGGGGCGTGGCCTTGGTTGGGGCCGCGGTCGCGGCCGTGGTTGGCGGAATATGTACTACGCCACCGGTCTTCCCGGTTGGGCCCGTAGCGGCGGGGTATGGCCGGTAGTTCCACCGGCTGGCGCGCCCGGCTTTGCTCCTTCCCAGGAAGCCGAATTCCTTAAAAATCAGGCTTCCTTTCTGGAACAGGAGTTGGCTGAGGTTAAGAAGAGGCTTGCACAGTTGGCAGAGGATAAAGAAGAGGAAGAATAAGACCTAACAGGCCTGCGGGCGCCGTGGGGCGCTATACAAACGCAGTACACGTGCAAAGACCGGTAACAAGACCGGTCTTTTTTTTTGCCCATGTGTCTCCCACAGCCATGGGCGGGCTGGGGCTGCGTGGCCATGAGCCTCCCCGCAGCACTGGGCGGGCAGTTTCCCTCCATTGAACTTCTATTCGCTCCAGAAGATATCAAAGATTCCCAGGCGTTTAAGGCGCTTGACCACATCCCGGGCGGTGGGTTCGGCGAATTTCTTCAGGATATTCGCCATATGCGTCCGCATGGTTGAGGGGGCGATATGCCGGATCTCCGTAATCTCTTTTTGGGTTTTCCCCTCCGCCAGCAACCGCAGTAATTCGAGTTCGGTGGGGGTTAAGCGGTAGACAATGTTTAAGGTGGAGACCAGGGCGGCCCGTTCGGCGCGCATGGCCTGGAATTCCTTACGGATTAATTCGGCGATCCGCGGCCGGATCGGTGACATCCCCCGCGCCGCGGAGCGTACCGCCTCCAGGATTTCGGCAACGGAGGCATCTTTCAGCAGGTAGTCGACGGCGCCGGCCTCGAAGGCGTTGAAGACGGTTTCGTCATCGGCGAAGTGAGTCAGTACTACGCAGCGGATTTCCGGGGCTTTTTGCGAAAGGATTTCGATGGCTTCCACACCGGCCCGTGGGGTTTCCATCTCCAGATCCATTAAGACCACGTGCGGGGTGGATTGATTGCGTTCGTAGGCGTTCAGGGCCGTTGCCACCGCTTCTTTACCACTGCCAACCGCGGCTATTATCTCCATATCCGGTTCGTGATCGAGTACCGTCTGGAGGTACTCCCGGATCGGCAACATATCATCGGCAATGACCACACCGATTTTGGTCTCTCTCATCTCTTTCTCCACCTCCGGTAGGTTGTCAGTCAAGACCATTCACCCCGGAACGGGGTGACTCCGTTCCAGCGTGACCCCGTTCCGGGGTGTTCTCCGTTCCGGGGTGACTCCGTTCCGGTGTGATCCCGTTCCAGCGTGACCCCGTTCCGGGGTGATCCGTAGGCACATATTTTGGCTTCAGTGGCCGGAAGAGAAGAAGCCCTTTGCCGCCGCAACCCATTCGTCGATGAGATCAGGTTTCAGGATATGGGTATGGGGGGTCTGCGGCGGTCCCAACCGGCCGGTTCGGCCATCGAATTCCGGGTAAGTGTTCCATCCCCGGTCGACCCAGGGATGGGCGGCAAAATACTCGTCCAACTGCCGGTTCCAGATCTCATCCACCTTTCGCAGTTCCGCTTCGAGGTCGCCCCCTTCCGCCAGAATGCACTGAAAAACGGTGCAGGGGCTGATCTCCGGCGCCTGCCAGCCGGGGAGGTGGGGGTAGGTGGCCAAATAATCCTGGTCCAAAGTACCGGCGAAGGCGGCAAAACCACTGTTTTGTGGGGATTCTTCCACATAGGCAAGGACTTTGGGGTCAAGGTCGATGTTTTTTGCTGCGGTCAGCATTTTCCCGCGGATTTCATAGCGGGCAAACCACTTTACTACCTCCCAGGCCTCCAATTTGTAGCGGCTTTGCTGGTTGATGTTCCAAAAACCGCCCAGCAGCATTGCCCGGGGCTTGCCGTGAAACTCCCCGTCATAGGTGGGGACGGGAGCGACTCCCCAGTCGTATTTTGCCGGGAATTGGTCGGCCAACACCCCAACATCCCAGGATTCAGCCATGAACATGCCAATCCGGCCCTGGGCGAATTGAGCCCGCAGCGCATCGTTGGTGAGGGTGGCGGCGCCGGGGAACAAGGAACCGTCCTCTTTCATCTCGAGGATCAACTGAAAAACCTTTAAGTATCCTTGCATGGCCCAGCGGCCGTTCTTCCAGTCCCAGTAGGCCGGGTCGCCATTGGCCTCCGCCCATTGGCTAGGCATCCACTCCAGGGGCCAGCAGTCCGCACCGCAGTAAGCAAAACCGTAGGCCGAACCTCCGCTGCTGTCCGTAATTTTCTTGGCAAACTCCCGGACTTCCCGGTAGGAACGGGGCGGCCGGTCCGGGTCCAGCCCAGCCTTGCGGAAAAGGTCTTTATTATAGATCAGGCGGGAGTTAAAGACTTGGGTGGGAACGGCATAAGCCCGCCCCTGGTAAGTGGTGAGGCCTTCGATCCAATACCAGTCGGGCCATTGTTCTTTCCATTCCGCAAAACCGGGCAGGTCGTCAAAGAAGGCAATCACCCCTGCCTCAAACGGGTTGGCATAGCCGGTGACAAACCCGCTGCTGTAGAGGTCCGGCCCTTCGCCCCGGTTTTGGGCGTTCTGAAAAATATCCCAGGCGTCGTCGCCAATGATTCTTAAGGATATTTCAATTCCTTTCTCCCGGCCGGTACTGCGGTTAAACTCGGCAACAAGGTTTTGCAGGTGGTCCGCCATATGGCGGTGATGGGTCCACATGGCCAGTTTCACCGGTTTGGCGCCGGCGCCGGTGGTAAAGACGAAGACAAAGACCAGAAGAAGCAGGGCGGTTCGATAGCGCATGAAACCCCTCCCGTCCTTTTTTGCCGGCTTTTCCTAAAAGGTGAAAGGGTCACCCGGGATGCCGGTGACCCTATTATATAAATTTAGTTACAATTTGTAAATGTTTTAACTTCGCATCCGTACGCGCTGCGCATATACGTGTCGCGCGCGTTGCACGCCACGCACGTGTGCGATTATTCTTTAATACTGCCGGATAAGCCCTCCAAAAAATGCCTCTGGAAGAGGAGGAAAAAAATGATGGGGATGAGTATGGCAATGAACCCGGTGGCGATCATGGCGTCGTAATCCTTGGCGATGGTGATACTATCCATTACCTGCAGTTTAATCGGCAGGGTATGCAGATTTTCGCTGCGCAAAAGGATCATTGGGATTAAGAAATCATTCCAGACATTCCGGAATTGATAGATCGCCAGGGCGGCAAGGACCGGTTTTCCCAGGGGAAGAACTAACCACCACCAGATCCGGAATTTGCTGGCGCCGTCCACCACGGCCGCTTCGATCAGTGATAACGGCAGCCGTACATAGTACTGGCGCAACAGGAAAACGCCAAAGGCGGAAGTGGCATAGAGCAGGATCAAGCCAAGATGCTTGTTGTACAGTCCGTAACTCTGTATTACTTTGAATAACGGGGCGAGCATGGTCGTTATGGGCAGCATCATTGTTGCCAGGATACAGTAGAAAATAATGTCCCGCCCCGGAAATTTCAAGAGGGCAAAGGCATAGGCGGCAAGGGAACAGACCAATAAGGTCAGGATGATGGCGCCCACCGTGATCAGAACGGAGTTGAAAAACCCCTGGTGCATCTGGTAACGGTTAATCGCCACCTGAAAAGAGGAGAGCGAATAGCTCCGGAAAGTCTCCCAGGGTGGCGCCTGTAAAATCCTGGGCGGAACATTAAAAATCTCCACTTTTGGCCGGAAAGAGGTGTCAAAGAGCCAAAACAAGGGAGCAAGGTAGAACAAGGCAATAAAACCCATTGCCCCGATGGCCAATCCACGCTGGATTTTTTTCTCTCTTATCTTCTCGGCAAGCCAAGAAGCTTTTTTCCTTTCCAGCGCCGGTTTGGGTAACACCATCATCACTAAAGACCTCCTTTTATTCGTTGTCCGCCTGTCCCAGGCCGATCACGCGGATTTGCAAGAGACTGACAGCCAGGATAATGAGGAAGAGGATCCACCCGGCGGCAGTGGCGTAGCCAAACCGGAATTTATTGCGGAATGCGTGATAATAGATATACGGGATCCCGGTCATGGCCTTCATCCCCGGGCCAAAGCCGGCGTTCGGAAAGAGCATGAACGAGTATTCAAACTGCATCAAGCCACCGATGGCCGACATTACAGAGACAAAGGTCAAGGCCGGCCGCAACAAGGGGATGGTGATCTGCCAGAGGGTCCGGAAAGGCGATGCCCCGTCCAAATTGGCCACTTCGTAAATGGTGGGGTTAATCGACTGCAGGGAGGCAAGAAGGTAGACCATATGATAGCCGGTCCACTGCCAGAAGGAGACCACAATCATCAATAACAGGCTGAGATTGGGCTCATAGAGCCAGTTAATCTTTTCAGAGAAACCCAAAATCCCCAAAAACCAGTTGACCATCCCGGTATCCCGCAGGAACATCATGCGGAAAAGCAGGGCGGCGACTACTGTATTCATCAGAACCGGCACATAAAAAGAGGCCCGCAAAGATCCCCGTAACCGCCCAAAGATTTTACTGTTCAAGATGACCGCCAGGATCAGAGCGACCGGGATCTGTGTGGCCAGGCAGCCAAAGGTATAGAGGAAAGTACGGCCAATGGCCGGCCAAAAATCCTGTTTGTCGGCGATCAGTTCGGCGAAATTCTCAAAACCGATCGGATCACCGGGATTAATCCCTTGCGCGTCCGTGAAGGCCAGCCGGACTCCGGAGATGTAGATATAAAGGTTAAGGGCGGCCATTAAGGCCAGGAAGGGCAGGATAAAAAGATAGGGTTCAACCTTGGAAAACAGGATTTTTTTCTTCTGGCGCCTGCTGCGCAAGACGGCAATGGAACTCACCGGTTTCAACTCCTTTGTTACGACGGCAGGGAAGCAAGATCCTGCTTCCCTGCTGTCGTCTGCTCAGTTGTTCCTGGAATGTCTGTCCTTTCAGGAGGATGATTCGCGCACGCGGTGCGCAGCGCACGAGAGTGCGCGGCACACGTGCGTGCGCGTGCCGGTATTACTTAAGACGCTTCAAAGCGCGGGCCTGTGCTTCTTTCAGGCCTTTTTCCACAGTGGTGTTACCTGCAGCGATCTCGGTGAACTGGGTATTGAAATCAATGGAGACCGCATCCCAGAAGATGTCGCCTGTGTTGATCCAGGGAACCTCCTTGGCCAACTCAACTTGGAGCAAGCCCAATTTTTGCCCGCCGAACCGGGAATCGGGCTGTTTAAAGACTTCATGATCCCAGACTGAGGAGAGCGGGGGGAGCATTTTCGCGTCTTTAAACCGGACATGCAGGTATTCTTCGTCATATTGCATGTATTCGATAATTTTGTAGAGTCTGTCGGGTTTCTTGGCCAGCCTGGTGATGGCCATGAAGGACCCGCCCCAGGATGAGGTCCGCGGTCCGCCTTCCTTATAGAGCGGCAGGTCTCTGACGCGGAATTCGTATTTCCCGGTCTCCACTGCGGCATCCACTTGGCTAATCCACCAGTCGGGGCTGGTATAAGAGGCCATTGTTCCGTTGGCCAGCAAGGCGCCGAAGTTGCCCCAATCCCAGTTGCACATTACTCCGGAATTGATCTTGTCAATCCACCATTTCACAAACGCCTGCATTTCCTGGGTATCGAGCGTGGGTTTCCCTTTGTCGTCCAGGACCTGGATCCCGGTCTGCTGCCAAATCATCCACATGGTGGCCGCCAACCCGGCCGCGTCGTAGGGCAAGGCATAGACCTGTTTTTCGGCGTACAATTTCTCCGCAGCCTTAAAGAACTCGTCCCAGGTCTTAATCTTGGCCATATCAACACCAACGGACTTCCAGATTGTGTCGTTGTAAACCAGGACAACCGGGTGCACATCGTGGGGAAGCCCGTAGACATGACCACCGTAAGTGGTCCAGGCGACACGGCCCTTTGGTACCTTGGGGAAGACCCGGGATTTCTTGACGTATTTGTCTAAAGGAATGACCAGGCTATTTTTGGGGTTGGCATCGAGGATCTGGTTTTGTTCAATCCGCCATTCAATGATATCCGGGTAATCAACACCGGCCATCATTGTTGCCTGTAATGTTTCGACAAATGCGTTCTCGGGGACATTTTCAATCACAAGACTGATACCAAATTTCGCTTCGATCTCTGCTTTTCTGGCTTCCCACTCCTCAATGTTGTTCGCGGCAAAACTCCAGAGAACCACTTTGTCCTTTGCCAGGAGCCCGTTACCGGCAAAGAGGGCAAGGCCCAAAACCAGTGTCAGCAGAACGATTGTCAGTTTCCTCCGTGACATAAAAAATCCTCCTCCTTTTAATAATATTTTAACAATCTACTCCTATTATCCAATGGGAGGCCGATTTTTGCCAGAGGGATTTTTCTTCAACAAAAGGAGGAGTCTTTCTCAATAATTCACAGAGTTGTCGAGTTTTTCTCGGCAACGCAGTACTACTTCGACGGTGGTGCCTTCGCCCGGGGTGGTGAAAAGGTTGAGGAAGCCCTGGTGCGCCTTGATGACCCGGTGGCAATAGGCAAGCCCCATCCCCCAATTGGTCTTTGAGGATTTGGTGGAGAAAAAGGGACGGAAAATCTTTCGCACGTTTTCCCGGGAGATCCCAGGCCCATTATCGGTTATTCTGATATAACCCCATTCATACTCTCGCCCGGTTTCCACGATAATCCGGGGGGGAGAGTTCCCGTTGTTTTTTTGTTTTACCGCGTCGACGGCGTTTTGGACCAGGTTCTCCAGGACGGAGACCAGGTGTTCCCGGTCCCCCCAAACATAGACCGGTTCCCCCGGCGACTCCTGGATGGTAATGCCGGCAAGACGCCCGGCACACCTGTGCCTGGCCTCTTCCCATATTTCATTCCAGGACAAAACCGCCGTTTTTACTTGTAGCCTTCCGGATTGGACATAGAGGATATCCAGGTGCGACAGGGTTTCAGTGCAGATCTCCCGGACCCATTGGATTTGCTGGTGTATTTTTTCCATCTTTTCGTCGTCGGGCGGCGGCAATTCGGGAGCGACCATATTTACCGCCGTTTGAATGGCGAAAAAGCGGTTTTTGAAAGTATGTAAAGCCAGGCGGACAGCTCTGTTGGCCATGGTGATCTGGCGGTCGAGGTCAAGGGGGCCGATCCGCCAGGTTCCCAAAAAACCGTATTTAATGATGGAGAGCATCACCGCGCCCAGCGCCGCCAGGCCGGCAAAGGGAAGGGCCTGCAGGTAAGTGGTGTCAAAGATCGGATAATCGACAACCGGCAGCAGGGTGGTGGCCAGGGAAAAGGCATTGAAGATACTGGCCGGCCCCAGCCCGAACAGGACCACGGAAAAGATGGAGAGGATGCCGCAGCCGATGGCGACCCCCAGCGCTTGGGCGCGCTTTTGCAAAATCAAAGTTGTTGCCATTAACCGGAAGATCCGGAAGAGAGAATAGGATAAAAGGGAAATAACCGTCCATAGGGCCGCGGTATCCATCAGGCGGAGGGAATTTTCCCATTTTCCCCGCGCCGGGGTCCCCAGGAGCGCCGCTCCTTTTTTGAAAAGATGAAAAAGGCGCAAAGGGTCGTAAGCCCACAACAGAAGGCCGGCCACTGCCAGAAAGAACCCGGCTGTCACATAGTGGCCCGGCCTCCATTTTTTGATTGTGTACGAAATAGCAAACCCAACCACGGAGATGACAAACCAGATCATACTCCAAAGGCGGAAACGGATAAAGGCGTCCAGGGGAAAATGGGCTAACAGGCGCCAGGCCCAACTCGGCTGGTCCAGAGGGATAATAAACATAAACCCTTCCAGTTGGTAATTGCCAAACCTTGCTATGTATCCGGTTAACCCAAGGATACAGCAGCCAAAGGCAAAAAGGATCATTCCCAGCCAGATCGCCTGGTACCCCCGGGGTACTCTGGCCAGCATAAAGAGGGCAAAGACCAGGAATAAAATGGCGATAAGCGGCATGGGTATCCTCACCCTCCTTCCCCCGTAATATTTCGTTATTTTCCACCGTATTCCTGCCGGAAATTTCCGCCGCAGCTATAAATAGGTGCAAGCACCGCTTCTTGCTGCGGCTTTGGCTGGATACCTTTTTGCGTGCGGCTTGGGCTGCGCATCTGTGCCTGCGTTTGGTTTTTCAGGAGAAAAGGGGAGTGGGACCGGTAGTTTTGCCGGGAAGCCGCAAGATTTGTTTTTGCTGCGCAGATCCGGTATAATCAAAGGGAAAAGAGAGAAGGGGTGAGAGGAGTGGCCAGGCCACCAAAGGAGCGCCGTGTGGAGTACCTGCCGGCGGTAACGGTCTTTAAACCCGCCGGTCTTCCCAAGGCCGCCCTGGAAGAAGTCGTTCTAACCGTAGAAGAGTTGGAAGCCGTGCGCCTTAAGGATCTGGAAAGAATGGAACAGGAAGATTGCGCCGCGAAAATGCGGATTTCCCGCCCGACCTTTCAGCGGATTTTAGGGACAGCCCGCGCCAAGATCGCGGATGCGCTTATTAACGGCAAAGGACTGCGGATCGAGGGCGGTAATTACCAACTGGCCGGCGGCAGGTTTCAGTGCCAGGCCTGTCTTTCTTATTTTGATCTTACCTTTCCGCACGGGCGTCCTGTGGAAAAATTGGTCTGTCCCCGTTGCGAGCACCCGCAACCCCGCCGGGTGGAAGGCGGGGCCGGTCCCGGCCGCCGTTCCCGGGGCCGCCATGGTAGGAGAGGTCCCGGATGAACCCTTATTACTATCCTCTTTACCAGGGGTATCCTCTTTATTCCTAATTCCCGGTTTTAAATTTCTATGGCTCCGCGGTTTTTAATCTCTCCGCGGTTTTTTTATTTCCCCGGTCTCTCTTTTACTCGACAAAAGCCTGGTAAATCGCGCGGATTGACTCTTCAAAATCTTCGGTGGCCACCCCGACAATGATATTGATCTCACTTGACCCCTGATCGATCATGCGCACATTGATCCCGGCATTGGCCAGTGCGGTAAAAAGCCGGGCGGCAATACCGGGGGTGTAGGCCATACCCCGTCCAACCGTGGCGATCACAGCCATATTGGGAAAGACCTCAAGAGAATCAGGGTTAAACTGCTCCCTGATGGCTTCCAGAACGGGTTCGAGTTTCCCGTCCAATTGCGAATCGGCGATCATCACCGAAATGGTGTCGATCCCGGACGGCATGTGCTCAAAGGAGATCTCATGCTCTTCGAGGATGGAAAGGAGCCGCCGGGCGAAACCCAATTCCGAATGGATTAAGGCTTTCTCCAGGGCGATAACGGTAAAATCTTTGCGTCCGGCGATGCCAGTAATGGTCCCTGGCTGGGTTAGGGGTTCATCGTCGCTGACAATAAGCGTGCCGGCGGCGTCCGGGTCGTTGGTATTCCGGATCCATACCGGGATGCCGGTCTCGCGTACTGGGAAAATAGCCTCGTCATGCAGGACGCCGGCGCCCATATAGGCGAGCTCGCGCAATTCACGGTAGGTGATCTTCTCAATCGGTTTCGGGTTTTTGACGATCCGGGGATCCGCCATCAGGAAACCGGGGACATCGGTCCAGTTTTCATAAACTTCCGCCTGGACCCAGCGGGCAATAATGGCCCCGGTGATATCCGAACCGCCGCGGGGGAATGTCTTAATCCCACCGTCGGGCAGTGTGCCATAAAATCCGGGGATAACAGCCCGCGGGTGTTGCGCCAGGCGGGCGGCGACCGCTTTTCCGGTACGCCCGGGGTCGTAGGTTCCATTGGCATTAAAAAAGATGATCTCCGCCGGGTCGACAAAATCATACCCTAAAAGTTCAGCCAGGATCAGCCCGCCGAGGAATTCCCCCCGGCTGGCCGCGTAATCGGCTGTCGCTCCGGCGGCGATTTTCGTTTTAATCTCTACCAAGCGGTCCCGGAGCTCAAGGGATAACCCCAGCTCACGAGTAATTTCCAGGTAACGGTTGGCGATGAGGGTAAATATATCGTCAAAAGGCCTGCCCTGCCGTACGCGGTCATGACAAAGATAAAGGAGATCGGTGATTTTTTGGTCGTCGGGGTGACGCTTGCCCGGAGCGGAATTGATAATGTAACGCCGTCCCTTGTCGGCGGAGATGATCTCCTGTACCTTCCGGAATTGTCCGGCGGAGGCCAAAGAGGTCCCGCCGAATTTGGCCACTTTGATACTCATGCCACTATCCTCTCCTGTTCCGTGCGTGCTGAAATTCTTGTAACGCGGCGCATTAATACGCCGCGTTATGTACGGTAGAAAGCGCCGGACTTTATGGGTACCGTGCTTCTTTTTATATTAAGTTTTCCCATTCCGGATGTCAAGGGGTTCTGCAGGTATTTGTGTTTTAAGGCCGGTCCCAGCCTTCAAACAAACGAATATATTAAATTATCCGGCGGATTAAAGCGCATAGACGCGATTATGCAAAAAGGCAGGGATGACGATGGGCAAGAAGTCGGCCAGGAAAAGGGTGACGTCGGACCTACGCGCAGGTGTGCGCGGGCGCGAAAAGGTTTCTACCACCGAAAAAAAGAAAAAACCACCGGCTCTGACTAGAGAGCAGATAAAAAAGATCGCGCAGAGGAGAGGAATTTCCAAGGCTTTCCTGGAAAAACAGAAGATCTTGGAAAAACAAAAGGTCCTGGAAAAGATCTTGGAAAGTGAAGAGAAGAAAAAAAAGAAGGATAAAAAAGCCGGGCATCCGGCTGCCATAAAAAGCAGCCTTTCCAAAAAGGAAAAGGCGAAGAAGAAGGATAATCGCAAAGGGGAAAAAAGGAAAAAAAAGGATACAACAGGAGAGAAAAAGAAGAAGGAAGAACTTTTCCCAGCCTCTTGGGAGAAGTTGGAGGGTTATGTTCCACCACAGCTGGAAAAGGCCGCTGACCGTGTTTTAGCCCATTATGATCTAAAAGTCAAGAGCAGGATGGTGGTGGCCACCAAGCCGGTGAAAGGCGGGGCCATCTGGCAGGTGGCCACGGAAAAAGGCCGTCACTACAGCCTTAAATTGTTACACCGGCGGCCGGAAAGAAGCTTATTCAGTATCTGGGCACAAGAGTATCTGGTGAAGAAGAAGGCCCGCGTCCCGGCTTTTCTCCCCACTGAGGACGGGCGGTTATTTGTGGAACTGGGGAAGAAACTCTGGATCGTCTGCGAGTGGATCGAATCGCTGAGAGAAGCCGGAAAGGACCTGAAGGGCGCCCAGGCCATCTGTTACGGCCTGGGGGAATTTCACCGTCTTTCTCGCGGTTACCAACCGCCGGCGGAGGCCGAGTATTCTTCAAGGCTAAACCGGTGGCCGGATTATTACGAAAAGGTCATCACCAAGTTCGGCTGGTTCCGCCGGTTGGGCGAGGCCTATCATGATACTCCCGCCGGACCGGAGTTACTCAAGGCATTGGCGGTCTTCGAAAAACAGGCCCGCGAAGGATTAACCCGTTTACAGCGTTCACCCTATGCCCGTTTGGCAGCGCGCGGGGAAAAATATTGGGGCCTTGCCCACCAGGACTATGGCTGGGGTAACGCACAAATTGGTCCCGGAGGGGTATGGGTCATCGACCTTGACGGGGTCATTTTCGATCTCCCCATTCGTGACCTGCGCAAATTAATCGGCAGCAGCATGGATGAAAAATGGGATCTCCAGTGGGTAAAAGGGATGATCAGCGCTTACCACGAGGCGAACCCGATCGAACCTGACCTGTACGAGGTTTTTTTGATTGATCTGGCAATGCCAAACGAATTCTACCAGTTCATTAAGGAAGTGGTCTATGATCCGGTCACTTTTTTAAATGCCCAGACCAAAAATGAGTTGAGAAGAATGCTTGAACGGGAAAAAAGCAAACGCTCGGTTCTGGAGGAGTTAAGCGACTGGAAGGTGGGAAAAAAATGAATGTCCTCATGATTGCAACGGAAAAATTGCCGGTACCGCCGGTCCGCGGCGGCGCCATCCAGGCCTATATCACCGGGGTTGCGCCAATCCTCGCCCGCCACCACCGGCTAACCATCCTTGGGCGGACGGACCCGGCGCTTCCCAAACGTAACACAGAAGGTAATATCACCTATGAAAGGGTGGAGAGTGACGGGTCGTTCAAGACATATAAAAAGTCGGTTACCGCCTTTCTGAAAGGGAGATCTTACGACCTGATCCATATTTTTAACCGTCCCCGGCTGGTGCTCCCGGTCGCGGAAGCCATACCCGGGGCCAGGATCATTCTGAGCATGCATAATGATATGTTTATCCCGCGGAAGATCGCTCCGGACGAAGGCGCCAAGGTTATTGAGCAAGTAGAACGGATCATCACGGTCAGTAATTATGTGGGCCGTACCATCCAGGCCATGTACCCCCAGGCTGCGGGGAAACTGCGTACCGTTTATTCAGGGGTTGATCTGGAGAGGTTTTCTCCTGCCGCCACCGGGGAAGCGCAGGAGATCCGGGAGACATTACAGAAAAAACACCAGTTGCAAGGGAAGAAGGTCATCCTCTTTGTAGGCCGCCTCTCACCGAAGAAAGGCGCGGACATTCTCATCGAGGCCGTGCAGATCCTGGCGAAAAAGGATTACAAGATCGCGCTGGTGCTGGTGGGGAGTAAGTGGTACGGGGAGAACAAGAGAACGGCATATGTCGCCTACCTCCAGGCCCTGGCCCAACGTTCCCGGGTGCCGGTGGTGGCCACGGAATTTGTGGCGCCGGAAGAGATCCACCACTGGTATTGGACGGGGGATATTTTTGTCTGCCCCTCCCAGTGGCAGGAACCCCTGGCGCGGGTTCTCTACGAGGCAATGGCTTCCGGACTGCCCATTGTCACAACAAAACGGGGCGGGAATACGGAAGTCATCAGCGGTAACGGGCTGGTGGTGGAGAACGCGGAGGACCCGGGGGAATTCGCTGAAAAGATCGCTGTTCTTTTGGATAACCCGGATTTATGCCGGCAAATGGGGGAGAAAGGCCGGGCCTTTGCCGAAAGAAAATTTGGCTGGGCGCGGGTGGCCAGGGAGATTTTGGTGGTCTGGGGTAACCCGTGAGTATGCCGTGCAGGGGATAAACTCCGGTTTTGCGCGCGGCCTTGCTATAAAAACCGCTTTTCAGCGGTTTTCTTTTTTTCGCCCGGGAAAATCTCCCTTTGGCTCGGAAAAACCGGCGGGCTTACCCCATAGTATAGATAAATCAAAAGTTCAAGGGAGATTACAATGAAAATTGCCGTCATTGGTTGTGGTTATGTAGGACTGGTCACAGCAGCCTGCCTGGCGGGGTTTGGCCACACGGTCACCGGGGTGGAAAAGGACCCGGCAAAGGTCAACGCTTTAAAAGAGGGGTCGATCCCTTTTTATGAAGAAGACCTGGCGCCGCTGGTCGCCGGCGGCCTGCGGAAGAGAAAACTCCTTTTCCTGGAGAAAATCGATGAGAGTATTGCCGGGGCGGAAGTAATCTTTATTGCCGTGGGCACCCCGTCCCTCCGGAACGGCGCGGCGGATCTGCAACAAGTATTCAAGGCCGCAGGGGAGATTGCCCCTTACCTCAAAAAGTATACGGTGATTGTGAATAAATCAACCGTCCCCGTGGGCACGGCCAAACGGGTGTGGGAGGCAATCAAGGAAAATCTCACCCGGGAAATCCCTTATGATGTGGTCAGTAACCCGGAGTTTCTCCGGGAGGGTAAAGCCGTCAACGATTTTTTCCAGCCGGACCGGGTGGTCGTGGGAACCGGCAGTACCAGGGCACAGCAGGTCATGAAAAAGGTCTACGCCCGGTTGATCGCCGATGGAACCCCGTTTATCTGGACGACTCCGGAAGCGGCCGAGTTGATTAAATATGCGGCCAATGCCTTCTTGGCCACGAAGATCTCCTTCATCAACGAAATTGCCAACCTTTGCGAAGCCGCAAGCGTGGACATTGATACGGTAGCCCGGGGTATGGGCCTTGACAAGCGAATCGGGGGGGAGTTTCTGCGGGCCGGTCCCGGTTACGGCGGTTCCTGTTTTCCGAAAGACACCAGAGCCCTCGTTCATATTGCCCGCAGCTACGGACAGCGGGTCCTTATTGTTGAGACCGCGGTTAAAATTAATGAACAGCAGAAAGGCCGTATGGTAAAGAAGATCCGGGGCGCCACCGGCGGTCTCAAAGGGAAGACCATTGCCCTTTTGGGCATGGCTTTTAAACCCGGTGTCGACGATCTCCGGGAGTCGCCGGCGGTTGCCATTGCCGAACGGCTGTTGGCGGCCGGCGCCAGGCTTCAGGTCCATGACCCCATGGCGCTGGGAAGGGTAAAAGAGGTCTTTGGGGCCAGGATAAACTGCTGCCAGGACCCGTACGCAGCGGTCACCCGTGCCGACGCCCTGGTAATCGCCACCGATTGGCCGGAATACCGGAAGCTTGATCTGGCGAGGGTTAAAAAGCTGATGAATACCGGGGATACCCCGGTCTTGCTTGACCTGCGCAATATCTTTACCCCGCAAGAGGTGCGTGGTTACGGCTTCCGTTATCAGGGCGTAGGGAGAGGCTGGAAAGGTGAACCGGAAAATGGCCTTGAAAAATAACCCGCCTGGCGCTATGCCAAAAAAACACGGTTTTTCCGGAAGGAAAATTTTGGTTACCGGCGGCGCCGGTTTTATCGGGTCCCACCTTTGCGAGGCCTTGCTGGCGCACGGGGCTGAAGTTATCAGCCTTGATAATTTCAGTGACAATTACGCGCCGGCCTTAAAAAGGAAGAATATCAGCGGGCTGCTGAAAGCGGCCGCGTTCTCTTCTTACCATGGCGATATCAGAGATTATCTCCTGCTGGAGAAGATAAGCAGGCGCCATGCTGTAACCGATATCGTTCACCTTGCCGCCTTGGCCGGGGTCCGTAAATCGCTCCTGGATCCCCTCGAATATGTTGATGTTGATATCAAAGGCACGGTAAACCTCTTGGAATTTGCGGTAAAGCACGGGATTAAGCGCTTTATTTTTGCCTCCTCTTCCTCTGTCTACGGCGCCGGTCCCCTGCCTTTCCGGGAGACAGACCGGGTGGACCGGCCGCTCTCTCCTTATGCTGCGGCAAAGCGGGCCGGGGAACTGTTTTGCCGGGTTTACCACGAGCTTTACCAGATCCCCGTGGCCTGCTTGCGTTTTTTTACCGTCTACGGCCCGCGGCAAAGGCCCGACATGGCCATTCATTTCTTTACCAGGCTGATTGCCCAGGGTCAAAAGGCGCCGGTCTACGGGTTTGGCAAGGTAAAAAGAGACTTTACCTACATCAGCGATGTGGTCGACGGGATCATGCGCACCCTTTTAGCGCCTTTTTCCTACGACCTGTTTAACCTAGGCAGTGCCGAGGCCACCTCTGTCAACCGGCTAGTGGCGATGATCAGTAAAGAATTGGGGAAAAAGCCGTTGCTTACCCATTATCCTTTGCAGCCGGGAGATGTCCCGGCAACCTTGGCCGATTTGGGTCATTCCTATGAAATTCTTGGTTATAAGCCCAAGGTTTCTTTGGCTGAGGGGATCAAAAGGTTCGTCGCCTGGTTTCGCCGGCGCGGCTGGGAATACGCCTGGCAGAATTGACTCGTGTCCTGGATTATGGCGCGCGGGTGCGCGCGCCATATTTAATGTTGTGAAATAGGGAATTTGATCTATAATATATAATATATCTTGGTGAGCCAATCCCGTTCTCACGCACCGGTTGTTCACGTGCGTTCCCTTTCCAGTATTTTTGAGCCGGACCGGTTCGCGCGCCCGTTTATTTGCATGCGTGTTGCCATTTTGACCCTCTGACCCACAGCTTAGGAGTCCGGATACCCGGTATTCATATGCGCGTGTTGTTGTTTCCGGAGAGACAAGTTCATGCCCGTAATGGCACGGAGTAAGTAAAAGAAGAAAGAACACAAGAGAAGGGGGATGATTCAGATCTGGCACGAGTTGAGTTTTTCCACAAGAAGGCAGGTGGATTTTTACGAAATCACCGGTGCACTCCAGGAGGACCTTCGCCGGAGCAAAGTCCAAAACGGGGTGGGATTTTTGCTCGTCCCGCATACTACTGCTGGTCTGACCATCAATGAAAACGCCGATCCCGATGTGGTCCATGACCTGATTGTTGCCCTTGACCGGCTGGCGCCCGCCTCCGGTGAGTACCGGCATAGGGAGGGAAACTCGCCGGCGCATATAAAAGCCTCTTTAATGGGGCCTTCCCTGACCTTGCCGGTTGTCGACGGCGAGCTCCGCCTGGGGACATGGCAAGGGGTTTACCTTTGTGAATTTGACGGTCCCCGCCGCCGTCGTTTATTCGTCAAATGGCAGGAAGGGTAGTTGAATACTTACATAGCCTTGCCCGTAAGCTTTATCGCAGTGGCGGAAGAGGAGAAAGGGGGAAAAGAGAATTTGGGGAGGGAGAACGGGTATCTGCGGGCCGAAGCCCGCGTGACTGCCGTGGGAAAAAATACGGTCCGGGTCCGTTTTCGTCGCTCATCCGCCTGTGCCACATCTTGCAAAAATTGCGGGGGTTGCAGCATAATGGGGAATCTTGAGACCGAGGTTTCCCTCCCGGCTCCTCCTGGACGCTGTCTGCAACCGGGCGACCGGGTGTGGGTGGGGATGGAGAAATCCGGTTTTCTCCGGGGTATTTTCTTGCTCTACCTGGTTCCGCTTATTTTTTTCTTTGGCGGGTACGCAGCGGCAGACTACCTCTTTTCCCGCCTGGGCCTTTCCGGACTGGGGGAGGCCGGAGGGGCGCTGGCCGGTTTTTCCCTAATGGCTTTGGCATTCCTTCTCATCAGGAAGCTTGACCGCCGCCTGGCGGGTACCGGCCGTTACCGGTTGCTGATCATCGATGACAGGGAGAAATAGGGAGGAAAGGAAAGATTTTAAACTGGAAAAGGAAAAGATGGGAAATAAATATTCTTAAGCATCTGGAATCCATAAATTTGCCGGTATTTATCACTGGCGCCGGCCAATTTTTTGTGGTAGATTGACATCGATGACAAACTGCCCCGGAGGGATAAAATGGCTACTATTTACGATGTGGCGAAAAAAGCCGGTGTTTCTCCAAAGACGGTTTCCCGCGTGATTAATGGCAACAGGCATGTGCGCGAAGAGACAAAAAATAAGGTTTTGGAAGCCATCCGCCTGCTTGATTATTATCCCCATGCCATCGCCAAAAGCCTTAAACAGAAGACCACCAATAATGTGGGTTATGTTGTTCCTTACGGTTCGGATTTTGTTTTTCGCGACCCGGGCCAGTTGGAACAGTTAAAAGGCGCCCATAATGTCCTCACCGGCGAAGACTACAATTTGATTCTCTCGGTCCCCAATAGCGGCCGGGAAGCGCTTTTTGAAGTCAACAGGCTCTTGAAGCATAGGGAAGTGGACGGGTTGATCCTTTACGCCATGGAGGGAGTGGAAACCCTAGCCAAGGATTTTGAGGAAAAGGGTTTATCCTATGTTTCATTGGGGAAATGTTACCCGGAGCAGGAATATAATTTTGTGGAGATCGATGCTCCTTCCGGCGGGTATTTGGCCACAAAGTACCTGCTCAGCCTGGGACACCGCTGGATTGGGTTTATTACTGAACCGGCGCGGTTTTTGGCCCCCGATAAACAAAGCATGATTGCGGGCTGTTTGAAAGCCTATGCAGAGGCGGGTTTGGAATTCCCCCACCACCTGGTATTGGAGGGGGACTATACCGTGAACTTTGCTGAACAGGCCGCAGGATGGTTTTTAAGCAAGGATCCAGGTCCGACAGCGATCTTTTGCGCCAGTGACCCGATGGCCTGGGGGCTTATGAGGGGACTACGCAAGGAGGGGTTGACCCCCGGCGTTGAAATCGACCTTATGGCCGGGGATGATCTCCCTTTCAGCAGGGCTATCGAACCGGATCTCAGTGCCGTCAATTCCAGACTCCATGAACTTGGCGCCGAAGCCGCCGAGATGCTCTTGGTTATCCTGCGAAAGAAGCGGGAGATTGGAACAAGGGCGAAGCTTCCTGGGCGCTATCTCCGGAGTGAACTGGTGATCCGCGGGACGACCACCGGGCATGCTGCCAAAAGGGAAGCAGCCGGTCTCCGCCGGTGACTTCGCAACTGTACCTAATGATTTCACACCTGTACCGCCCGGCGCCTGCGCTCCGACTCCCGGTAACGGGTAACGGGCAATCAGCCCTTTTCTGGGCAATATAAAATTTGAAAGGAGATTACCGCCTTGCAATTCGGTTATTTTGACGATGCCAACAGAGAGTACGTGATCACCACCCCACAGACGCCTTTCCCCTGGATTAATTACCTGGGAACACAGGATTTTTTTGGACTGATCTCCCATACCGGCGGCGGTTATTGCTTTTACAAGGACGCCCGGTTACGGCGGATTACCCGGTACCGGTATAATAATATGCCGCCGGATTCCGGCGGGCGTTATTTTTACCTTTATGAAGGCGGGAAAGTCTGGTCGCCCGCCTGGCGCCCGGTCAAGGCCGGGCTGGACCATTTTGAATGCCGTCACGGTCTGGGCTATACGAAGATCCAGGGGAGCAAAGACCGGATCAAGACGGAGATCCTGTTCTTTGTCCCACCGGACCGGAATTGCGAGGTACACCGGGTCCGCATCACGAACCTGCGGGAGACCGCCGCTTCGCTAAAGCTTTTTTCTTTGGTGGAATTCTGTCTCTGGAACGCCTTTGACGATATGACCAATTACCAGCGGAACCTGAACACCGGCGAAGTAGAGGTGGAGGAGGGCGTAATTTACCACAAGACCGAGTACAGGGAACGCCGGAACCATTATGCTTTTTACGGGGTTAACCACCAGCCTGCCGGTTTTGATACTGACCGGGAGACGTTTTTCGGGCCGGATAACGGGTTTGCGGAACCCCGGGCGGTAAAAGAGGGAACCCCCGGCAATTCGCTGGCGGAGGGTTGGTCGCCCATTGCCGCCCATTGCTTGGAGGTAAACCTCGCCCCCGGGGAGTCCCGGGACCTCATCTTTGTTCTCGGTTACGCGGAGAACCCTCCGGAAGAAAAATGGGAGAAACCCGGAGTGATCAATAAAAGCGTCGCCCGGCGCATGCTTGAGGAGTTTTCCAGTAGCGCCCGGGTGGAAGAGGCCTTGGAGGAATTGAAAGGTTACTGGCAGGAGCTTCTGTCGGTGTTCGAGGTCCAGACCCCGGATGACAAGTTCAACCGGATGGTGAATTTCTGGAATCCCTACCAGTGTATGGTCACTTTTAACCTGGCCCGCAGCGCCTCGCTGTTTGAGTCGGGGATCAGCCGCGGGATCGGGTTTCGCGACTCGAACCAGGATTGCCTGGGGGCGGCGTGCCTCATCCCTGACCGGGTCAGGGAACGGATTCTGGATTTGGCGGCCACCCAGTTTCCGGACGGCAGCGCCTACCACCAGTACCAGCCGTTGACAAAAAGAGGGAATGCCGATGTTGGCAGCGGTTTTAATGATGACCCGCTCTGGCTCCTCTATTCGGTGATCGGGTATATCAAAGAGACCGGCGATTATAGTATCCTCGAGGAAGAGGTGCCTTTTAATAACAACCCGGAGCAAGTCGCCACCCTGCATGAGCATTTGCGCCGGTCGTTGCAGCATGTCCGGGACAACCTGGGCCCCCACGGCCTGCCGTTGATTGGCCGTGCCGACTGGAATGACTGCCTTAACCTGAATACCTTCTCCGACGACCCGGATGAATCGTTCCAAAGCGGCAAATTCCGGGGAGGGCGGACGGCGGAGTCGGTCTTTATCGCCGCAATGTTTGTTGAGATTACCGCGCAATACGCGGAGGTCTGCCGGCGTTTGCACTTGGAAGAGGAGGCGGCGGCAGTGGAAGAAGAGGGCCGGCGGATGCGGGAGACGGTGATGAAGTACGGTTTTGACGGCGAGTGGTTTCTCCGGGCTTATGACGACAGCGGGCGCAAGGTGGGGAGCAAGGAGAATAAGGAAGGGCGGATCTTCCTCGAACCGCAAGGCTTTTGCGTTATGGCGGGGATCGGTATGGAGGACGGGTCGGCCTTGAAGGCCCTGGAGTCGGTGAAAAAACACCTTGCTACCGACTATGGGATCGAACTGCACGGCCCGGCCTTTACTTATTACCGCCGGGAGATGGGGGAGATCACTTCTTATCCGCCGGGGTATAAGGAGAATGCCGGGATCTTCTCTCATGCCAATCCCTGGGTGATTATTGCCGAGACAAAGCTGGACCGGGCGGAGGAGGCCTTTGCCTATTACCGGAAGATTACCCCTGCCTACCGGGAAGATTCTCTTGACCTGTATAAAATGGAGCCGTATGTCTATGCGCAGATGATTGCCGGTTCCGCTGCCCGCCGGCACGGCGAGGCGAAAAACTCCTGGCTGACCGGGACCGCCGCCTGGAGTTATGTGGCTGCTACCCAATACTTGCTGGGTATCCGCCCGGATTTTGACGGGCTGGTGGTGGATCCCTGCCTCCCGGCGGGGCTTAAGGAGGTCCGGGTTTTCCGGAAGTTCCGCGGGGCCGAGTACCGTATTCATATCAATAACCGGCGTTCCGGCGCGTACCGGCTGGTGGTCAATGGTAAGGAGATCCAAGGCAAGACCATTCCGCCGGCGGCGGCCGGGGAGACGGTAGAGGTTTACTGCGAGACAGGAAGCAGCAGGGTGTAGTGTAGAGTAGGGAGGACTGACGGTTTTTTGCCGGATTGCCGGCAGACACGGCGGCGCGCGCGTATGCGCGCGAATCACCGGCGCATGACGTCGTTACTCGGTGCGGGCGGTGCTCGAAACCGGCGTGGTCACCGGGAAACCGGGACCAAGGAATCCGGCCGAGCTGCTAAGGCTCGGTGGGAAGGAAACCGGGTATGGGCCAGCCGGCAATCCGGCAAGGGCAGCCCCCCGGCGCGCTGGGGTTGAGCGCCGGGCTGGGCCTATTTTGGGTGCTTTATTCCAACGGGGCACTTGAACACGAACGACGCTGGTCTCCAACGGCATGCTTTAGGTACGAGTGACGAGCGACGAGTACCGAGTACCGAGTGCCGAGTCAGAGCGAGAAGCTCTGCAGGGTTGCGGCGGGATCGAGGTACGAGGCGAGGATTTCGGCGAAGAGTTCTGCGGAGTACAAGGCTTCTTCCAGGGTGGATTTTTCATTGCCGATCTCCACCAGGACTGCTTTTTCATGCAGGTGCTGGTTGTAGCGGGCATCGGCGAGGATCACCCGGTGGGCCAGATCCGGATAAGCACGGTTTATCGCATCCACCAGTTCCATGGCGAACTGGTGATTTTTTTCCCATTTTGGGTGCTGGAGGCCGAGACGGTCGGTTCCCACCACCAGAACGATCTTTGCCGCCGGGCGGTTCCGGATCATGACCCGGTGTTCCAAACCGGGAGTTGCATCCCGGTGGATGTCGAGGATGACATCAAGCTCCGGATGGCGTTCCAGGTACTCCTCGACGGTTGTCAGGGAACGCTGGTAGGAATCTCTGAATGGGTAATGATCATGGATGGTGTCACAATGCAGGACAGGGATCCGGTATTTGCTTTCCATCGTCTCCGCCAGGTGCTTTCCTACGAGGACAATATCGCCCTTCCCGTTAAACTGGTGGGTTTTGCCACTGGCCGGAAGGTATGATTCGGAAGTGTGGGTATGAAAGATTAAGACCCGGGGCCCGGCTGTTGGTTTTTCTATCTCCCGGGGCGGGGCGGGCGCCGGGGAGGGAATGGCCGGGACAGGTCTTTCCGGAGGTTTTTTCCCGCCGGCCGGAGGTTGCAACCGGGAGACTCCGGCGCCGGATACGGGGACCAGGTTTTTTTTCTGTTGATAAAAGGTGGTTACCGGCAGTTGCACCCGGAACAACTCCTGCGGGGTTGGATGTCTGATGCCAACCAAGAAATAGAGGAAGAGATCAAGTTTTCTTTGTTCCAAGACGAGATCCGGATCGGATTCGGTAATAACCTGCTGGAATCCGGGAATAGTGCTGGTAAAAAAAACTCCGGCCAGCCGGGAATCAAAGTGAAAATAGCGGCGGAAAAAAACAGAATCACTGGAAAATAAAAGAACACCGGTGAACAGGGTTAAAGTGGCCAGGCTCAGAAGGAGGAGGGTATCGGTGTTTTTTTCCGGGCGCAAAGGGACCTTTTTTGGGGTCTTCTCCATTTTTCCCTCCGGTTTTTGCGAGGTTTTCATTCTTTTAAGAATATGCGCCGGTTGGCAATTTTAGCACAAGAAGTTGCGGAGAAAAATTTAGTCTTGCAGGAAAAGACCGGGGCGTACCGGATAAGACCGGGGCGCACAGGATAAGTTTGCACAGGAAAAGCTAAGACAGGGTGAGGAGGAAAAACGGAGAAAAAAATCCTTGTATGAAATGCCTGCAGGACAAAGAGGCGGAGTTCTGCGCGCACAGGGGGAGGAGGAAATAAAGGGCAAAATGTCGAAAGGAACAGAACTTAAGGAGGGGAAAGAAGTGGGCGGGCGGAAGGTTCCGGACGTTGTTGTCCGGCGTTTACCTCTTTATCTACGGGTTCTTGAAGAACTGGATGTAGAGGAAACGCCGATTATTTCCTCACATGAACTGGGAGAACAGAGCGGCGTCACCCCGGGTCAACTGCGCAAGGATTTAAGTTTTTTCGGCGTCTTTGGCAAGCAGGGGGTTGGCTACAATACCCTCTATCTCAGGGAAGAACTACGCCGGATTCTCAGGTTGAATCAGCAGGTAAACGTGGGATTAGTGGGAGTCGGCAATTTGGGAATAGCATTAATCCATTATCATAAACCGCAGGAAGACCCCAATGGGAACGGGCTCAGACTTGTAGCCGCTTTTGATATTGACCCGCAGAAAATAGGTAAGCGTCTCTCGGATGTCCCCATTTATTCTGTGGCGAAACTCCCGGAGATGATTCGCCAGTTAAACATCTCCATCATCATCCTGGCGGTACCTGCGGAGGTAACCGAGGATATTTTCCACCTTTGTATAGAAAGCGGGGTCCGGGCGTTTTTGAATTTTGCCCCGGGGAAACTCTCCGCGCCCGGCCATGTCCGGGTCCATACTACCGATGTGACCTTGGAATTGGAGAGCCTGGCCTATTATCGTTAAGTACAAGCAGAAAGAAAACCCCTGTCCGAAGCGGGCGTGTGCGCCCGGTGGGCTCTTTTGTTTTTCAAGCAACTTAGAGCCGGTAGAAGCCGGGAATAGAAGAAAAACCAAGCCAAGAGAGGTTAAGCTAAGAAAAGCTAAGCCAAGAAAAGTCAAGCAAGACTAGGAAGACATGTAAAGGAGCAGTTGATCTGAGAAATTTGCAGACCGGGACTCTGGTCAGGCTGGCCATGTATACAGCCTTGGGCCTTACCCTGAATTTGCTCGAAACCTATCTCGTCCCTCTGGGCCTGGTGATTCCGTTGCCTGGCGCCAGGATCGGCCTGGCCAATCTTGTGACTGTGGTGGTACTTTGCACCGAAACTCCGGGTTTTCTCTGGGCCGTTACTTTTTGCCGGATTTTTCTCGCCTCTTTGTTGACCGGGACGTTTTTGGCGTTGCCTTTTGCCCTTAGCCTGGGCGGAGGGATAGCCGCCCTGTTGGTCATGGGCGGTGTACGGCGTTTGGCGCCGGGGCTTTTTAGCCCGGTGGGCCTCAGTATTTTGGGGGCGGCCGCCCATAACTGCGGGCAATTGCTCGTTCTTCACCTGCTCCTCCCAGGTACGGGAGTGTTCGTCTTTTTGCCGTGGTTGCTTCTCCTGGCTATCCCTTCCGGTTGGCTCAACGGGTTTTTGGCGGTGAAGATCATAAAAAGGTTACCGGGGGTGTATGACCCTTATGCCGGAACTTGAGGGTATTATCGAACGGATTGTTTTTCAAAATGAAGAAAGCGGTTTTACCGTTGCCCGGCTGCAGGTAGAGAAGGATCTGATCACTGTGGTCGGCCTTCTTTCCAGCATCCATCCGGGCGAGGAGGTAAAACTCAACGGCAATTGGGATATTCATCCCTCTTACGGCCAGCAGTTCACGGTGGAGAGTTATGAAGTGTTGCCGCCGGTAACCCGTCAGGGGATCCAACGTTATCTGGGTTCCGGGTTGCTCAAAGGGATCGGCCCGGTGACCGCCGAAAAAATCGTGAAAAAATTTGGCCTTGCCACTCTGGAGGTTATCGAAAAAAAACCGGAAAGACTCGAAGAGGTGGAGGGGATTGGCCCCCAGAAAGCGGCGAAGATTATCCAGGGCTTGCAAGCCCAGAAGAATATGCGCCGGGTGATGGTTTTCCTGCGCGGTTTGGGAATAACACCGGCCCTGGCGGCAAAGATCTACCGCTATTATGGGGAGAAAACGGTGGAGGTTATCAGGGGTAACCCTTACCGCCTGGCACAGGACCTTTTTGGGGTCGGTTTCCGGACCGCCGACCGGATCGCGCGCTTGACCGGGAGAACCGACCCGGCCGCTCCGGAACGGGTACGGGCGGGGCTCATCTACTATTTGGAACGTCATGCCGATGACGGGCATGTTTTCGCCGTTGAAGAGGAGTTTCTGCCGCGAACCGCCACAGAACTGGGGGTCTCCCTTGAGGATCTCCGGGTGGCCGTGGAGAACCTGGCCCGGAGCAATGAGATACGCCGGGAGGAAGGCCTCCTTTATCTGGCCGCTTTGTACCAAAATGAACGGGGGGCCGCAGAAAAACTGGTGGCTTTAACACGGGGCTTTGCCGGCTGCGCTAAGAAAAAGCTTTCCATTGATGAAGAATTATTGCAGATGGTGGCTGAACTCGCCCCGGAACAACGCCGGGCGGTGGAAACCGCTTGCCGCGAGGGGACGCTGGTGATTACCGGCGGGCCCGGAACAGGCAAGACCACGACAATCAAGAGCCTTTTGCAACTCTTTCACCGTCACGGGTTGGCGGTGGTTTTGGCGGCTCCTACCGGGCGGGCGGCCAAGCGGCTGGCAGAAGCGGCCGGAGATGAAGCCAAAACCATTCACCGGCTGTTGGAATTCGGGTATACTCCCGGTTCCGGCTTTCGTTATGGCCGGGATGAAAAACGGCCGCTCGAAGCGGATGTGGTAATCATCGACGAGGTTTCCATGGTCGACCTGCCTCTCTTCTACCGGCTGCTCAAAGCGGTTCCCCTGGGCGCCCGGTTGATTCTCGTCGGGGACCAGGACCAGTTACCCCCGGTCGGCCCGGGTTCGGTTTTACGCGACCTGATTGCCTCGGGAATTTTGCCCACCGTCCGCCTGCGGACCATCTTCCGCCAGGCCGAGGCGAGTAAAATCATTACCAATGCCCACCGGATCAACCAGGGACAGCTTCCGGAGGTCAAGAATGCCGCTGATTTCTTCTTCATTAAGGTGGAAGACCCGGAGGCGATCACCCGGGAGATTATCAGCCTGGCCGCAACACGCCTGCCCGGTTATTTAAATTGCGACCCCATCGATGATATCCAGGTCCTTTCCCCAATGCGGAAATCCGTCAGCGGGGTGGACCACCTCAATATTTTACTCCAGGAAGCGCTTAACCCCCCGGCTGCCAACCGGCCGGAACTGGCATACGGGGGGAAGACTTTCCGGTTGGGCGACAAGGTTATGCAGGTACGGAATAATTATCAGAAGATGGTCTTCAACGGTGATATGGGCCGCATAATCCAGCTGGATCCGGAAGAGGAACAGCTGGTGGTGGGGTTTCCGGAAGGACGGGAAGAACGGCAGGTCGTTTATGAAGATGCCGACCTTGACGAATTGGTCCTTTCCTATGCAATTTCTGTCCATAAAAGCCAGGGCAGCGAATACCCGGTGGTCATAATGCCTTTGACCACCCAACACTACCTTTTACTCCAGAGAAACCTCTTGTACACCGGCGTCACCAGGGCAAAAAAGATGCTGGTTCTTGTTGGCACCTGGAAAGCCCTTTCCATTGCAGTAAAAAACGACCGGATTGAAAACCGCAACTCCCGCCTGGCGCAGGTTTTGCGCAGGCTGGCGGAGGAAGAAAAAACCGGGGGCGGGTAACAAATGCTGGTCCGGCCATATTTTCTCACCCTTCTTTTCTCCGGGGACGGGGAACCGGTACCGGTCGTCTCTCCCGATCCCGGCCTGGAGAAGGAGTGGAGCAGAGGCACGGATTATTATAAGGTGATCGCCTGGGAACGGCCGTTTCCTTTATGGTTGGCGGAAGCGATCTGCCAGGAACTGGCCTCTCTCTTGACGGTTGGTGGTCGCGGGCGCCCGTTTTCCCCCTCAAAAACAGGACGAATAATCTGTAAAATAGCACGGAACCGGGGTTGGCAAGGAACGGGCCGTTGGTTTGAACCGCCAGACCGGCCGGTTTTTCCTGGCCTTTTTGGGAAAAGGGATAGTTTTGCCCGCCTGCTCCCGCAGGTTCTGGCCGGCCGGTTGTATTCCCTGCGGGAGATTGCGGGTTCGTTGTCCCGGATGGGACTGGCAGTGATGGAGGGGGCCTTGGAATTCCTAGTTCATCTCGAAGTTTTAGATGGCCGGGTGGAACGTTTAGCCGGTGTGGGATTGACTACAGACGGCCGTTTCCGGTGCCGGCGTTGTGGTGAAGAACACCGGATCCTGGAAGATTTTTACCCGGAAGCCCCCCTGCCCTGCCGGGTCTGCGGGTCGTGCCTGGCTTTGGGCCCCGTGACCAGCCTGCAACCCCTCTATTGCCGGCGGGGAGCGTTATTGGCGGTGGCTTCCCCGGTTTCCCCGAAGGGAACTGCCCAGGTAAGCCCCGGGGAAAGCCGCGAAGAGAGTCCCGGGGAGAGCTTCAAGGAGAGCCCTCAGGAGAATCTCAGGGGAAGTCTTGGGGAAGGCCCCGGGGAGAGTCTTGGGGAAAGCCGCCAAGAGAGCCCCGGAGTGAGCTCAGGAGAGAGAGTCCAGGAGCCAGGGGAGAGTCCCCAGGAGAGCTCCGGAGAGAGCCTCCTGGAAAGCCCGGGGGAGGGGATCCGGCAAGTCTCCGCAACCAGTGAATTACCGCTGGTTTTGCCGGAATTGACGCCCTGGCAGAAGGCGACGGCCCGGGAAGTTCTTGCTTTTTGGGAGCGGGAGGAGTTGCGGTCTTTTTTGATCTGGGCGGTCTGCGGGGCCGGCAAGACCGAGGTGGTCTTTTTCGCAATCCACCGGGCGTTGAGTGAAGGAAAAAGGGTCCTATTGACGGTCCCACGCCGGGAGATCGCAAAAGACCTGGGCAAGCGGGTGGAGGACTGCTTCCCCGGATTGGAATTCACCCTCCTTTATGGCGGGAAGAAACAGGAACGCCCCGGCGGCGGCCTGGTGGTGGCTACCACCCATCAACTCCTCAGGTTTACTCCCTTTTTTCACCTGGCTATCCTCGATGAGGCCGATGCTTATCCTTACCGGGAGAACAGGATGCTCACCGGTGCGCTGGCCAATGCGCTCTTGCCCGGGGGAAAATTAATCTACATGACCGCCACCCCTGATGAAGAATGGCGAAGGAAGGCCGTCCGGGGCGAAATCGGCCTTTCCCGTCTGGTTCTGCGACACCACGGTCATCCCTTACCCGTGCCGGTCCTTTGTAAACACCCCCTGCCGCCGGCAGAAGCGGAAAATTGGCTACCACCGCCGGAGGTGCTCTCCTTTCTCCGGCAGGCCGGGGAGAAAAACCGCCAGGTTTTGCTTTTCTTCCCCACGGTCCGGTTGACCGAAAAGGCGGGCCGTGCCCTCAAAAATGCCGGGCTGTTACCGGCTGTCGATTTTATCCACAGCCGGGATGAGCATAAAGACCGGAAGCTTCAGGCTTTCGACTGCGGCCGCCTGCAGGTCCTGGCCACCACCACCCTGCTGGAGAGGGGTCTGACCTTTCCCCGTCTTGATGTAATCGTTCTTTACGCCGACCGGGAGGAGATTTTTACCACAGAGACCTTGGTCCAGATTGCGGGGAGGGTGGGCCGGAGCAGTGCGGCTCCATTTGGTGAGGTGATCTTCATTGGGGAACAAATCTCCCGGCCGATGGAGAAAGCACGGCTCTGGATCGCCGGGATGAACAAAGAAGCCGAAAAATTGGGTTTTTTGAAACAGGGGACAAGCCATGGCAATTAACCTGTTTAGAAAAGAGAAACTTTTGCCGATAGAAAAAATAGAAGGTTTGTTCACCGCAGCCGTATCCGCCCTCTGCGATTTGGTTTTTCCGCCCCAGCCGTTTTGTCCGGCGTGCGGCAGGGAGTTCCAACCGGTCTACCCCCGGCTTGCTTTCTGCCGGGCTTGTTTGGAACGCTTTCCCCTCCTGGCACCGCCCCTTTGCCCCCGCTGTGGACGCCCCTGGCAGGAAGGGGATACCACAGCAAGGCATGGGCTTGCCGCTTCGTGCCGGCATTGCCGGGGGGAAAAACGCTACTACCAGCAGATGAAAGCGGTTGCGGTCTACGAAGGATATATGAGAGAGATCCTTCAGGCTGTGAAGTATGGTTTCCGTCCTGATTTAGCCACGGCAGTAGGTTCACTCCTTGCCGTGGCAGTGGAGAACGATCCGGTGTATGACCGGATCGATGCGGTGATCCCCGTACCGTTGCCTCCGGAAAGACTGGCGGCCCGGGGTTATAACCAAGGGCTTTTACTGGCCAAACCAGTGGCTGCAGCGTTACGGGTGCCCGTCTTCACGGAGACGCTGGTCCGTACGAGGTTTACGAAGAGCCAGAGCGGACTCGGGCGTCGTGAACGCAAGACAAACGTGGCCGGGGCTTTTCTCGTTGTCAACTGCCGGGAGGTGGCCGGGAAGCGGCTGTTACTGGTGGATGATATTTGTACAACAGGTTATACCCTTTCCGAGTGCGCCCGTGTATTGTTACTGGCCGGAGCCCGCCGGGTGGAATGCCTGACCGCTGCCTTAGGGGTGCCGGACGAGACGAGATAGGAATCAGAATAGAAATTTCAGAAAGATGAAGGGGCGGTTTTATGATTTTACGAAACTGCCGGCGTTGCGGGAAATTGTTTTCCTTTTTCAATCATGAAGTCTGCCGGGAATGCCTTCCTGAGGAACTGGCGGATTTTAACAAGGTCCGGTCTTATCTGGAGAAAAACCCCAAGGCCACCCTTTTTGAGATTGGCAGGGAGACAGGGGTTGAACGCTCGGTGCTGTATCGTTTTTACCGCTCAGGGCGTTTGTCAGGAAAGTAACTTTTTTGCAACAAAATATATCTAAACATTCAGCGCCAGGGACCGATAAATAATATGAAAGAGAAGGTCTGTTTTCGCGGCGTTATTTCGGGGTAAAGGAGCTGTATGTAATGATTATCTCCAGCCAGCAGGTGAAGTCGATTATTAAGGCTTACGGTGTTTCTGGTACTCGAAAAAACCTCCCTGAAGAGGAAAAGACGGCTGTTTCCCGCAAAGATTCATTGGAAATTTCCCGGGAGGCGAAAGAATTGAGTACCATACGGCAGATTATTAACAAGACACCGGAGGTGCGTTCGGAAAAAGTCGCCACCATCAAAGAGGCCATCGCCAACGGCACCTATCAGGTGGACAGCAATGAGGTTGCCCACAGGATGATCGTCCGGAGCCTGGTAGACCGGATTGTCGCAGGTGAGCAAGATGAATAGTGATAACACTAATGATAATATTATTAGAGAATACCGTGAAGGCTTGCAGGCCCAGATCGGGATCCTGGAAACCCTTTACCGCCTGGCCGGACGGAAGCGGGAGGCTTTGCTTAAAGAAGATCTGAAGGCGTTGCCGGGAATAATCCAAGAGGAAGAAGAGGAACTGGCCAAGTTTAAATCCCTGGGAACCCTTGACGAAGAAGTACCCGGGGAACCGGCGCCGGGGATCAGGGAACTCCTGATGGAGAGGGAGTTTTTGGCCCGGCAGATCCGGGAGATGAACTTCTTTAACCACGAATTGATTGAAGATTCCCTTGCCTATATCCGGTTTTCCCTCCAGCTTTTCCAGGGGCAGCCCGACTCGTCCCTTTACGGAACCGGCGGTATAAAAGAAACGCCCACCGTCAATTCATTGATTGACATGAGAGGGTGAAAAAAATGCGTTCCACATTTGGCGGTTTGGAAGTAGGACTGCGCGCGTTACGTGCACAACAGCTTGCTCTGGAGATTACCGGACATAACATCGCCAACGCCGACACCCCCGGTTATTCCCGGCAGGTGGCAAATTTGACGGCCACGAGACCTTACACCATACCATCCTTTCAACGGCCGGCCACTGCCGGGCAGATCGGAACCGGGGTGGAGGTCGCGGAGATCCTGCGCATGCGGGATGAATTCGTCGACGTCCAGATCCGTAAGGAAAGTACCAATCAGGGACAGTGGAAGGCACGCCAGAGTAACCTGGAACAACTAGAAGTGATTCTGAACGAACCCTCCGACGAAGGAATCGCCGCTCATCTCAATAAATTCTGGAAAAACCTTCAGGAATTGTCTTTCCGTCCCGAAGATATGGCCATCCGCTCGGTGATCCAGCAGACGGGGATTGTTTTTACAGATATGCTCCGTCATACCTATAGCCAATTACAAACCCTCCAGCGGGATATCGACGGTCAGGTAAAGATTATTGGGGGAAGGATTAACAGCCTGGCCCAGCAGATCGCCGCCCTGAATGACGAGATTGGGAAGGTAACCGCTGTGGGTGACAACCCCAACGATCTCCTGGACAAGCGGGAACTCCTCGTCCAGGAACTGGCCGGTCTGACCAACATCTCTGTCCAAACCGACCATCTGCAGAGGTATACCATTACCATTTCCGGGTCGTTGCTGGTCTCGGGGGACCACAGCAATTCCCTGGACTTTGTCGCGAACCCGGAACGGGAAGGTTTAGTCGATGTGGTCTGGGCGGAAACCGGCCACCGGGTGGACCTGCGCGGCGGCGAACTCAAAGGCTTGCTGGAGATGAGGGACGAAGAGGTCGCCTTTAACATGAACGCGCTCAATGAGTTTGCTGCCACACTGATTGAAGAGTTTAACCAGGTACACGCAGCCGGGTATGGGCTGAACGGCTCGCACAATTTGGCCTTTTTCAGTGGAACCGGCGCTTATGACATCGGAATTACCATAGAGATTATGAATGACCTTAATAATATTGCCGCTTCCATCGACGTCGGAGGAGGGGCGGGGGCGCCGGGGAACGGGGATAACGCCATACGCCTGGCCAAGGTGCTCAACAACGACTTTTTGATGAACAACGGTACCGCCACCCTTACCGATTACTATGAGACGCTCATTGTCAGGCTGGGCATTAACGCGGAAAAAGCCAACACAATGCTGGAGAATAAAAACGCCCTTATCCACCACCTGCAAAACCGGCAGGAGTCGGTGGCCGGGGTTTCTTTGGATGAAGAAATGGTTAATTTGATAAAATTTCAAAACAGCTATAGCGCGGCTTCCCGGATGATCACCGCTGTGGACGAAATGTTGCAGATCCTGATCGCCAATACCGGTATTGTCGGCCGGTAGCGCGCGCGTGCGCGAAGCGCTTTTGCCGGTAAAACGGGTTAGATAAGGGGTGAGAAAAATGCGGGTGACCGAGAACACCATCAACCGAAGGGTATTGCGGGATATCAACAGTTCCCTCCGGCGTTTGGACCGCAATTACCTGGAGCTTTCTTCCGGAAAACGGCTTCATTATCCCTCCGATGACCCGGTAAGCCTGGCCATCAGTTTGAAGCTGCGCAATGGCCTCAGGGAAATAGAACAGTACAAACAGAATGGGGAGAACGCCATCGCCTGGCTGAAGACCACCGACTCCTTGCTTGATGAGTTGACCAAAGTCATGCACCGGTTGAAGGAGATTGCGGTTTACGGGGCCAACTCGACCCTCCCGCAGAGTTCCATGGACGCCTTGGCGATCGAAGTCAATGAACTCAAGAACCACATATGGCAAGTCGCCAATACCAGGCATGAAAACCGTTATCTTTTCGCCGGGCAACAGACCAAAACACCTCCTTATGACGATAGCTTCAATTACCAAGGTGATAACCGGCCCCTGCTGGCGGAGGTCGGAACCGGCGTGCTGTTGGAGTATAGCGTCCCCGGCCCGGAGGTCTTTGGCGACATCTTTAACGAGCTTGATGATTTGGAAGCCCATCTCAGGAATATGGAACATGAAAGCGTCTCCGGGGATTTGGGCGTGCTGGAGCAACGGCTGGACCAGATTCTGATTGTCCGTGCCGCACTGGGCGCCAAGGCCAACCGTTTGGAAAGGAATATTGAGCGCCTGGATATTATGGATGTTAATTACAGCGGGCTGCTGAGTAAGAATGAAGACACGGATATCGCTGAAGCGGTGATGCGCCTGAAAATGCACGAACACGTTTACGAAGCGGCGCTGGCGACCAGCGCCCGCATTCTCCAAACCACATTAGTCAACTATCTGCGCTGATCCGGGAGAACCGATGTTAAGGTGGGAACAGAATGAAAATTAATACAAAATTCTATAACGAAATTGAAGTGGCGGAGGAAAAGATCTTCTTTTTCCCCCAGGGCCTGCCGGGCTTTCCCGGCGAACGCCGCTTTGTTTACCTCCAGGAAGAAGAGGGCTTTTTTGGCTGTCTCCAGTCGGTCGATAATCCGGAAGTAGCCTTTATTGTCATTACACCGTACGAGGTCTGCCCGGGTTACGAAATCGAGCTGGATGATACGGCAACGGAAGAATTGGAACTGACTGCGGCAGAAGACGCCTTGCTCTTGGCGATTGTCACCATTCCGCCGGGCCGCCCGGAGGATGCCACCGTCAACCTTCAGGCGCCGTTGGTTCTCAATACCGCCCGCCACCGCGGGAGCCAAGTGATTAT